>JAFKKS010000256.1:0-24982 GCA_017304555.1 Hyphomicrobiales bacterium
GCCGACCTATCGCGTGCGCGGCAAGATCTTCGCGATGGAGCGCGAGACCGATAAGCGACCGGCGGTGTGGTGCAAGGCGCCGCCGGGAAGCCAGGCGGTGCTTACCGGCGCCGATCCGGATCGCTTCTTCGCGCCGCCCTATGTCGGGCCGAAGGGCTGGGTCGGCATGTGGCTCGACGCTCGCGTCGACTGGGCGGAGGTCGATAAGCTCGTCCGCCGCAGCTACGGCCTGATCGCGCCGAAGAAACTCGTCGCGAAACTCACGGCGAAATAACGCGCGTCGTGTAGCCCGGATTGAGCGAAGCGAAATCCGGGATCTGTCGGCGCGAGATGTAGTCCCCGCATTTCGCATTGCTCAATGCGGGCTACGATTGAACGTTCACGCCGTAGCCGCATTCTCGTGGTGCCGTGCCACTTCGAAACAGTGGCATTGATGGAGACGGCGATGAACAGGCGGCTCCTTTTGCGTGGCGGTGCCGGTGTCGCGGCGCTTGCCGCGCTTGGCGGGGCAGGCTGGATCGTCTCGCTGCCGGCGGCGACGCGGCAGGATGCGGCGCCGCCGGTTCCGCGCCAAGAAGTCGACGCCATCCTTGCGATGCTGAAGCCGAAGCGGCCGCGTCCGCTCATTGCGATCATCGGCGTCAACGAGGGCACCGAGATCACCGACTACATGATGCCGTTCGGCATCCTGCGGCGCGCCGACGTTGCGGATGTCGTCGCGGTCGCGACCAAGGAGGGGCCGGTGACGCTCTTCCAGGCGCTCAAGGTGGAGGCGCAGGCGAGCGTCGCCGCTTTCGACGCGGCGCATCCTGAGGGGGCGGACTATGTGATCGTGCCGGCGATGCATCGCGACGACGTCCCGGCCGCGCTCGCCTGGATCAAGGCGCAGGCCGGAAAGGGCGCGACGATCATCGGCGTCTGCGCCGGCGCGAAGGTCGTCGCCGCGGCCGGGCTGCTCGACGGCAAGCGCGCGACGACGCACTGGTATTACCTCAAGGGGATGCGCGGGAAGCATCCGACGATCCAGTACGTTCCGGACCGGCGGATCGTCGCGGATCGCGGTGTCGTGACGACCACGGGCATCACCGCCTCGATGCCGATGGCGTTGACATTGATCGAAGCGATCGCCGGACGCAGCCGCGCGGAGGCCGTGGCGCAAGACCTCGGCCTGCTGCAATGGGACACGCGCCACGACAGCAGCGCGTTCCGTCTGACGCGGTCGTTCGCGCTGACGGTGATGCGCAATCGCCTCGCGTTCTGGAACCACGAGGACCTCGGCATCGCGCTCGAGAGCGGCGTCGACGAAGTCTCGCTGGCGCTGGTCGCCGACGCCTGGTCGCGGACCTATCGCTCGCAGGCGCTGACGTTCGCGCCGACGGGCGAGGCGCGGGAGAGCCGCAACGGTTTGCGCATCCTTCCCGATCGTGTTGCCCCGGCATGGCCGGCCGCGCGCCTGCTTCCGCCGATTGGCGATGCGCCGGCGGAAGCGCTCGACAAGACGCTCGAAGCCATCGCGTCCCGCTATGACGCGAGCACCGCGAACATCGTCGCGATGCAGCTCGAATATCCGCGGACGACGAGCGCGTAGCCGCTTCGTGAAGGCGTGTCAGTCGGGGATGGCGTCGAGCGCGATCAGGACGCGCAGCGTGTCGTCGGGATCGGCGCCGAAGGCCTTGGCGAGCATCTTCTCCAGGTGGCCGGAGCGGGCGAGCCGCGCGATGGTGCGGTCGACCTGCAGGCGGAAAGCGCTGTCGCCTTTCTCCATCGCGAGGCCGTAGGTCTCGTAGCTGAAATAGCGGGGCGAGAGCTTGAGCCCGCGTGCCTCCTCGTGCTGCGCCAGCATCATGGTGAGGATCGAGCGGTCGGCGACATAGGCGTCGAGCTTGCCGTGCGTGACCATCGCCGCGCCCTTGCGGTGATCCTCGACGACGCGGACGTCCGCCTTCACGGACAGCGCCTTGAGCGCGCTGCGCAAGACTGTCTCCGTCGTCGTCCCGGCCAGGACGCCGATGCGCTTACCCGCGAGGTCTTCGAAACTGACGATCGTCGCGTCGTGCGAGAGAACGCCGGCGCCGTCAACGAATGTCGGCAGGGAGAAGTCGACCAGTTCGCGCCGCGCCATGGTCATCGAGCTTGCCTCGCAGAGCAGGTCGACCTGGCCGTCGCGCACAGCGGTGAAGCGGTTCTCGCCGGTCACGCGCACATATTCGGCGCGTATCTTCGCCAGGCCAAGCGCGCGGCCGATGTCGTTCGTCACCTCGGTGCAGATGTCGACGACGTAGCCGGTCGGGTGGCCCGAGGCGTCGAGGAACGAGTGCGGCGGGGCGTCGGCGCGATAGCCGATACGAATCGTTTCCGTCCTCTTGATGCGGTCGAGGGTCGCGGCAGCGGCCGTAGCGATGCCGCACAGCGTCAGCGCGATCAGGGCGGGGAAGGTGAGGGCGCGCAGGCGCATGAGGCATGTCTCACATTTTCGGTCGGCGACAACAGACCAAAGAACGGCGCGCGACACAACACACCGGCCGGCATGTCAGCGTGGCGTCGATGCGAAGACATCTCGCCTCAGCGCCTCGGCTGAAACGCCCGGGCTGTTGCGCGCATACGCCACGCTATGTTTCGTGAGGACGTCCTGAAGTTCGTCCTCGGTGAGGCGGGACCGGCCGAGAATTTGCCTTATCTTGTAATCATCGGCGGCGAAGGCCTTGCCGGCGGCCCAGCATACGAGCTTGAACCGGCAGGCGACGTCGCCCGGCATCGCCGCGACCTTCTGTGCCTCGGACCGGAACACGTTCTCCGCCGCGGGAAACTGCGCGCGGTAGTCCGCGCTCGCGAGAATGGCGGCGGACTCGTATCGCTGGTTCAAAAGAAGCCGCAGCAGCAGGGCGAGAATGATGATCGTCCGGCAATGCGCAGCGCTGGTCCGCTGCGCCTGCGTCGTTTCTCCAAACCTGTCGTAGGCGACCGCGAATGCGACAGCGCTGGCGATGATCAGATCGAACTGCACTGTGTCGATGGTGCCGTCACCGCCGAACGCGGCCATGTAGGCGACGAGCGCTATGAGGACGTAAAGGCCGGTGAACTTCGCTGCTTTCGTCTTGCGGCGTTGCCACGCCCAGATCGCCCACACGATCAAGGGAACGGCGACCCACTGAAGCTTGTGGATTCCGTCGAACATCTTCCAGAAGGAATAGTTCCGCGGCCAAAGCAGGTTGGTCAGGAAATCGGCGCCGAAGACCGTGTGGCAGATCGCGAGACCGGCGAGTGCAGCCGCTGCGGCGACCGCCGTCGCCCTCCACGCTTTGACGTACCCCGAGAGGAACATCCACGCGACGACGGTGATCGGAATCGCAACGGCGCTGTACTTGAAGAAGCCGGCGAGCACCATCAGCAACAAAGCCGGCTCCGGCGCCCGGGCGTGCTTGATCGAAAAGAGAAACCACGCCAGCGCCGAGACCATCAGGAATTCGGTGACAAGTTGCGGCTCGTTCGCGCCGATGAAGCGATGAAACGCCGCCGCCATCACGGCGACAAAGCACAGCCCGCCAAGGATGGCCGATGATCGTGCACCGCCGAGTTGCCTGACGACGGCGCCGATCGCCACGGCCGTGCCGAAGAGCGCAACGACCGACAGCGCGCGGCCCGCGTACAGCGAATTGCCGAAGAGCGATCCGAGCCACCCGACCAGGTAGAAAGAGAGCGGCGGATCGTTGTTCAAAGTGAGCGCCGCCGCCGGCGGATACAGTGTGCCCGCGTGAACCGCCGCGTCCTGGAAATAGGCGTTCCAGCCCTCGTTCGGCATGATCTCGACGAGAAAGAACGCGCGGTAAAGCGGCCAGATGAGGAAATACGCGGCGACGAACGCCAACGCGGCGAAGAGCGTCCTCTCCTTCACGAAAAACGATTGGCCGGACGATTCCGCTGTGGCGTGCATGGCGCAGACGTGACGGGCGGAGGGCCGGGCGTCAACTCGCGCCGCCCGTCATTCCTGCCAAGGCGGCGCAGCCCTCTCCGCCGTTGAAGATTCTGGGTTCCGGCTCTCGCGCTGTGCGCTCGGCCGGAATGACGAGGAGAGGAAGGAGAGGCCGTCATCGCCGGGCTTGTCTCGGCTATCTCGCTTAGGGGGAGATGTTCTTTGGCGTCATGCCCGCACTTGTTGCGGGCATCCACGTCTTTCTTCGACGGTCAGAAAAGTAAGACGTGGATGGCCGGGACAAACCCGGCCATGACGGCGGAAATGACGCTTGACATTAAAGAGACAATATTCCTATTGTCGGCTGTCCACTCCACGAGGGGCGTCTTCCGGAGGCGTCTTGGAGATGGGAGTGGATGCGGCGCCTGCGGGCCGGCTCTACGCAAGCCGTCACTCGGGGGACCTCGGGGCAGCGCGAACAAGTTTACGCTGTTCGCGTACGAACAGCTTCGCCCCCGCCACTAGGAGCGGGTGCCAGGAGCTGGCTGAAGGTGCGGCGCGTTCTTTTGCGCCGGGCTGAAGCGCGGTCCCGGGGTATCTACAAACGCCGCGGCGGGACGGACGTTACGCGCACCCCCGCCAGAGTGGAGCGCCGTGAGGCGTGGGCGCTGATCGCAAAGCGCCCGCCACGCTTCGCAAGCGTGGCTTCGGCGGCGTCTCGCACACGCCGCCACCAGGATGCGCCTCCCGGCGCTCCACGTCCCCTCGTTTTTCGACGGGGACGGACCGGCAAACCTCGGGGCGTTCCGCCCGCGAGAATGCGGACGGCTGTTTGACATTCACACGACCGTCATTCCGGCCAAGGCGGCACAGCCGCCGCGAGCCGGAACCCAGGCTCATCATGCTCTCGATGATCGACGGAGAAATTCCAGGATGAGGACGCCGCACCGTCTTACCCCATCGTTTTGTTGAGGACTCTGGGTTCTGGCTCTCGCTGCGCTCGGCCGGAATGACGAAGACGAAATGCCGCGCGATCACGCACGGCTGTTTGAAATTCGGATCATGCTATTCTGTCGCGGCGGAAGGGAGAGGAATACGCATGCACATCGTGATGCTGATCGCCTTCGGGCTGATAGCGCTCGCCGCTTTCGTGGTGGTCGGCAAAGCGCTCGGCAGCCGCGGCGTTTCCTACAGCGCGCCGAAGCTTTTCATCTGGGCGTGGCTTGCGGCGTCGCTGCTCAACAGCGCCGTCGGCATCTTCAGCGCGGGCATCCCGCCGATCAACGAGATCGGCGCGTTCATTCCGATCTTCGGCATTCCGGCGGGGATCGCGTGGTGGCTGATGCGTGCGGAGGCGGCGCGGCGAAACAGCGCGGCGTGATCCAAGGGATTCGCGCTGCGAAGGCACCGCCCGTCCCAACCGCCTATTACTTCTTGCCGTTGCCGCTGCTGCCGGTGTTGGCATCCTGCGGATTCGATGCGGGCGCCTTCTGGTCTGCGGCGGGTGCTGGCGCGCTCGCCTGGCCGCCGGCGTTGGTCGTCTCGCTCGCGGTCGTCGTGGGTGATTGTACCGTCTCCGGCCGCTGGTTGAGGCCGTACATGACCACGAAGAGGATGACGAGCGCCGCTATCGTCGTGATCGTGATCTGGGTCGCGGTCGCGCGCCCTTCGGACAGCCGCACCTCGGGATCAGGCTGGATGGTATTGTCCTGTGTGATGGGGCCGCTCTCGACGAGGTGAGGGGCGCTCGGATTGTCGGGATTGTGAGAGACGTCGGTCATGGTTCGCTCCGATTTCTGAGGAAATGCCGCGCGAGGGGCCGATGTTCCATGGGAGGACAGCTTTCGCGTTGCGACAGATGCGCTAAGGAGAGAGCGCCCTTCGCTGAAAGGATCGCCATGACGTCGCGCTGCCGCCGCTTAAGCTGGAACCCGCTATGAGCGCGCGGCGCAAAGCGGTCCGCACGGACCAGGAATTGGAGTGTCCGAAGATCGATGCGGCCCTGCGCGAGGCGGGGCTCGATCTCGTGCTCATTCCCGATGGCGCGGGCGAGAACGCGCTGATCGACGCCGTCGCGGACGCCGAGCTTCTGCTGATGTGCTACACGCCGATCACCGCGCGGGTGATCGCGGCGGCGCCGAAGCTCAAGGGTATTGTGAAATACGGCGTGGGCGTCGACGCGATCGACATCGCGGCGGCGCGCGCGCGGCGCATCCCGGTCGTCAACGTTCCCGAATACGCGGAAGAGACGGTGGCGGAGGGCGCTTTCGCGCTGATGATCGCGCTCGCCAAGAAACTTCAGCCGATCGGACGCGAGATGGCGGCGCAAGGCTGGGCGTGGCCGACGCCGCGCTGGCTCGGCAACGATCTTGCCGGCAAGACGCTGGCGCTGGTCGGTACCGGCAAGATCGGCCGCAGCATGGCGCGCATGGGCGGCGCGGGCTTTCGCATGCGCGTTCTCGGCTTCGATCCGAATGTGAGCGCGGAAGCGATGGCAGCCGCCGGCATCGAGAAGTGCGACGACCTGCACGCGATGCTTGCGCAGGCGGATTTCGTCTCCGTTCACGCGGTGCTCAACGATCAGTCGCGCGGTCTGATCGATGCGGCGGCGCTGGCCGCGATGCGACCGAGCGCGTTTCTCGTGAACGTCGCCCGCGGCGCGATCGTCGATGAAATGGCGCTGTTGCGCGCGCTGCAGGGCAGGCGCATCGCGGGCGCGGCGCTCGATGTCTACAGCACCGAGCCGTTGGCGCTGACGGGCCATCCGCTCAGCGCGCTGTTCGGGATGGATAACGTCATCCTCTTCCCGCACCTGACATTCTACACGGCGGAAGCGATGGAACGGCTTGAAGAGGATACGCTCGCGCGCTGCTTCGAGATTCTCGAAGGCCGCCCGGTCGAGATACGTTCGCATGATCCGCGCCTGCGCGCGCAGGAGCATGGCGTCGCGTTCATCGACTAGGCCCCGGCGGCGCGCGGACAATTGACGCCGCCGCGCCGCCTGCCAAATGCATCGCCTTGGCATCGATCCCGCACTCGTGCCAAGCGGTAACGAATTGCCCGATTGCGGAGCGAAAGGAGGTAGGCCGATGATCGCAGCACAACTGCCGACCGATGACCAAGTGTTCCTCGACCATGTCGGCTTCTTTGTTCGCGACCTGGAGGAAGCTGGTCGGCAGTTGACGCGCCTCGGCTTCGATCTGTCGCCGATCAACCTGCAGCAGAACGCGGACGCGCAGGGAACGCTGCGTCCATCGGGAACCTCCAATCGTTTGGCGGTGACTGGTCTCGGCTTTCTCGAGGTGTTGGCGGCGACGCACGACACGCCGCTCGCCACCGCGCTGAAAACCGCGCTGGACCGTTACGACGGTCTGCATCTCATCGCGTTTTCGCACGCCGATATTCCGGCGCAGCATAGGCGGCTCGCAGCCGACGGATTTGCGATGCAGGACGTCGTCAATCTGCGACGCCACAAGACGGTCGACGGCGTCGAGCGCGAAGTGCGCTGGTCGGTGCTGCGGCCGCAGCCCGGCGTGATGCCGGAGGGCCGCGTCCAGTTCGCTTATTGCCACACGCCCAATCTGACCTGGGCGCCCGACGCCAAAGCACCGCCGAACGGCGCGCAGGCGCTGACCGATACCGTATTGATCGTCGCCGACCGCAAGGAAGCCGCCGCGCGCTTCGCGCGCTATGCCGGCCGCGCGTTCGCAGACGACGGGACGTCCGCGCGCCTTTCGCTCGACCGCGGCGCATTGCTATTCGTCGAGCAGGGTGAGGCGGGCGTCATGCTGCCGGAGTTCTCCCGCGACGTCGTGCCGCGGATGGCGGGGCAGGCGATGGCCGCCGATCTCGCCGCGACCCGCGCAGCGCTCGCGCGGGGGAGTGTGAACGCGGTGTGGGCCGACGACGACCTGATCTGCGTCGGGCCGGAGGCGGCGCTCGGCAGTTGCCTGCTGTTCCACGCGGCGTCGGTCGTGGATCCGTGGCGTGAATTCCAGCGGCGCAGGCGGCACTAAATCGCGCGCCGCTCACCACTCGTCGGGGCAGGGGTCGATCATCATCCAAAGGTCCCAGCCGTAGCGGACCTTCTTCATGGTGGTCGTCAGGCCGCCGTGCTTGGCGATCCACTTTTTCACCGTCGCCGGATAGTACGACATCAGGTCGGCGGTGCCCGACGCGCTCGTCACCTTCACGCCGAACGTCCAGGCCTTGTCGATGTAGGCCTGGTGGAAACCGAGGCTCGCTTTCGGCGTCACGCAGACGCGATTGAGCGGCACGATGCCGAGGAGGAGCGTGCAGGCCGAATTGCAGATGCCGTTGATGATGACGCGCTCGCCCTTGTCGCGAATTTTCGTGAAGCGCGCCTTGTATTCCTCGACGAGGCCGCCGTGGTCGCGCGTGATGACGTAGGTCGCGTGAGCCGGCGTCGCGGCCGCGAACGTCACCAGGGCTGCCAGCAACATAATTGGTCGGATCATCGGCTCGCGTGTTCTGTCGCGTCTTCTCAGTCCGGGTCGCGCCGGCTCGCCGTGGGCTGGCGCAAGCCCACGCTCTCGGTTCCCGGATAGAACTTACCGCTCACCGCGGCAAAAGTTAGCCCGGCTGGGCTTTACGAGCGGTTAAGCATATCGGCCGGCCAGGGCGTTTTCGGGCGAAGTCAGGCGACTTTGCCGCGGCCGGGCAGGACCATCTGGGTCTGGGTGATCAAGGCGGCCAGTTTTCCGTCGCCGCGGGTGACCCGCGTCTGCCAGACCATGGTGGAGCGGCCGCGGTGCAGGGGCGTGCACTCGGCGCGGGCGACGTCGCCCGGCTGGATCGCGGCGAAGAAGTTGGTCTTACTCTCGATCGTGGTCGTGCCGGCCCCTTCGGGCAGGTTGATGAAAGTCGCAGCGCCGCCGAGATTGTCGGCGAAGGCCATGATCGCACCGCCGTGCATGACGCCGTTGCGGTTGCCGAGATCGTCGCGGACCGGCAGTTCCGCAATGATCTTGTCGCGCGAGACGAAGGTGACCTTGCCACCCATGAGCTTCGCGAAGGGCGGCTGCATCTCGCCGATCAGCCGCATGAGTTCGGGATCGGATTTTTCTGCCACGGCCTTGCTCATCAGTAGATCACCACGCTGCGGATCGACTTGCCCTCGTGCATGAGATCAAATCCCTTGTTGATCTCGTCGAGCTTCAACGTGTGGGAGATCATAGGGTCGATCTCGATCTTGCCCTGCATGTACCAGTCGACGATCCTGGGCACGTCGGTGCGCCCGCGCGCACCGCCGAAAGCGGTGCCTTTCCAGACGCGGCCGGTGACGAGCTGGAACGGACGCGTGGCGATCTCCGCGCCCGACGGCGCGACGCCGATGACGACGCTGACGCCCCAGCCGCGATGACACGCCTCGAGCGCCTGGCGCATCACGGTGACGTTGCCGGTGCAGTCGAAGGTGTAGTCGGCGCCGCCGATCTGGTCGGCGCCGCGCTTCGTCATGTTGACGAGATAAGGGACGAGGTCCGCGCCGATCTCCTTCGGATTGACGAAATGAGTCATTCCAAAGCGTTCGCCCCACGCCTTCTTGTCGTTGTTGAGGTCGACGCCGATGATCATGTCGGCGCCCGCAAGCCGCAGGCCTTGGATCACGTTGAGGCCGATGCCGCCGAGGCCGAAGACAACGGCCGTGGCGCCGGGCTCGACCTTGGCGGTGTTGAGCACCGCGCCGACGCCGGTCGTCACGCCGCAGCCGATGTAGCAGACCTTGTCGAAGGGCGCGTCTTCGCGGATTTTCGCCACCGCGATTTCAGGCAGCACGGTGTAGTTCGCGAAGGTCGAGCAGCCCATGTAGTGGTGCAGCTTCTTGCCTTCGATGGAGAAGCGCGAGGTGCCGTCCGGCATCAAGCCCTGACCCTGCGTGCCGCGGATGGCGGTGCAGAGGTTCGTCTTGCGCGAAAGGCAGGAGGGGCACTGACGGCATTCCGGGGTGTACAGCGGAATGACGTGGTCGCCCTTCTTCACGGTGGTGACGTTGGGGCCGACATCGACCACGACGCCCGCGCCCTCGTGCCCGAGGATGGCGGGAAAGATGCCCTCGGGATCGGCGCCGGAGAGCGTGAACTCGTCGGTGTGGCAGATGCCGGTCGCCTTGATCTCGATCAGCACTTCGCCGGCCTTCGGGCCTTCAAGTTGCACCGTGGTCACTTCCAGGGGCTTTCCGGCCTCAAACGCAACTGCAGCCCGCACGTCCATATCGCGATCCCTCGATTCTCGATTTCGGCCGGATACTGGCGCGGGGCGGGCCAGATTGCCAAGCCCGTAGATGGCAAAGCAGGCGCGCTGCGCTTTTGAGAGTCTTCTCAGGGGTTTGAGTGCCGCGGCTCGTGTGTTGGCCGAGGGGCTTCATAAAATGAATCAAGGCAACCCGCGCCTGTTGCGAGGCCTGTCGTCATGCCCGCGATGTGACAGAAACTTGACACTGGCGCTGCTGCGGTATCTTAGGGCCTTTCTCTCAGAGGAAGCGCGAATGTCGGCCGTTTTCATTTGTCCCGGGCAGGGTAGCCAATCCGTCGGCATGGGCAAGGCTCTCGCCGAGAATTTCGCGCCCGCGCGAGCCGTATTCGAAGAGGTCGAAAGCGCCCTCGGTCAGAAGCTCACGGCGATCATGTGGGATGGGCCGGCGGACATGCTGACGCTCACGGAGAATGCGCAGCCGGCCCTGATGGCGGTTTCGGTCGCGGTGATGCGGGTGCTCGAAGCGGAAGCGGGCGTGTCGCTTGCGCGCGACGCGACGTTCGTCGCCGGCCATTCGCTCGGTGAATATTCGGCGCTCGCCGCCGCGAACGCGATCAGTATTGCCGACACGGCGCGGCTGCTGCGCATCCGCGGCCAATCGATGCAGAAGGCGGTGCCGGTCGGTGTCGGCGCCATGGCGGCGATCCTCGGCCTCGAGTTTGCCGATGCGGCCGCAGCAGCGCTGGAGGCGGCGCAAGGCGAGGTCTGTCAGGCGGCCAACGACAACGGCGGCGGGCAGGTCGTCCTGTCCGGCGCCAAGGCGGCGGTGGAGCGGGCGATCGAGATCGCCAAGGCTAAGGGCGCGAAGCGGGCGATGCTGCTGCCGGTGTCCGCTCCCTTCCATTGCGCCCTGATGCAGCCGGCCGCTGACGCCATGGCGGAAGCGCTGGCTGGCGTGTCGGTCAAAGCGCCGGTCGTGCCGGTCGTCGCCAATGTGAAGGCGGCGCCGGTGAGCGACCCGGCCGAGATCATCCGGTGCCTGGTCGCACAGGTGACAGGTACGGTGCGTTGGCGCGAATCCGTCGCGTTCATGGCACAGTCTGGTGTTACGACATTCTATGAGATCGGTGCGGGGAAGGTTCTGACCGGCTTGGTCAAGCGCATCGCCGACGGTGCAACGGCGTCCGCCATTGGTACGCCCGACGATATCGCTGCATTCACCGCTGCGCGGGCAGCCTAATTTCTATTTCCGAGATTTCGGCCGAAAGGGCCCGTTCGTATGTTTCAATTGTCCGGCAAAACTGCACTGGTCACCGGCGCGACCGGGGGCATTGGCAGCGCCATTGCCAAGGCGCTTCATGGGCAAGGCGCGACGGTCGCCATTTCGGGTACACGCCGGGAAGCGCTGGATGCGCTGGCGAAGGACCTAGGCGAACGCGTTCACGTCCTTCCTTGCGACCTTTCCGATGCGGCGGCCGTGGAGAAACTCGTGCCGCAGGCCGAGGAGGCGATGGGGAGCGTCGATATCCTCGTCGCCAATGCCGGCGTGACCCGTGACAACCTTTTTGTCGCGCTCCGGGACGAGGACTGGGACAAGGTTCTGGCGATCAATCTGACGAGCACGTTCCTGCTCGCGCGTGCGGCGGTGAAAGGGATGATGCGGCGCCGGTTTGGCCGGGTCATCGGCATCACATCGGTAGTGGGCGTCACCGGTAATGCCGGGCAGGGGAACTATGCCGCCGCCAAGGCCGGGATGATCGGCATGATCAAGTCGGTGGCGCAGGAGTATGCGCGGCGGAATGTGACCGCGAACTGCATCGCCCCGGGCATGATCGCGACGCCAATGACCGACAAGCTCAACGAAAAGCAGCGCGAAGCCATCCTTTCGCGTATCCCGGCGGCGCGGCTTGGAACGCCCGCGGAGATCGCGGCGGCGGTCGTCTATCTGTCGTCGGACGAGGCCGCCTATGTGACCGGGCAGACCCTTCACATCAATGGCGGAATGGCGATGATATAGCGGCTGCGGCATGCCACTAACCGGCATGTCGAGGAGCGATTCATAAGTGATTTCAGGCAGTGGTGCCGCGCTGGTCAAGCCGAATGAAGTATGGTAACCCCGCGCCTTGGCTTGGCTGGGACGGCCGAACTCGGGCGAAGGGACCACATTCTGCCTGTGGACGGGGCGTTTTCCACGGCCATGACCCACGATGCGGCTTGCAAGTCCGCGTCATCTCGGGTTGTAACCGGCCCATTCAAGAACAGACGAGGTTGAACGATGAGCAACGTTGCCGAGCGGGTTAAGAAGATCGTGGTCGAGCACCTCGGGGTCGAACCCGAAAAGGTGACTGAAAGCGCGAGCTTCATTGACGATCTCGGTGCCGACAGCCTCGACACGGTCGAACTCGTGATGGCTTTCGAAGAAGAGTTCGGGTGCGAAATTCCCGATGACGCGGCCGAGACCATTCTTACGGTCGGCGATGCGGTCAAATTCCTCGAGAAGAACGCGAAGAGCTGAAGGCTCTTCTACGCAATCTGCGGGTAGGCGTTGCGTCGACTACGGCGCGGCGTCCATTATTCGCCTTGGCGCGGCCATCGAATTTGACGCGGGTATGGAATGAGGCGTGTCGTTGTCACCGGATTGGGCATGGTCACGCCGCTTGGCTGCGGTGTCGATGTCACCTGGGACCGACTGCTCGCGGGTAAAAGCGGCGCCAAGCGGGTCGAGAAGTTCGAAGTCTCGGACCTTGCTTGCCAGATTGCCTGCCAGATTCCGCGCGGCGACGGCTCCGACGGCACCTACAATCCCGATCAGTGGATGGAGCCGAAGGAACAGCGCAAGGTCGATGAATTCATCACCTTCGCCATGTGCGCGGCCAAGCAGGCGCTCGACGACGCCGGCTGGCACCCTAAGGAGGCGGAAGACCAGAACGTCTCCGGTGTCCTGATCGGGTCCGGCATCGGCGGCATCGAGGGGATCGCCGAGACCGCCTACATCTTGAAGGAAAAGGGGCCGCGCCGCGTATCCCCGTTCTTCATTCCGGGACGCATCATCAACATGGCGTCCGGCTACGTTTCCATCGAGCATGGGTTGAAGGGACCGAACCACTCGGTCGTCACCGCCTGCTCGACCGGATCACACGCGATCGGTGACGCCGGCCGCCTGATCGCGCTCGGCGACGCCGACGTGATGGTGGCGGGGGGCGCCGAATCTCCGGTCAATCGGATGTCACTCGCGGGCTTTGCGGCCTGCCGCGCACTCTCCACGAATTTCAATGACAGGCCGGAAAAGGCGTCGCGGCCATACGACCGCGACCGCGACGGCTTCGTGATGGGCGAGGGCGCGGGCATCGTCGTTCTTGAGGAGTACGAGCACGCCAAGCGCCGCGGCGCGAAGATCTATGCCGAATTGATCGGCTACGGCCTGTCCGGCGATGCGTATCATATTACGGCGCCTTCGATGGACGGCGACGGCGCCTTCCGGTGCATGAGCGCAGCGATCAAGCGCGCCGGCATTTCGGCGACGGAGATCGACTACATCAACGCGCATGGGACCTCGACACCGCTCGGCGATGAACTCGAGTTGGGTGCGGTGCAGCGTGTGGTTGGCAATGCGGCCGGACGTATCTCGATGTCCTCGACCAAGTCGTCGGTCGGACATCTTCTGGGAGCCGCTGGCGCGGTGGAGGCGATCTTTTCGATCCTTGCGATTCGCGACCAGGTCGCGCCACCGACCTTGAACTTGGACAATCCGTCGGTGGAGACCGTGATCGACCTCGTGCCGCATCAGGCGCGCAAACGGTCGATCGATGTCGTTCTATCGAATTCGTTCGGCTTTGGTGGAACGAACGCCAGCTTGGTGCTGCGGCGGGCGTCGTAAGGCGCGCGCGTTCACGCGCTTGCCACATTTCGAGGTAGGTTTTGTGTTACGCGGCAAAGCGAAACGCAACGGCCGAGCGCTCGAATATTAAAGCCGTCGATGCGGACGAGCGTCGAACGATTGCCGGGGGCTCGGGCAGGATGCGATTTAAGACGGCTGAATTGACGATGACCATGCGGCCGTTACAACGCATTGACATTGATGGGTGCCTTTCGATGCATGGACTTTGCGGATGATCTTTCGCTGGGGCAAGCGCAAGACGGACGTGCTGGATCGCATCGAGCAGCCGGCGGAGCATGCCGCATCTGAAGAGACCAACGTCGATTCGCGAGTTTCCGCGCCGATTGCGCGTGCCGAGCCGGCGCGCATCGCTCCCCGAAGCGCGCGTGCGCGCTTGGAGCCGGAGCAGGTGCCGCAACCTGGGCGCCCGTCGCGTCGTGTGCGCCATCCGGTCGTGATCGCAGGCAATGCGATCTTCACCACCATCATTGTGCTGGCAATCGTCGCCGGCATCGCCATGGCCGTCGGCAAGCAGCGCTTTGAAGCGCCGGGGCCGCTGACGCAAGATAAGATCGTCAACATTCCGCGCGGGCTCGGCGTGCGCGACATCGCCGACTTCCTGCAGCGCGAAGGCGTGATCGATCAGCCGTGGGTGTTCGTCGGCGGCGTCCTGTTCATGAAGGCGAAGGACGACCTGAAGTACGGCGAATACCAATTCCCCAAAGAAGCCAGCCTACGTGACGTGATCGACACCATCGTTCAAAACAAGGTGGTGCAGCACCTGATCACGATTCCCGAGGGGCTGACGTCGGAACAGATCGTCGCGCGCCTGCTGGAAAACAATCTCCTTAGTGGCAGCGTGAAGGAGATTCCGGCCGAAGGAACGCTTCTGCCGGACAGCTATCGCTTCACGCGCGGCACCAGCCGCGAGTTGATCATCCAGCGCATGCATCAGGCGCAGCGCCGTCTGGTGCATGACGTCTGGGAGCGCCGCAATCCGGATCTGCCGATCAAGACGCCGGATCAGTTGGTCACGCTCGCGTCGATCATCGAGAAGGAAACGTCGAAGCCGGAAGAGCGGACCCGCATCTCGGCGGTGTTCATGAATCGGCTGAAGCAGAAGATGAAGCTGCAGTCGGACCCCACGATCATCTATGGGCTGGTCGGCGGCAAGGGAGCGCTCGGCCGCCCGATCATGCGCAGCGAGATCGAGCAGCCGACGCCCTACAACACATACGTCATTCCGGGGCTGCCGCCGGGACCGATCGCGAATCCGGGACGCGCCTCGATCGAAGCCGCGGCGACGCCGTCGCGCACGAAGGAGCTTTTCTTCGTAGCTGATGGCACGGGTGGCCATACGTTCTCCGAGACGGGCGACCAGCATTCGCGCGCCGTGCAACGCCTGCGCCAGATCGAGCAGCAAAACCGCGAAGCGGCCAAGGAAGCGGCCAAATCGGCGCAGGATGCGGCGACCGACGCGACGACAGGCGATAAGACGCCTGACCCGGAGCAGCCGGCGTCGACGGCGACGACCCCGGAACCGGCCGCGCAACCCGCTCCCCCCACGCCGAAGCCGGCGCACCGCAGCAACAAGAAGCAATCGTCACGAAAGCCCGCGGCGCAAGCCCAGTGACGGATGCCCAGTGACGCATGCGACATCGCTGTGACCTCCGGCGCTGCGTGCTTGTGACGTGTGGACGCGGCCGATAAGTTCGCGACGTTTCCCGCAACGCTTTCCCGCGAGTCTCCGCCCATGACACTGTCGAGTATGACCGGCTTTGCCCGAGCCGATGGTGTCAGCAACACCTATGTCTGGGGATGGGAGCTCAAATCCGTCAACAGCAAGGGGCTGGATTTGCGGCTGCGTATTCCGCCGGGGTGGGATGCGGTCGAAGTCGCGATCAGAAAACTTATGAGCCCCGTCGTTCGCGGCGCCCTTTACGCAAATCTGTCGGTGCGGCGAGAAGGCGTGGCGCCGACCGTCCGGATCAATCAACCGGTCCTGTCGGCGGTGCTGGAGGCGATCCAGGAAGTGGAGGGGCGCGTCAAAGCGGGCGCACCAACGGTCGACGGTATCCTCAACATCAAGGGCGTCATTGACGTCGTGGAGGAACCTGAGGACGAAGCGGCGCGTGGCGTGGCCGACGCTGCGGTTGTCGCCGGATTCAAGACGGCGCTCGCGAGCCTCTTGGAGATGCGCCGGCGCGAGGGCGATGCGCTCAAGACGATTTTGAGCGCGCGCCTTGACGAGATTGCGGCGCTGACGGCGCGTGCGGACGCAGCGCCCGGGCGTCGGCCGGAGGCGATCCGTGCGCGATTGGCGGAGCAGGTCGCCACCTTGCTCGACGGCGGCAATCGCCTGGATCCGGACCGGCTGCATCAGGAGGCATTGCTGATGGCTTCCAAGGCGGATGTGCGCGAAGAGCTCGATCGGCTCGCCGCGCATGTCGATCAAGCCCGGCGATTGATTGCGGAGGGCGGCGCGATCGGACGCCGTCTCGATTTTCTGTCGCAAGAGTTCAATCGCGAGACCAATACGCTGTGCTCCAAGTCGAACGACATCGAGCTCACCACGATCGGGCTCGAGTTGAAGACGGTCGTCGAGCAGTTCCGCGAGCAAGTCCAGAATCTGGAGTGAGCCGATGACGGCGGGCGGAAAACCAGGTGCGATCGTACGGCGCGGCCTGATGCTGGTGCTCTCGTCACCTTCGGGCGCGGGCAAGACGACGCTGTCGCGCCGGCTTCTCGCCGAGGACGACAACCTGCAGCTCTCGATTTCGGTGACGACACGCCCGCCACGGCCCGGCGAGCGGGAAGGGCACGATTATCATTTCATCGATCGTGCGGCGTATGACGCGATGGTCGCGAAAGGCCAGTTGCTCGAATGGGCGCAAGTCTTCGATCATTGTTACGGCACGCCGCGCGCGCCGGTCGAAGCCGCGATGAAAGCGGGACGTGATGTCCTTTTCGACATCGACTGGCAGGGAACGCAGCAATTGCGCGATTCCGTGAAGTCCGACGTCGTTAGCGTTTTCGTTCTGCCGCCGAGCGTTGCCGAATTGGAGCGGCGCCTGCACACGCGTGCGCAGGATTCGGACGAGACGATCCATCGCCGCATGACCAAGGCCGCGGACGAGATGAGCCATTGGGCCGAGTACGATTACGTCGTGATCAACCACGACGTTGAGAAAGCTTTTGCGGACGTGCGTGCGATCCTTGCGGCCGAGCGCCTCAGGCGCGATCGGCAGATCGGGCTTTCGGAGTTCGTGCGGGCGCTCCGCGCGGAAGTGTGATGCCTGACGCTACGGCGTCAGCACGATCCGTCCGACAACGTTGCCTTTGCGCAAATCGTCCAGCGATTGCTGCGCTGCGCTGAGCGGGCGCTCCACGATCGGAACCGGCGCGACCTTCCCGGTGCGGGCGAGGGCGAGCATTTCTTTCGCTTCCGTGAGGCTTCCGACGAATGTGCCCTCGATCGTCATGACCTTTAGCGGGAAGGCGGGGACCGGCGTGCTGTAAGCGCCGCCGAGCAGGCCGACGACGACCACTTTGCCGCCCTTCGCAAGCGCGCCCGTTGCGAAAGCGAGCGAGCGGTCGGAGCCAACGAAATCGCAGACGCCGAATGCGCCGCCGCCGGTCTCAGTTATCAATTGCTTGCGAGCTGCCGGGTCGGCCGGATCGAAGGCGGCTTTCGCACCGGCCTTGAGCGCGGCTTCGCGCTTTTCCGCGTCGATGTCGGCGACGACGGGAGGCTCGGAAAACATTGCGCGGGCGAAAGCCAAGCCCATCATGCCGACGCCGCCAAGACCGACCAAGAGCACTGGTCCTTTCGCCGCGCGGTCCGCGATCTTCTTCAGCGCGGAATAGGCGGTGAGACCCGAGCACATATAGGCGGCGGCGATCGATGTCGGCACCGGCGCGTAGTCGAGCAGGTAGCGCGGATGCGGGACCATGACGTGTGTCGCGAAGCCGCCGTCGACGGTGATGCCGAGTTGTCGCGGCGCGGTGCAAAGGATCTCCTCGTCGCGCTTGCAAGCGGTGCATTCGCCGCAGCCGATCCATGGATAGACTGCGACGGCGCACCCCGCGACAGCATCGGCTTCAGGCCCCGCGCGCTCGACGACGCCGGCGATCTCGTGACCGAGCGTGAAGGGCAGCGCGCGGCCGGACGTGATGTCCAGCTTTTTGTCGCCGCCCATTCCGAAATAGCCGTCCTGCAGATGCACGTCCGAGTGGCACACGCCGCAACGCTCGATGCGCACGAGGACTTCGGTTCCGCGCGGCTCCGGGAGGTCGACGACGGTCTCGCAAAGAGGCGTGGCATAGGCGGTCAAAGACTGACGGCGAAGCGGCATTGCGGGTGTCCTCCTTGGCGTCTAGGGCGCGCTGCTCAAAACATGACGATCGAAGGCTTGCGCCAGCGCGACGAAACCTGAAACCGGAATGTCCTCCGCGCGTGCGGTTGGTTGCAACCCCGTCTCGGCAAGCAACGGTATCGGGTCGGCAATGAGAGAACGCAAGCTTTGGCGCAGCATTTTGCGTCTTTGCCCGAAGGCCGCGGCAGTCACGCGCTCGAGCGTGCGCGCGTTGCAAGGAAGCGGCGCCGGCCGTGGCGTCAGGCGGATTATCGTCGATGTCACCTTCGGCGGTGGCACGAATGCGGCCGGCGCGATGTCGAACAGAATGCGCGCCTCGGTGCGCCACTGCGCCAGCACGGACAACCGGCCGTAGCTCTTGGAGCCTGGCACGGCAGCGATACGCTCCGCCACCTCGCGCTGGAACATGAGGACGAGCATGTCGTACCAAGGCGGCCACGGTTCGAGCGTGAGCCAGCCGACGAGCAGGGCGGTTGCGATATTGTAGGGAAGGTTGGCGACGACGCGGGCCGGCGTATGTTCGATCGAAGGTGCCGGATCGGTCGTTAGCGCATCGCCTTCCAACACGCGCAGGCGCCCGGGATAGGCCTCGCCGATTTCCTGCAGCGCCGCGATGCAGCGACGATCGCGTTCGATGGCGACCACCTGTGCGGCGCCGGACGCGAGAAGAGCCCGCGTCAGGCCGCCAGGACCGGGGCCAACTTCCACGATGGTGACGCCTTCGAGTGGGCCGGCCGCGCGCGCAATGCGCCCGGTCAGATTGAGGTCGAGCAGGAAATTCTGCCCGAGGGATTTGCGGGCGATGAGGTCGTGACGACGAATGACGTCGCGTAGGGGAGGCAGATCGTCGATGGCCGCCATTCAGGCGACGGGCGCGGGGGCGTCAGCCTTGGCGAGACGCTTGGCAAGCTGCAATGCGGCGACAAGGCTCGTTTCATTCGCCTTGCCTGTCCCGGCGATATCGAATGCCGTACCGTGGTCCGGCGACGTCCGCACAAACGGCAAGCCCAGCGTAACGTTCACCGCGTGGTCGAACGCCACCGTCTTGATCGGGATCAACGCCTGATCGTGATACATGCACAGCGCCGCATCATACGCTTCGCGGGCCCGCGCGTTGAACATGGTATCGGCAGGGAGCGGGCCACGCGCCTCGATGCCCTCGGCGCGCAACGCTGCGACGGCCGGTGCTACAACGGCGGCGTCCTCCTTGCCCAATGCACCTTCTTCGCCAGCGTGCGGATTAAGGCCGGCGATCGCAAGGCGCGGGCGCGGGATATCAAAACGCTCTCGGAGATCACGCGCAACGATCCTACCTGTGGTCAGGATCAGATCGGTCGTGAGCACCGTCGGCACGTCGCGCAGCGGCAGGTGAATGGTGATCGGCACTACCGCAAGTTCCGGCGACCACAGCATCATCACCGGGTGCATGGAGCGACCACTCGCTTCGGCCGCGAGTTTACCCAGAAATTCCGTGTGTCCCGGCTCAGCAAAGCCGTTGCGATAGAGCACCGATTTGGCGATCGGGTTGGTGACGACCGCGCTTGCGGCACCTTCAATGACGTCCGCGACCGCGCGTCGGATCGACGCAAGAGCGGCCGGTGCGCTTGAAGCATCCGGGACACCCGGCTCGGCCGTCACCGTCAGTCCGAGCGGAACGACGGGAAGGGCGTCGGGAAAACAGGCAAGGGCTGCATGCGGCTCGACGGTCCGCACCGGCACGTCGAGACCAAGGTGAGCCGTGCGGCTCTTCAAAAAATCCGGATCGGCCACGACGTAGAACGGTGCGAGGTCGAGCGCGCGGCGCCGCAGCCATGCCTTGAGTGTGATGTCAGGTCCGATGCCGGCGGGCTCGCCGAGCGTTAACGCGAGAGCGCGCGGCATCACCGTTTCACTTGATTTCGATCTGCGCCGTGCGCCGAAGTTCGTCGAGATACTTTTGGCCTTGGGCCGTGAATTTCTTGCCGAACAACTGCTCGCGTGCGTCTCGCTCGCTGCCGGAGTCGCCCGCGCCCGCCTTCTTCTCGCAAACGGCGAAGACCTCGACGCCTTGCGGCGTGATGTCCGGCGGTGTGAGGTGACCGATTTCCGTGGCGTCCAGAACCTCGCGGACCTTGGCGTTGAAATCCCCCGAACTGCGGTTGATGGGCTCCTTCACGGCGACGTCGCGCAATCCGCGCGCCAGCCGGATGCCCTCGTCGCAGCTCTGAAAGCGTGCGCGCAACGCTTCCGCCTCGCGCCGGCGCGCCTCGATCGCTTGAATGCCGCTGCCTTGCTGAACGATCAGGAGGATCGGCCGCAGGACGTAGTCGTAGGCGGTCGTATTGGGCGCCTTCATCGTGCCGATGGCCGTCATGATGTCGCGGTCGCGGACCTGCAAGCTCGCCTGGAACTTTCCGCGCACGAGCTGTTGCCAAGCGATGTCGGCTTTGACCTTGCGGCGAAGGGAGCCCATGCCGATGCCAGCATTTCCGAGGACCTTCGCAAACTGCTCCTTATTGAGGCGCATGCGGTTCGCCATGTTGGCGATGGTGCTGTCGATCTCGGATTCGGGGATATCCATCCGATAGCGCTGCGCTGCCTGCAGCTTCAGGATTTCATCAACCAATTCGTTGATCACCTCCCGACTCGGCGGCGACTTATGTGTTGATGCCTTGATCAGGTTCGCGCGCTGCTGCACGTCGATCGACGTGATCGGCTGACCGTTAACGCGCGCGACGATATGCTGTGCTGCCGCCGGAGCAACCATTGCGCAGCACAGAAGCCCTGCCGAAACAGCCACCGCGGCGAGCGCACGGCGGCTCATTGTCATGAGGAAAAGAGAGGTCATCACCTTTCGTCCTGCGATTTCGCCGCCGACCCTCGCCGGCAAGCTGTCAATCGCCCCCAAAATTGCAATTCGATGTCTTCGAACGCTTGAAACATAATCGGCATTTCCGGTCTTACAAACCGAAGCCCGATCCCGATCCCGTTCCGCCTGGGCCGCCGATCGTCTGTTGGAACGTCGTGCCACCGAGGGTGCGCAAGCTGATCTGCAGCATGAAAACACGGCTCGGTACGATGTCGCCGCGGTAGCCGTAGTTGCTGACGAAGATCGCATTGATTGCGAAACATTCGTCAACGTAGCCGACACTGGCCGTCAAAGCTGCCAGCCGATCGGAGTCGATGCTGTAGAGCGTGGAGCCGCCGACGGTCCAATTGGGTGTAAGTTTAACCGACGCTGACGCTGAGATGGCCTCACGAGGAACGAGCAAGCTCGCCGACGTCTGCGAGTCGTACTGGCCGTAGGTGATCGACGTGCTCCAACGGTTGAAGTTGAAGCGGGTCTCGAACTCCATCCGGCGGGCGTCGAAGGTTTTCTCATCGAAGCGGAAGCGCGACGTGAACGAATAGATTTGATTGGGCTGGTATGTCGCGCGTGCGACATAGTCGGAAACATCCGTCTCCAGGCCGCTCGCGATGCCGACATTCGCCATGTCTGCGACAGCGTAAGAGTTCGTTCCGAAGAGGTGATAGGACTGGCCGAACAGAGCGTTGAAGTAGCCGTACTTGTCGAACTGCGCTGTGTACTGCACGCCGACATTGGCGCGGCCGCCGCCTTCAACGCGGTCCCATCCGGAGTATTTGCTGATCTGGAACAGGTTCGCGTCGTCGAAGACGAGGCTCTGCGCGGTCTCGTTCGGGAAGCGGCCAATCTGTGTCTCATCCGGGCGGGCGATAAATTGCGCGATCGGCTCGATCGTCTGCGTGCCCCACGAATGTGAGCTGATGAACGGGTAGCGGTATTCGATGCCGACCGCCGGCATCACGCGCGCCAGCGACGAATCCCCAGTCTGGATGAAGTTCGATACGCCGGGCTGATTGTTGATGTCGGCCTGTGCGATGTCGCCGCGTACAGACACGAACGGCGTGAACATCTGGCCATAGGGATCGATGAACGTGCGCCGCCAATTCACTTCTGCCGAAGCGCGCGTATAGGTGCCGGGAATGCCACGCAACAAGCAGTTCGCGCGATTCAGTATCGCAGCGGGATTGTTGGAGTTGCACAGATCGCCATTGAGTGCGGCCTGCGTAACCGGGTCGAAGTCGGCCTGCTGGCGCGACAGGCTGATCATGTTGAAATTGTAGCTGAGTTCGCCGCCGAAAACGGGATTCTTAAAGACATACTTGTAGTCGATCATCGGGTGGACGACCGGCAGCTGCTTTTGAATGTCGATGGGGCTCAGGCCGTAGAAGTGAAGCAGCCGCGCATCGAAATAGCTCTTGTCGCCACGGCCGAAGAGGTAGGCCTGCGAAACGATTGCAGTGTCGCCCGGATTGATGACCCGGTAATCCTGGACGAACATGTTGTCGGTGACGACGGCGCCGCTCCAGCCGTACGACCACTTCTCCGACAGCCGGAAGTCGCCCTTGCTCTCGATGCCGCCGCGGAACTCTCGGTCACCTGCGGTTCCGGCGAACTCTTTCCGGTCCTGCTGGAAGATGCCGGCAGCACGAATGTTGTAGGAGCCGTTGATGAGACGCTGGCGCCACTCGCCATACATCAACAAGCCCTGCTTCGAGGTGTACATCGGCGCGACGGTGAGGTCGTAGTCGGGTGCGATGTTCCAGAAGAACGGAACCTGCGCGCCAAACCCGAACTTGTTGCCGCTGACGAAGCTCGGGATGAGGAAGCCGGTTTTCTTCTTCACCGTCGGGTCCGGCGTCCAGAAATACGGGAAGTAGACGACCGGAAATCCGAAGAATTCGAGCCGCGCATCCTCGAAGTAGATCGTCTTTTCGTTTTCGTCGTGCAGGATGCGGGCGGCCTTCACCTGCCATTTCGGCGGCTTCTTGACGTCGTCCTTACAAGGTTCGCAGGCCGTGTAGACGCCGCTCTGGAAGACGGTGAGCTTGTCTTCGCGACGGTCGGCGCGACTTGCCGCAATGTAGGTTTTGTCACCCGTCTCGACCTGCAGCGAATCGACGAAACCGTCCCGGAAGTCCTCGCCCAGTTCCAAGCGTTCGGCGTTGATGATCTTGCCGTCCGATTCCGTCAGCCGGACATTGCCTTCGGCATAGAGACGCTTCGTGCGCTGGTCGTAGTTGACGCGGTCCGCCTCGAGCACCGAGCCGCGATAGTGAATCTGGACGCGCCCAACGGCTGCGACCTTTTCGTTTGCATAGTCGTACTGAATCTCGTTCGCCTGAACGAGCATCTGCGCGGTGGGGTCTTTTCGGCCGGCCGCCAACTCTCCGGAGGCGGTGCCGGCCTGTGACGGCGGCTTCTGCGGGACGCCAACCCAATTGACCTGAGGCGTTTGTGCGTAAGCGGAGACCGATCCGGCCGCAGCCATGAAGACAGCAAGAATCGAGGCGGCGAGAGCCGAATTCCGACCCCGCGCGGGCATGCGCTTCATTAGAAGGGCGGCGGCCAACCGAGCCATTAGCCGTCCTCTTGAAAAAGTAGTGCCATGATACCGGTCACGGACCCCACAAGCGCTGGCAACCAAGCTGCGGCCAAAGGATGGATCAGCTCTGCCTTCCCCAAATCTTCCGTCACCTTGGCGAGCACGTAGAGCAAAAATCCACCCGCGATTCCACTCAAAATCATGCGTTGCACGCCGCCGAACCGGAAGAACCGCAAACTGACCGCTGCGGCAAGCAAAACCATCGCGGCCAGCATAAATGGCCGCGCTAGGAGACTCTGATACTGAAGCCTATAGCCAGAAGCGACAAGGCCAGCCCGCTCAGCAAGTTGAATATATTGGGGAAGTTGCCAAAACGACACCGTTTCAGGTGTGGCAAAACTTTCCCGGACCTGCTCGCTATTGAGGTTCGTCGCCAAGAGATAGGTCGGCACCTCCTTTGGGGGGGCGTTCGGGTTGTAGATTCGGGCACCTTCGAGGCGCCAATGGCCGGGCTCCAGGCGGGCGGTTTCGGCCTCGATCCGCTCCGCGAAACGCCCCTCGGAATCGAAGGTGAAGACGGTAATTCCCGCGAGGACTGCGCCTTGCTCGCGGCTCGTTACGGCATGCAGAATCGATTGGCCATCACCGCTACGCTGCCTGATCCAGTATTTGGTTCCCGTTGTGGAGGCGGACTGAGAGCCGAAGATGAGCGCTTCGTATCGCTTGGCCCGTTCCCCGAACGTTGCCGCCAATGGGTTGTAGACGGTGGCGGCCACAATCCCCAGGACGAAAGCAACTGCGACGGTGGGAGCGATGAACTGCCACGCCGACATGCCGGCAGCACGTGCGATCACCAGTTCGTTGCGCCGCGACAGGTTGAGATAGGCGGTCATCGCGCCGATCAGCACGGAGAAGGGCAGGAGGCGTTCGGTGATCTGCGGGACGCGGTAAAGGGAGGTGGCGGCCACCATCCATGCCGGGATGTCGGGGATGCTGGCGGTGCGGCGCGTCATCTCGATGTAGTCGAGAAGGACGACAAGTACGAAAATACCTAAGAAGACCGCCGCGACGGCGGCGAGGAAGCGGCGGCCGACGTAGCGCGCGAAGGTGCCGGTAACGAGGAGGCGCATGGGTTAACTTTGCACTGCGGGGCGAGCGTAGCGCGCCTGAAGGGCATTGATTCCGTTCACGAACCATGCCGGTTGCTCAACGATCGCGC
>JAFKKS010000256.1:24999-37864 GCA_017304555.1 Hyphomicrobiales bacterium
GCAGGACATAAACCAGCCCGAGCAGGGCCGGCGTTTTGGTGGCGAAGACGATCGATGCAAATCCGCCCAATCTCACCAAGGCCGCCATCTCCACCATCAGCAGCACCGAAAGTGCGCGGCTTTGTCGCGTCGTGCGCGGAGCGCCGAGGATGGCGAACGCCAGAACCGCGAAGGCAAGAGGATAGACCGGCGCAAGCAGGCGGTCGTGCAGTTCGGTTCGGAAGCGCGGCTTGTTGGCTTTGTAATAGGGATCCTCCGGATCCGGATTGAACAAATTCCAGAGATAGCGCTCCGTCACATTGAACGTCGGTGTCGCGCCGCTTCCGGAAAATTGCGTGAGGTCGAAAGCGTAACGCTGAAACTGCACCATGGTCGGGTCGCGCTCTTTGGCAGGTTGCCGCTGGATGCTGCCGCGATCGAGAATCAAGAATGTCCCGACTTCATTTTCCGTTAATTGCCCGCTCTCGGCCAAGAACGTCGCCCGCTCGGCGGGATCGCGGCGGTCGTCGATAAAGACGCCGACCAGTTCGCCGTTCGGCCTGCGTTCGCGAATGTGGAATGTCAGCGCGCCGCCGTCCATCGGCGTAAAGTGGCCCGGCTGGACGATGTTGCCGATCAGGTCGGCGCGCACACGCGTGATGAGCGTGCGCAACTCGCGCAGGCATTTCGGTGCAATGTACGCACTGATGAGACCGACAAGAACCGATACCACCATTGCGGAGAAGGCGAATGGCCGGAAAATACGCCATGGCGACATGCCGGCCGCGTTCATGACGACGATTTCGGAATCGGCGTTGAACTTGTTCAACGCGTAAGTAACCGCGATCGCGAATGCGAGAGGCGCGATCACCAGGACAAGCGCGGGGATCAGCAGGCTTGTGATCCCGATGAATGTGAGAATCGTCTGCCCTTGGCTGGTGACGATATCCATGTCGCGCAATGCATGCGTGACCCAGATCACGGCGGTGAGGCTGATCAGGATAAGAGCGAAGGCGCCCAGGGTCGTCCGAACGACATACCGGCTGATCGAGTCCATGCCTTGCCGCTAATACCCGGTTCCGCTCTTTCCGCGGACCGCCCACGCACCGTTACCCAAACTGCTCTCTAGTATGACACCGTGGCGGGACCACGGCAGCGATTTCATGTGCCGGAAAGGGGATGGTATAGACATCGTCGAAGAATGCCGCCCGTTAGCTCCTAACACTCACTGCCATATTGCAAGGATTCGGTCACGATGTCCGACGGCCTGAAGCTCTCATTCGCTCCCTTCTCCGCCCCTGCGAAAGGGGTTCTTATCCTGTTCGCGGACGATGAATTGCGGCTGGGCCGCGAAAGCCGCGCCATATTGAAGCCCGCTGGCGACCTGCTGAAGCGGGCTGCCGACGCGGGCGGATTCAAGGGCAAGCTGGGCTCCGTGCTGGACATCGTCGCTCCGGCGTCCCTCAAGGTATCGCGCCTCGTCATCGTCGGTGTCGGCAAGGCTACCGAACTCAAGCCGAAGGACTTCCTCCGGCTCGGCGGCATTGCGGCCGGCAAGCTGGGCTCGGGCGCGCGCGACGCGACGGTATTTGGCGAATTGCCGGAGCGAGCCATGACCGCCGACCAAGCGGCGGATGTCGCGCTGGGCATGACGCTGCGCGCTTACCGGTTCGATCGTTACAAGACAAAAAAGAGCGAGGATGACAACGACGCCACCAAGGCGAAGGCATCGCTCTGCGTCGACGATGTCAGCGGCGCGCGCAAGGCGTGGCGTCGTGCCGAGGCGGTCGCCAATGGTGTCGTCATGGCCCGCGACTTCGTCAACGAGCCGGCCAACGTGCTTTACCCCGAAGAGTTCGCGCGGCGAGCGCAGGGTCTCAAGAAGGTCGGCGTGTCGGTCGAGGTTCTGGACGAACGCGCCTTGCGGAAGCTTGGCATGGGGGCGCTGCTCGGCGTCGCGCAAGGATCACGCCGCGCACCGCGTGTTGTCGTGATGCGCTGGAACGGCGGCCGCCGCAACCAGCAACCGGTCGCATTTATCGGCAAGGGCGTGACGTTCGATACCGGCGGTATCTCGATTAAGCCTGCCGGCGGCATGGAGGACATGAAGGGCGACATGGCGGGCGCCGCGTGCGTTGTTGGCTTGATGCATGCGCTTGCCGCGCGCAAGGCGCCGGTCAACGCCGTCGGCGTGATCGGTCTTGTCGAGAATATGCCTGACGGCAATGCGCAGCGGCCCGGCGATATCGTGACGTCGATGTCCGGGCAGACGATCGAGATCATCAACACGGATGCGGAAGGCCGGCTCGTACTCGGCGACGTGCTTTGGTACACGAAGGAGCGGTTCAAGCCGCAATTCATGGTCAATCTCGCCACCTTGACCGGCGCCATCATCATTGCGCTCGGGAGCGAATATGCCGGCATGTTCTCCAATGACGACACGCTGGCGGGGCGGCTTTCGAAGGCCGGCGAGGGGACGGGCGAGCGCGTATGGCGCATGCCGCTCGGCCCGGAATACGACAAGCAGATCGACTCCAAATTTGCCGACATGAAGAACACGGGCGGTCGGCCGGGCGGCTCGATCACCGCCGCGCAGTTCCTGCAGCGCTTCGTCGACAAGGTGCCGTGGGCGCATCTCGACATCGCCGGCACCGGTATTGGCTCGCCGCAGACCGACATCAACAAGAGTTGGGCGGCGGGTTGGGGCGTGCGTCTGCTCGATGCGCTCGTGGCGGAGAACTACGAGCGAGGACGCGCTTCGGAGTAGGAATGACGGAGCTTTATTTCTACCATTTGCAGCGCCAACCGCTCGAGCGGGCGTTGCCGCAACTTCTGGAGAAGTCGTTGGAACGCGGCTGGCGTGTCGTCGTGCAAGCCGCCTCGGGTGAGCGTGTCGACGCGCTCGACGCGCATCTATGGACGTACCGCGAGAACAGCTTCCTGCCGCATGGCACCGTCAAGGACAGCGCGATCGGCGAACAGCCGATCCTGCTGACCGTCGACGATCACAATCCGCATGGGGCCAAGGTTCGATTTCTGATCGACGGCGTCGACCCGCCGGCCGATGCGGCCGACTACGACCGCATCGTGCTGCTGTTCGATGGTGATGACCCGGATGCCGTCGCGCGAGCGCGCAGTCATTGGCAAGACGCCAAGGCTCGCGGATTCGCGATCACATATCTCCAGCAGGACGCGCAGGGCCGGTGGGAGCGCAAAGCTTAGAGCGCTCCTAATTCGAGGCGATGTGGCGACCGGACTTGATGCTGCCGAGATCGTGAAGCAAATTGCGAATGGTCGCCGTAATGACGCTGAGACTTGTGGCGGCCTTGGGTCGGTGAAAATGCCGGAAGCGGTGCGGGTTCGATCGGCCACGCGCTGCGGGTTGTAACCGGCAAAGGAGTTGTGTGCGCATGAAGTGTCGGTTCGTCCCCTTGAACGTTTCCAGGATCGGCATTTGCGTCCTGGCTCTCCTCGTTGGGGGATGTTCGTCCGATCTTGCAATGTTCAAGGCGGATTGGAATTGGTGGTCGAAGAAGGATGCGTCGGCGCCGGCGGCGCCAGCGGTACAGACCATCGGCCCCGAGTCTTTCGTTTCACCTGATGGGGCCTGCGCAGCGCCAACGACCGAGGGCGTTTACGGTGTTTCGCTTGGCATGAGCGAGTGCCAACTTGTTCAACTCGCGGGTCCGACACATCAGATCGACATCGGCACGAACGAGCGCGGCGAGCGCACGGCCGTCATCACCTATCCTACGGGAGATCGAGCGGGCATTTACCGCTTCACGTCCGGTACGCTCGTTTCCATCGAGGCCGCGCCCGCGCCCGCGCCGCCGAAGCCGACGAAACCTGCGCCGCGCAGGCACAAACCAAAGCCGCCGCGGTCATGAATTCAGCGTAACGGCAGTCTCATTCATTCCGGCCTCGTATTGCGCGCTGGCGTCGAGCCAGGCCTCTTCGGCTGTCTGCAAAGCGTCAGTTGTCTCGGCGCGCCGTTTCGACAGTTGCGCTGCTTTTTGCGGGTCGTTCGCGTAAAGTTCGCCGTCGCTGAGCGTCGCATCGATGCGCTTGATATCGGCGGAG
Source organism: Hyphomicrobiales bacterium (assembly GCA_017304555.1). GTDB lineage: Bacteria > Pseudomonadota > Alphaproteobacteria > Rhizobiales > Xanthobacteraceae > JAFKKS01. The sequence goes on from JAFKKS010000256.1 coordinate 29,059, forward strand.
AGGCGGGCGATTTCAGCCTCGAAACCAGCAATGCGTTTACGCAACGGCGCCAGTTCCGCGCGCTTGTCGGCGGCTGCACGTCGTGTGTCGCCGCGCGATTCACGCGGAGCCTGTGGTGCATTGCTTGCCGAAGATTCCGATGTTTTGCGCCCGCCGACGATCAGGCGGCTGTACTCCTCCATGTCACCCTCGAACGGTGCAACGGTGCCGTCCCGGACGATCCAGAGGCGGTCGACGCAGGCTTCGAGCAGGTGGCGGTCGTGCGAGATGAGGATGACGGCGCCGGCATAATCGTTGAGCGCTTCGATCAGCGCCGCCCGACTGTCGATGTCGAGATGATTGGTCGGTTCGTCCAGGATGATGAGGTGCGGCTTGGCGATGGTCGCGAGGCCGAGAAGCAGCCGCGCCTTCTCGCCGCCGGAGAGTTCGCCCGCCGGCGTGTCCGCCCGCGCGCCGGGAAATCCGATGGCGCCGACACGGGCGCGGACCGCGGAAACGCTGGCCTCGGGAAGCAAATGGCGGAAATGGTCGTAGGCGCTCTCGCGCGGATTAAGTTCGTCGAGCTGATGCTGTGCGAAGTAACCGACGGCGAGTTTCTCGGCACGCGTCACGCGGCCCTGCATCGGCGTCAGGCGGTCGGCGATGAGTTTCGCGAACGTCGATTTGCCGTTGCCGTTCGCGCCGAGAAGCGCGATGCGGTCGTCGTCGTCGATGCGCAGTGAAAGACGGCTGAGAATAGGGCGGCCGGGCTCATAGCCGATGGCGACGCCGTCGAGCGCGATGATCGGCGGCGACAGCATACGCTCGGGATCGGGCATGCTGATCGGCGAAACGTCGTCCGCAATTTGCGCCGCGGACGGCTCGAGCCTAGCCAGCATCTTGATGCGTGATTGCGCCTGCTTCGCCTTCGACGCTTTGGCGCGGAATCGGTCGACAAAGGATTGCAGGTGTTTGCGCTGCAAGTCCCGTTGGCGCGCCTGCTTCTCGTCGAGGATCTGACGCTCGCGGCGCTGGCGCTCGAAGTTCGCGTAGTTGCCGCGATACATCGTGAGCTTGCCGCGGTCGAGATGCATGATCCAGTCGACGGCACGGTCGAGCAGATCGCGATCATGGCTGATGATGATGACGGTGCGCGGATAGCGCGCGAGATGCGCTTCGAGCCATAGTGCGCCTTCGAGGTCGAGATAGTTGGTCGGCTCGTCGAGAAGAAGCACATCCGGTTCGGCGAAGAGTGCCGCTGCGAGCGCCACGCGCATGCGCCAGCCGCCGGAGAACTCACTGCAAGGTCGCTGTTGCGCTGCTGCGTCGAATCCGAGCCCAGCGAGAATCGCGGCAGCGCGCGCCGGCGCCGAATGCGCGGCAATGTCGGCAAGCCGCGTCTGGATTTCGGCGATGCGCTGCGGGTCGGTTTCGCGTTCAGCCTCGGCGAGCAGTTTTGTTCGCTCGGTATCGGCGGCGAGAACGACGTCCAACAGGCTTTCTGGGCCACCGGGGGCCTCTTGCGCCATGCGGCCGAGGCTGAAGCGCTTCGGTAGTTCGATGGCGCCGGATTCGATCGCCGTTTCCCCCATGATGGCGCGGAACAGGGTTGTCTTGCCGGTGCCGTTGCGCCCGACAAGGCCGACGCGCGCGCCCGCCGGGATTTGCGCAGACGCTTCGTCGATCAGCAGGCGGCCGGCGATCCGAAGGGAGAGGTTGTTGAAGACAAGCATGGGCGGTCTTTTGGCCGGAGCACTGCCGCCGCGCAAGCGCAGAAGTTAGCCGACCTTGCGTGCGCCCCCGCATCCGGCTTGGCGTTGGAATGCGATCAGGTCGAGGACCGGTCCGGCGGCCTTTCCGGCGATCTGCGTGAGCAGGCAATGCAACTGCCCGCGATGATGCGTTTGATGATTGAAGAAATGATCGAGCGCGAAATGCAGCGGCTGCGCGATACGCGAAGGGTTCGTGATCGTCATGTATTCGAAGTCGCCCGCCAGGATGGCGTCGTCGAGACCGTCGATCCAGCGGACGATGCGATCGTCTTCCTTGACGCGATCCGCGCGCAATGCCGTGAAGTCGTCATGCAGGATCGTGTCGAGCGCGGCCGGCGCGACGCCTGCACCGGTGAAGCGGTGCATCCACACGCGGTCGGCGACTAGCATGTGGTTGAGCGTGCCGTGCACGGAGCGAAAGAAAGCGCCGCGGTTGCGGCGATAATCGGCGTCGGAAAGCGCGGCGGCCGCAGCATAAATGTGCCCATTAGCCCAGCGATTGTAGGCGGCGAACATCACATAGCGCGGCTTCATGGCGACCTCCGTTCGGGCCTTTGATGTAGCCAAACGGGAGGCGCGAGGCGAGCGGCTTTCGGTCGAGGCGGACCTCGGCCCCTTGCAGGCCGAGGCCGCTCGCGATCACGGAAGGGCTCCGCGGATCAGTAGCAGACGGTCCGGACGAAGCCGCGGCGCGTCAGGACTTGGTAGCAGTCCGGCGCATAGGCCGAGTATCCGTAGAAGCCGAAGCCGCGGCCAAAATGGCCCCAGCGATGGCCGTGATGACCATGATGGCTGTGATGGAAGCCTCCACCCTTACCACCCTTCGCGGCGGCGTCAGTCACGGAAAGGGCCGTCGTGCCGATGGCGGCGATAGCGGCGAGGGCGATGATGGACTTACGAAGCATATTCGATCTCCTGGTTCGTGTTTGACGACGGGCATACGCGCCCGAATTGATGGGTCGTCGCCAGGAGCGGTTCGGTTCAAAGAGAATTTCGAAAAAGGCGTGTGTTCACCTCAGCGGGCGCGGCTTGTTGCCTCCGGCAGGTTCCGGGCGACTGGCAAAAAGCGCAGTAAAGTAGGGCATTCCGCCCCATTCTCAGGCCTCGCCCTGCTTGATTTCTCCCGCCGTGCGGCTATAAGCGCGCACGACTTTCACGCAATTAAAGCAAGGAGCGACGCATGGCCGTCGAGCGGACCTTTTCGATCATCAAGCCCGACGCGACAGCGCGCAATCTGACCGGCGCCGTCAACGCGCTCATCGAGAAAGCGGGCCTGCGGATCGTTGCGCAGAAGCGCGTGCGCATGACGCGCGATCAGGCCGAGACGTTCTATGCCGTGCATCGTGAGCGGCCGTTCTTCGGCGAACTCGTCGAGTTCATGATTTCCGGGCCGGTCGTCGTGCAGGTGCTGGAAGGCGAGGGTGCCGTCGCCAAGTATCGCGAGGTGATGGGAGCGACCGACCCGGCGAAGGCTGCCGACGGTACGATCCGTAAGGTTCACGCCCGTTCCATGGGCGAGAACTCCGTGCATGGCTCCGACGCGACGGACACCGCCGCTGTCGAGATCGCGCAGTTCTTTTCCGCTAACGAGATCGTCGGCTAGCTCGTTGGCGGCCTTCGCCAAACGTCTGTCTTTGCATCTCGCCGGCGGCCAGCTAGGCTCTATTCCAATAATGCGTCGTTGTGCGGCGCAGCGATGCATGGGAGCAGAATAGGCGTGCCACGCCCCGATGCGGAGGTGGGTCGCGTCGGGGAGGCCGTCGTTGGACTTGAGCTTTAGCCTCAATTTTCAGGAAATGATACAGCCGGCCTTCTGGCTGGCTGCCGCCAAGATCATCTGGATCAATATCCTGCTTTCCGGCGACAACGCGGTGGTCATCGCGCTTGCGTGCCGGACGCTGGCGCCACGCGAACGCCGCTGGGGCATTGTCCTCGGCGCAGCGGCGGCGGTGCTTCTGCGTATCATATTCACGGTCGTTGTGACGCAAGTCATGATGCTGCCGTATCTCAAGCTGGTCGGCGGAATCGCGCTCCTCTGGATCGCCGTCAAGCTGGTCGTGCCGGAAGACGAGGCGAGCGAGGATTCGGTCGAGGCCGCGCATAACCTCTGGCGCGCCGTGCGCATTGTCGCCATCGCCGACGTCATCATGAGCCTGGACAACGTCATTGCCATTGCCGCAGCGGCGAATGGCGACATGGTCCTCATTATCTTCGGCCTCATCGTCAGTGTCCCGATGATCGTCGCAGGCGCCGCACTGCTCACGGCGGTGCTGACGCGATTTCCGATCCTGGTCTGGGCCGGCGCCGCGCTTCTGGGGTGGATCGCCGGTGAGATCATGATCGAGGATCCCGCCGTGTCGACCTGGCTCGGCCACGTCATCGAGCACAAGTTCGTTTACTGGGCCGCCGCTTGCGGCGCCGCATTGGTGGTAGGCTTGGGGTATCTTCTTGGGAGGCGTTCGGCAGAGGCGGCCTGACGCCTTCCGGCGCACAAGGAATGGTGGCGCATGAACAAGCCCGTTCGCGTCGATATCCGGGCCTCTGCGTGCCCGCACGATTGCCCCTCGACCTGTGCGTTGGAGATCGAAGTCATCGACGGCCGCTCGATCGGCCGGGTTCGCGGCGCCGCCGACAATGACTACACGGCCGGAGTCGTCTGCGCGAAGGTCGCGCGCTATGCCGAGCGCACGCATCATCCCGACCGGTTGACGCAGCCGCTGCGCCGGGTCGGTGAAAAAGGCGCGCGGACTTTCGAGCCGATCGGTTGGGAGGACGCGCTCGATATCGTCGCTGAGAACTTCCTGCGCGTCGAACAGCGCCTCGGCAGCGAAGCCGTGTGGCCATACTACTATGCAGGCACGATGGGACTGGTGATGCGCGACGGCATCAACCGGTTGCGCCACGCGAAGAAGTATTCGAACTATCACTCGACCATCTGCGTCAATCCGGCCTGGACCGGATTTATCGCCGGCACCGGCAAGCTCGCCGGCCCCGATCCGCGTGAGATGGGTCGCGCCGATGTCGTTGTGATCTGGGGCACCAATGCGGTGAACACTCAGGTCAACGTCATGACGCATGCGACACGCGCCCGAAAAGAGCGCGGCGCCAAGATCGTCGCCGTCGACGTTTACATGAACGGGACCATGGCGCAGGCGGATCTTCCGGTTCTCATCCGCCCCGGCACCGACGGCGCGCTTGCGTGCGCGGTGATGCATTGCCTGTTTCGTGACGGCAAGGCGGACCGCGCCTTCCTGCAGGAATTCACCGATGCGCCGGACGAACTCGAGGCGCATCTCAAGACCCGCGGCCCGGAATGGGCGTCGCGCATCACCGGATGCGATGTCGCGACGATCGAGGAATTTGCGAAACTCATCGGCGACAATCCGCGGACTTATCTGCGGCTCGGTTATGGTTTCTCACGCTCGCGCAACGGCGCCGCCAATATGCATGCCGCAAGCTGTATCGCGGCGGTGCGCGGCTCCTGGCGTTATGAGGGCGGCGGCGCCTTCCACAACAACGGTGCGATCTATCATTGGAACAAGACGATGATCGAGGGGCTCGACGTGGTCGACCATTCGATCCGCGCTCTCGACCAGTCGCGCATGGGACCGATCCTCGTCGGCGAGCGCGATGCATTGAGAGACGGGCCGCCGGTGAGTGCGCTGCTCATCCAGAACACCAACCCGGTTTCGGTCTGCCCGGAGCAGGAGAAAGTGAAGCGTGGTTTCGCGCGCGACGATCTGTTCGTCTGCGTGCATGAGCATTTCATGACCGAGACAGCGGTGATGGCCGACATCGTATTGCCGGCGACGATGTTCATGGAGCACGACGACGTCTATCAGGGCGGGGGACATCAATACATCATTCTCGGCCCGAAATTGATCGAGCCGCCGGGAGCGTGCGGGTCCAATCACGACGTGATCTGCGGCCTGGCGCGGCGTCTCGGCGCGCAGCATCCCGGCTTCGATATGTCGGCGCGCGAACTGATCGACTGGACGCTGCAGAATTCCGGATGGGGCTCGATCGACGATCTCGAGGCCGAACGCTGGATCGATTGTCAGCCGGATTTCGAGACGGCGCACTATACGAAAGGCTTCGCTTGGCCGGACGGGAAATTCCGCTTCAAGCCGGAATGGCCGAAGGTGCCGTTTCGCAGCCCCTATCTCTGTGGCCCGGTCACGCAGATGCCCGAACTACCGGATCATTGGGGCGTCATCGAAGAGGCGACGGAGGAGCATCCGTTCCGCCTTGCGACTTCGCCGTCGCGAAACTTCCTCAACACCACGTTCAACGAGACGCCGACTTCGCTCGCGCGCGAGAAGCGTCCGGAAGTGATGATCCATCCGGATGACGCGGTGGCGTATGGCGTGAATAACGGCGACAAGGTTTTGCTCGGCAATCACCGGGGCGAGGTGCGCATTCATGCGCGCGTGTTCGAGGGTGTGCGGCGCGGCGTCCTGATTGCGGAATCAATCTGGCCGAACGACGCTTACGAAGATGGCAAAGGCATCAACACGCTGACCGGCGCCGATGCGATCGCGCCTTACGGCGGCGCCGCGTTCCACGACAATTGCGTTTGGTTAAAGCCGCTGCCGACCGCGTGAATTGCGCCGATTTCATTGGCGGATCGTTGACGGCGGAGTGACGGTGGACGGTTGGAGTTTGTTCGCCGTCTTGCAAAAAACGCGTTTTTCGTGTTCCCTATTGGTACAATCTGACTTTGGCCGCTCCGGGCCGTTGCACGTCCGCCAGGGCGCCATCGTTACGGATCTTCACCATAAGGCGGGTTGTGGCACGGACGCAGCACGGCGCCGCGCCAACTTGGACGAATGATTTGGGAGACCGACGATGCAAAAGGGCACCGTCAAATGGTTCAATCCGACCAAAGGTTACGGCTTCATCCAGCCGAGCACCGGCGAGCGCGATGTGTTCGTTCACATCTCGGCCGTCGAGAAGGCTGGCCTCAGCACGCTCAATGAAGGGCAGACCGTCGAGTACGAGCTTGTCAGCAATCGCGGAAAAACTTCCGCGGAAAATCTCAAGGTCTCTTGATCTCGGCAGTCCCCAAGACTGACGGCCATGAAACCGTGACCCCCGGCGCATAACCGGGGGCTTTTTTAAACCTGCTTGGGGCAGCCAGCGATGGCGTCGTGCTCCGGGTAGAAGCGCGCGACCATGCGCCCGACATAGGCGCGAAGATTGGCGTGTCGTTCCGCTGCTGCGCGGATCGGCGTGTCGAACTGCGGACAAAGCGCTCCCGCAGCAAACGCAAAAATCGTCGCATCGACCCCGGACGGTTCCGCACCAAAGAAAAACGGGCGGTCTCCCAGCTTCGTCGCAAAAGCGTCAAGCGAGCGGGTGGCAAGCGCCACGATCTCTTGGCCGGAATGCCGGCCCATGCCTTGGCCTTTCATGCGCTTGCGGATGTCACGCCGGACCATGCCGGTGACGACTGGCCGTATCAGCGCCGGTACGTTCTGGAAGTATGTCAGCGGACCCTTTTTGAAATTCGTGTCGTCAAGCCACCAAGCGTCGATGAGCGCCCAATAGAGATTGTCCTCCGCCATTTTCTCGAAGGCCCAGGCGGTAGCGCGCTGCTCGGCCGTCAGGCTGCGGTCGAAGTCGAGCGCGTATTTCTTCTCCAGATGCCAGCGGATGAAGGTCGAGTCCGCGATGACTTCACCGTCATCGACGATGTAAGGAAGCTTGCCCTTTGGCGCCGCACGTACGTCGCCGATCTTCGTCGCGTAGGGTTGTCCGGAAAGTTTCAGCAGAACGTCGACCTTGGTGACGAAAGGGCTTGGATCGGGAAGCCCGAAGGCCGGGCCGAAGGTGTAGAGCGTTATCATCTCGGGTCCCATTTATTGTGGGGACTGTCGGTTCGCCTTACCGCGCTCGCGCAACCGTTATCGTCTAAGCTTCGGGCGAAATGAGGAAGCTGCCGCCCGCGCGGGCGTCGTCGATTTCGCAACGGTCGCCGGCAATGCGCACGCGGCCTTCGGCAACCAAGCGAAGCGCGAGCGGATAAATGCGGTGCTCCACCGTCAGAACGCGGGCAGCGAGGCTCTCCGGCGTATCGGCGGCCTGAATCGGTACGGCGCCTTGAACGAGGATCGGCCCGGCGTCCGTTTCCGGCGTGACGAAATGCACCGTCGCCCCGGATAGTTTTACCCCCGCCGCGAGAGCCTGACCGTGTGGATCGAGGCCTTTGAACAATGGCAGGAGCGAGGGATGCACATTGAGCATGCGCCCATACCAGTGCGTGACGAATTGCGGGGTGAAAAGCCGCATGAAACCGGCGAGGCAGATGAATTCGACATCGCGCGCTTTGAGTTCGCTGGTCAGCGCCTCCTCGAACGCGGCGCGGTCCTTTCCATACGGCTTGTGATCGACGATGGCGGTCGGAACGTCGGCGTTGCGTGCGCGCACGAGCCCGGCTGCGTCTGGCCGATTGGAAATGACGACAACGATTTCGGCGGGTGCGCTCGCGGCCTTCATCGCGTCGATGAGCGCGGTCATGTTCGAGCCGCGACCGGAGATGAGAACGGCGACGCGCAGGCGGCTCATTGGTGGCTCAGGCGCGACGTTTGAGGTGGCCGCGATAGGCAACACGCGCGGTCTCGTCCGGTGCAGTAGTCACCTCGCCGAGCGTGACCACCGTTTCGCCGGCTTGCGTGAGGGTGCCGATAACTGAGTCCATCTTGTCGCGTTCGAGCACGGCAATCATGCCGACGCCGCAGTTGAACGTGCGAAGCATCTCGGGCTCCGCGATGTTGCCGGTCGCCGCGAGCCATTCGAAAATCGGGAGGAGGGGCACCTGCGCCAGATCGATCGTGACGCCGAGACCCTTCGGCAGCACGCGCGGGATATTTTCCGTGAAGCCGCCGCCGGTGATGTGGGCGAGCGCCTTGTCGCCGCCGGTCTGGCGGATCGCGGCAAGGCAGGATTTCACGTAGATGCGCGTCGGAACGAGCACCGCTTCGCCGAGCGAGCGTGAGGTGTCAAAGGGCGCCGGCGCACTCCAGGCGATACCGGAGAGTTCGACGACCTTGCGG
>JAFKKS010000468.1 GCA_017304555.1 Hyphomicrobiales bacterium
TATTGGAACGCCCAGCCGCCGGGCCGCACATCCGGCCGCTGCTCCGACCAGTCGCCCTTGACGTCGAGCACCTGCAGGGGCTTGAGCCAATCGAGGCCGGCGCCGACCGCCTTCTCGGCACTTTCGCCGCCGACTTCCAGCAGCGTATGCGCCGTCAGCGCCGTATCCCACACCGGGGACACGCAGGGCTGGCAATACGCCTCGTCGTCCTTGATGACGAGCAGCTTATCGATCGACTTGCGAGCAATGGCACGATCCGGATGATCGGGCGGATAGCCGAGCACGTCGTACATCATCACGCTGTTGGCCATCGCCGGATAGATGGCCCCGAGCCCGTCCTCGCCGTTGAGGCGCTCTTTCACGAACGCAACAGCCTTCTCGATCGCGCGCTTGCGCAGCGCCTTGGGGAAGAACGGCTCGGCCGCACGCAGCACTTTGTCGATGATCGCGAAGGTGACGAACCAGCTCGCCTTTTGATGCGGCGCTTTGTGCGGCGGCCCGACGCTCTCCGGCGGTTCGAGGAACAACTCGTCCACCCGCACGCCAAGCGAATTTCGCGCCCGCGGCTTCAGCGCCTGCAGCACCAAGAGCGGCACGATCACCGTGCGCGCCCAATACGACACCTTGTCGAGGTGGAACGGAAACCACTTCGGCAGCAGCATGATCTCGACCGGCATCACCGGCACCGCGCGCCACGGCACCTGGCCGTAGAGCGCGAGCAGCGCGCGTGTGAACACGTTGGCGTTCACCGCGCCGCCGCGCGCATGCACCGCCTCGCGCGCACGCTTCATGTGCGGCGCATCGATGTCGTCGCCGATCATCTTGAGCGCGAAGTAGCCCTTCACGGTCGCGCTCATGTCGAAATCGCCGGCGTGGAACAGCGGCCAGCCGCCATGCGCGCCCTGGATACGGCGGATGTAGACGGCGATCTTGGCTTCCAGCTCCTTGTCGATCGGCTCGCCGAGATAATGCTTAAGCAGCACATATTCGGCCGGGATCGTCACGTCCGCTTCGAGCTCGAACACCCAATGTCCGTCGTCGCGCTGCATTTTCAGCAACGCGTCCGCCGCGCCGGCGATACGCTCTTCGAGCGCGGTCGACGTGGGCTCTGAAAGGGAACGCAACGGCGCCGCCGCTGCTATGGTCTGCGTCTCGTTCATGCGTTTGCTTGCGTCACAAGTTCGGCGGCGCGATGTCCGGAGCGGATCGCGCCCTCGATGGTGGCGGGAAGGTTTGTGGCGGTCCAATCGCCGGCGAGAAAGAGATTGCGCCACGGCGTCACCGGACCGGGACGCTTGGCATCCTCCTCCGGCGTCGCCTCGAAGGTGGCGCGGCGCTCGCGCACGATCTGCCACGGCGGCAGCGGCGTGCCGTCGAGCCCGGCAAGGGCTGCGACCTCGCCCCAGATCTTTGCGGCGAGTTCCTCGCGCGGCAGATCGGTGAGCGTGCCGGCGTCGCTGATGGTGACGGACAACCGGCCGGGAAAAGCGAACAGCCACTCAACCGTCGCATTGACGACGCCGATCATCGGCGGCATCCCTGGCGGCGGATCGGCCTTGAAATGCGCGTTGAGGATAGGACGGAATTTGGTCGGAACGGTCACGTCCGGCAGCAGCGTCCGCACCGACCATGGCGGCACCGCCGAGATGACCCTATCGTTCGTATCGAGCGCGATCGTCTCGTCGCCGAAGTCGAGCGCGCTCGCTCGATCGTTCTCGAAAACCACGCGCCGCAACTGCCGCTCGAGGCGCATGTCGGCGCCCTTCTCGCGCAGATGCGCGAGCGCCGGCGTCACGAACGCCTCGCTCAAGCCGTCACGCGCGATCAGCGGACGGCACGCCGTCCCGCCCGCGAGCAAGGTCTCACGCACGATCGCGCCGGCGAGCGCCGCCGAACCCTGCTTCGGCTCGATGTTGAGGGCAGCAATCAAAAGCGGCCGCACCAGATTGTCGTAGAGGACACCTTCGCACCTTATCCGGTCGGAAACGGTCTCGTTGGGGCCTGCCCTGAGCAGCCGGCCGAGCCTTAGATAGTCACCCACCCGGGTATTCGGAACCCGTGAATCCGGCTTCAAAATCCACCATGGCAACCGTGAATTGCCGAGATTCAGGGCCCATCGCGCGCTGCTCTTGAGGTCGGCGAAAGGAAACACCGCCTCCGCCGGCCCGGTCATATGCGCCTCGCCGCCGATGGCGTGCAAGAAGGCCAGCGCGTCCCGGTTTCCCGACAGCAGCAGATGATTTCCGTTATCGATCATCATGCCGATGAAGGGATCGTGATACGAGCGGCAGCGCCCGCCCGCCTGCGCGTTCGCCTCGTGCACGACGACCTTCGCGCCGCGATCGACAAGCCGCACAGCCGCCGACAATCCGGCGAGTCCGCCGCCGATGATGTGAACGGTTCCGGCCATGTCAGACGATCGCGTAACGGAGAAGGATGCCGAGAAGCGTCGGCTTCGGGATACGCACGCGCTCGCGCGGAAGCGCCCATCCGCGCGCCACCATGCCGTCGAGGATACGGCGATAGACTTCCGCCATGATGCGCGGCGCGCGCACCGCACGCCGCTCGCTCGTACGCAGGATCGTGTAAGCCTTGTCGAAATGATCGCGCGCGCGCTCAACAACCATGGCGCACGCCGTTCCGAGAGCGGGCTCTTTCGTGACCGCAACCGGATCGGTGCCGGTGATGCCGGCGGCATGCAGCGCCTCGCGCGGCAGAAAAAGCCGACCGATGCCGGCGCCCTCGTCGATGTCGCGCAGGATGTTGGTGGGCTGCAACGCGCGGCCGAGATGATACGCAAGCTCCCGGCCCGGCGCTTCCGGCATGCCGAACACGCGCACCGAAAGCCGCCCCACTGCGCTCGCCACGCGATCGCAATAGAGATCGAGCGTGGCGAAGTCCGGCGCGCAGATGTCTTCGTGCGCATCCATCTCCATGCCGTCGATCACCGCGAGAAAATCGTCGCGGCGCAAATCGAACTGCCGCGTCACCCGCGCCAGCCCTTCGAGGCCGCTTGGCGGCGTATCGGTGTAGAGCGCGTCGATGTCGCGCCGCCACGCGGCGAGCCGCGTCACGCGCTCCGGCCGCGGCAAATAGGAATC
>JAFKKS010000257.1 GCA_017304555.1 Hyphomicrobiales bacterium
ACTCAGCCACCCTCTCACTCAAGGGGGGAGGGAAGAAAGAAGAGCGAAGGATCATCGCGTCGCTCGTCTTCGCCCGCCTGCTCGCGAAATTACTTCGCCGCCTCGACATTGGTTCGCTTGCCGGCAGTGACGACGAATGGCTTTTCGATTTTCGTTCCATCGAAATCGACAACCGCAACGTAGCGGCCCGCCGGCAGCGCGATGTTGAAGCCCGGATCGAAGCCGGTTGCGAACGAGGTGCGTTGATCGTTGATGTCACGCTCTTCGCCGACGATCTCGATCGCCGACGAGCCTGGCGCTTTGAAGCCCGCGACGCCGGCATTGAGAACGATCGCGATGCGTTTCGTCTCGCCGGATTCCACCTCGACACGTTGCGCAACCATCGCTTTGCCGACGGATGCAATCACATCGTAAGAGCCGACCGCCAGATCAAACACATTCTCCGGGCCGTAACTCGTCGTCACCCACTCGCCCCGTTCGCCGTCAATGGCCGCCGGATGGCGTATCTCGGCTGCAAGCTCATCCTTAACGGCGGGGCCGCCGCCGGCATACAGCGCGGTTACGATGATCCGCCCGGCATCAAGTGTGAGCGCAACGTTCATCGTATCGCCGGCGGTGACGGTGAACGACTTGGTAGCAGACGCTGAACCTTTGCTGATTTTCAGCGTGTAGTCGCCGGCCGGAACGATGAAACGCGGCACCGGATCGTAAACCGTGATGACGTCGCCGCCGCGCGCCGGCTGCAGTTCCCACGTCACGTTCTCGGCCTTCGCATTGCTGCCGCCGATCTTGCCTTCGCTCACCACGAAGCCGGCATCGAGCGCGATGTCGAGATTGGCGATCTTGCCTTTCTCCACCGTGACCGGCACGGATCGCGACGTCGCGCCATAGGCGACGACAAGGAGATATTTTCCTGGCGCAGCCGGAATCGCGAGGCGCGGCGCGTATTCCGTCTGCACATACTCGCCTTCCGATCCATCCGGCTTTGCTTTGTACAGCGTCCAGATCAGCCCCTCGTCCGCGATCGGATCGAGCCCCGCCGCCAGGCGCGCGATTGCGCGCAGGTTCTTGTCCTTGAGAGGATCCTCCGCGGTCTTTGCCGGCGCTTCGCTGGCAACCTTCGCGCCGCGCGTCGCTTCGACCGCACGACCGAGCGCGCTTTCAAGTCCCGCGGCATCGCGGGCGTCGAGATAAACGCCACCCGTCGCCCGCGCGATGCATTGCAACTGCGCCTTGGCGACCGGATCGGCGACGTCAAATCCGATGACATGCGCGGCAAAGCCGACGCCTGCTTTCTTCAGCTCCGCCGCCACCGCGCACGGATCGGGCGCGCACGTTTCAATGCCGTCGGAAACGAGGATGACCGTCGCCTTGCGTTCGGACGAGCGCAACGCTTTCGCGGCCGCCCGCAGCGAATCCGCGATGGGCGTCTTGCCTTTCGGGTTGAGCGCACCAACCGCATTCTTGATCTTGGCGGCGTCGAGCGGTTCGACCGGAACAAGCAGTTCGATGTCTTTGCAGTCGCCTTTGGTGCGATGGCCGTACGCCATGAGGCCGAGATGATCGGACGGTTTCCACTGCGTGAGGATCGTATCGACCGCTTTGCGCGCTGCCGAAATCTTCGTCTGATTTCCGACGAGTCCCCACATCGAGCCGGATGCATCGAGAATAAGGATGGTGTCCGTACCTTGCGCTTTGGCCGGGCTTGCGCCGGGACCGAAAGCCAGCACGGCGAATACGCCGACTAAGACGCCTTGAAGAAATCGCAACACGAGCCGCCCCCGCACGCGTGATCTGCACGGCAGGACTATAGCGGATTTTACCGTGGGAAGAGCGCCGGCTGCCGAGGACGGCAGCCGGCATGACCCAGAATCAGGCCGCTTTTCCGACCTTGCCCTTCCGGGCAGGGACGAACTTCAGCGCGTTGCCAACAAGCGCCGCCTGCAAGTTCGATCCATCGAGGATGCGGCCGGCGAGGATTTCCTCGGCGAGCGGGTCCTGCACCTGCTTCTGGATGACGCGCTTGAGCGGGCGCGCACCGTAGGCGGGGTCCCAGCCCTTCTCGGCAAGCCATGCGCGTGCCGCCGGCTCGAGTTCGAGCGTGATCTTGCGATCCTCGAGCAGTTTCGAAAGCCGCGCCATCTGGATATCGACGATGCGCCCCATCTGATCCTTCTGCAGGCGATGGAACAGGATGATCTCGTCGACGCGGTTGAGGAACTCCGGACGGAACGCCGCGCGCACGACACCCATCACCTGGTCGCGGACCGCCTCGGTATCCTGCCCTTCCGGCTGATTGACGAGGTATTCGGAGCCGAGGTTCGACGTCATCACGATCAGCGTGTTGCGGAAGTCGACCGTGCGGCCCTGCCCGTCCGTCAGGCGCCCGTCATCGAGCACCTGCAGGAGGACGTTGAACACGTCCGGATGCGCCTTCTCGATCTCGTCGAAGAGCACGACCTGATACGGCCGCCGCCGCACGGCCTCGGTGAGCGCCCCGCCATCGTCGTAGCCGACATAGCCGGGCGGCGCGCCGATGAGCCGCGCCACCGAGTGCTTCTCCATGTATTCCGACATGTCGATGCGCACGAGCGCGTTCTCGTCGTCGAACAGGAATTCGGCGAGCGCCTTGGTGAGTTCGGTCTTGCCGACGCCGGTGGGCCCAAGGAACATGAACGAGCCGATCGGCCGGTTCGGGTCCTGCAGGCCCGCACGCGCGCGCCGCACCGCCGTCGAAACGGCATGCACCGCTTCCGCCTGGCCGACGACGCGCTTGGCGATCTCGTCCTCCATGCGCAAGAGCTTCTCGCGCTCGCCTTCGAGCATCGTTTCGACCGGCACGCCGGTCCAGCGCGAGACGACCTGCGCGACGCGATCCGCCGTCACGACTTCCTCGACCATGTCACCGCCGCTCTTGGCCTTCTCCTCGATCGCCGCGAGCTTCTTCTCGATCTCGGGGATGCGGCCATAGGCGAGTTCCCCGGCGCGCTGATACTCGCCGCGCCGCTGCGCTTCCGCGAGTTCGTTGCGCGCCTGGTCGAGGTCGCTCTTGAGCTTCTGCGCGTCGGAGAGCTTTGTCTTCTCCGCTTTCCAACGGCTGGTCATCGCCGCCGACTGCTCTTCGAGACCGGCCAGCTCCTTCTCCAGCCGCTGCAAGCGATCGCGCGAGCCGGCGTCGCTCTCCTTCTTGAGCGCCTCCTGCTCGATCTTCAGCCGCACAATCTCGCGGTCGATGAGGTCGAGTTCCTCGGGCTTCGAATCGACTTGCATCTTCACCCGCGCCGCCGCCTCGTCGACGAGGTCGATCGCCTTGTCAGGCAGGAAGCGGTCAGTGATGTAGCGGTTCGAGAGCGTCGCCGCGGCAACGAGCGCGGCATCGGCGATGCGCACGCCGTGATGCACCTCGTACTTCTCCTTCAGCCCGCGCAGGATCGAGATCGTATCCTCCACCGTCGGCTCGGGAACGAACACAGGCTGGAAGCGCCGCGCCAGCGCCGGATCCTTCTCGACATGCTTGCGGTATTCGTCGAGCGTGGTCGCGCCGATGCAGTGCAACTCGCCGCGCGCGAGCGCCGGCTTGAGCAGGTTCGACGCATCCATCGCGCCGTCGGCCTTGCCGGCGCCGACCAGCGTGTGCATCTCGTCGATGAACAGCACGATGCCGCCGGCGGAGGCGGTGACCTCCTGCAGCACGCCTTTCAGCCGCTCCTCGAACTCGCCGCGATACTTCGCGCCGGCGATGAGGGCGCCCATGTCGAGCGCGAGCAGCTTCTTGTCCTTGAGGCTGTCCGGCACGTCGCCGTCGATGATGCGCAGCGCCAGCCCTTCGACGATGGCGGTCTTGCCGACGCCGGGCTCGCCGATCAGCACCGGGTTATTCTTGGTCCGGCGCGAGAGCACCTGGATGGTGCGGCGGATTTCCTCGTCACGGCCGATGACCGGATCGAGCTTGCCGTCGCGCGCTGCCTGGGTGAGGTCGCGGGCATACTTCTTCAGCGCATCGTAGGCGTTCTCGGCCGACGCATTGTCGGCGGTGCGGCCTTGCCGCAGCGCCTCGATCGCGGCGTTGAGGTTCTGCGGCGTCACGCCCGCGCGCGCGAGGATCTTGCCGGCGTCGCTGTCCTTCTCCAGCGTCAGCGCGAGCAGCAGCCGCTCGACGGTGACGTAGCTGTCGCCGGCCTTCTTCGCGATCTTCTCGGCCTGATCGAAGGCGCGGGCCGTCGCCGGAGCCAGGTAGACCTGGCCGGCGCCGCCGCCCGAGACCTTCGGCATCTTGTTGAGCGCCGCTTCGACCTCGCGCAAAGCCTCGCGCGAACGCCCGCCGGCGCGGTCGATCAGACCGGCAGCGAGCCCCTCGGGGTCGTCGAGCAGAACCTTGAGTAGATGGTCGGGGGTGAATTGCTGGTGCCCCTCGCGGAGCGCAAGACCTTGCGCAGACTGAATGAATCCGCGCGAACGTTCGGTGTATTTCTCGAAATCCATAGATTATTTCTCCCTCGGCTTGTCCCGGCTGCCCTGACGGCGCAGCCAAATCAACGTCATTGGGTTGGACTTAGACAGGCCCCGGATGGCGGCCCTCGGCAGTTGATGTAGGTGCGCTCACGGCGTCGTGAAAGTCTCCCTACTGGGCATTTTTCGCAGCGCTGGCGTCAGTGCTCCCGCTTGGTTACTGAAGGTGGCTCCATCCACCCAGGATCATCGCATGACAAGCACCCCGGCCGCCCGCGTCGACGCTCTTTACCGCTACCCGGTCAAGGGGCTCTCCCCGGAGCGGCTCGACCGCGCCACGCTGCAGGCTGGCGCGTATTTCCCGGGAGATCGGCTGTTCGCGGTCGAAAACGGCCCGGCGGGATTCGACCCGCAAGCGCCGCAGCATCAGCCGAAGATCAAGTTCCTGATGCTCATGCGTGACGAACGCCTGGCGCTGCTCCGCACCCGCTACGCGCCCGAGACGAACACATTGAGCATCGAGCAGGACGGACGCCCGACGCTGAACGCCGACCTCTCGACGGAGGCGGGACGCAGCGCCGTGCAAACCTTCTTTGAAGGCTTCATGCCGGACGAGTTGCGCGGGCCGCCGAAGGTCCTCGAAGCGCCCGCCGGATTCCGTTTCACGGATTCGCGCAGCGGCTACGTCTCGATCATCAACCTCGCGTCACTCGCCGCCATCGAAAAGCTCGTCGGCGCGCCGGTGCATCCCACCCGCTTTCGCGCCAACGTGTATGTGAGCGGCTGGCCGGCCTGGCATGAAGCCGATCTCGTCGGCCAGGAGATAAAAGTGGGGCCGTCGATCCGGCTCAAGATCACGAAGCGCATTCCGCGTTGCGCCGCGACCGAAGTCGATCCGGTAACCGGCGCGCGTGACCTCGAAATCCCGCGCGCATTGCGGGACGCGTTCGGCCATGTCGACTGCGGGATTTATGCGGAAGTGATCGAGGGCGGCGCCATTGCGCCCGGCGACAAGATCGACGCCTATGCGCCGACCTTGCCGCTTTGAGGTTCAGGGCTTGACGTAGGCCAGCACGCGGCTGCGGGGATAAGCGCCGACGCCGACTTTGCGACCGTGATTACCCGAGATGATGATCGGGTTGCCACGTTTATCGACGCCCGTGACAATTCCGACGTGGCCGCCACCGCGGCCGCGCGAAAGAACCGCGATCGAGCCGACCTGCGGCCCGCGCACGCGCTTGCCATACGACACGAACGAGCGCGCCATATCCGACCCGGTTCCTTTATGGCCCGCGCGCTTCAGGACGAAATTCATGAAGCGTGCGCACCACAGACGCGACCGTCCCGTCGGGTTCGTCCCCATGTAGCGGCGCGCGACCGCGACGAGCGGAGAACGCGACGCACTGACGTCAGACGCAACGGGCTGCACATGCCGGCGCGATGCGTGCCGGGCTTGGGCAACATATCGCCGCGCGGCATGATGGCGACGCACTGAGCGGTAACGGTTCGTATATCGCGCGTAGTGACGTGCGTGATGCCGCGCATGGCGCACGTGATGGCGCCGTGATCCCCGATAGGAACGCGACCGCGCGTAATGGCGCACGCGCGACGCACGCCTGTGCTTGACGTGGGAGCGATGCAATTTTCTTTTGTGGAATTTAGCGTGATGGACTTTGTGGCTATGGACCCCGTGATGCGGCCGCGCCGAGGCGGGAGCGGCAAAGAGGGCCATTGCGAAAGCGGCGCAGATCAAGGCGCCGCATCTCACGATCGAAAACATTCCTTCTTCCTACTGCCGTTGAAACGCGATCCGGGCGCAAGCGCCCGGAATCGAGGCGCAACGGCATGGAAAGCGGTGGCAATACGATGAAAACCTCCCGGCGACCGCGGATTCATTTCGCGTCGCACAAAAGGCGCAAATGTGGCGATGGAACTTTTCGCACGATTCCGCAGCGTTTTTCGGCATTGCCTAAAATTGTCGGCAATGACTATTCCGTGAAGGCAAGCGGCGTCGCCACCTCCTCGAGCGGCCGCCGCTCCGCCGCAACGGCGAACCGCAGCGCGATGATACCGGCCGCAATCATCAGCAAAGCGCCGACGAGATAGCCCGCAAACAGGCTTTGGCGCGACCCCGTGTCGATCAGAAAACCGAAGAGCCACGGCCCGATGACGCCGCCGACGCCGGTTCCGATAGCGTAAAAAACCGCGATCGCGAGCGCGCGAATCTCAAGCGGAAACGTCTCACTGACGGTCAGATAAGCGGAACTCGCCGCAGCCGACGCGAAGAAGAAGATCGCCATCCACGCGAACGTCTGCGTCTGCACCGTGAGCAGCCCGAGCGCAAAGAGATAACCGCTGCCGGCGAGCAACAAGCCCGAGACGATGTAGGTGAAACCGATCATCACGCGGCGGCCGAGCGTGTCGAACAAACGGCCGAGCAGCACCGGCCCGAGAAAATTTCCGAGCGCGAAGGGAAGGATGTACCAACCGACGTGTTCGGGCGCGACGCCGTAGAACGTGCCGAGCACCAAAGCGTAGGTGAAGAAGATCGCGTTGTAGAAAAACGCCTGCGCCACCATGAGGCTGAGGCCGACCGCGGCACGCTGGCGATAACGGCGAACCAACGCTTCCGCGACTTCGCGCAGCGGCGTCGAGCGGCGCGGGCGCAGCCGCACGCGCGGATGCGGCTTGTCGACAAGCACATGTCCATCGCTTCGCAACCGCGCCTCGATGCCGGCGACCACGGTTTCGGCCTCTCGCAAGCGGCCATGCGTCATCAGCCAGCGCGGGCTTTCCGGAATCCATAACCGCATGAAGAAGATCACCAGCGCCAGCGTCGCGCCGATCAGAAACGCCGCGCGCCAGCCGTATTCCGGGTCGATCACTGCGGCGTCGAGCAGCACGATCGCACCGAAAGCGCCGAGCGCCGCACCGACCCAGAAGCTGCCGTTGACCACGAGATCGGTCCAGCCGCGATACCGCGCGGGCACCAACTCCTGGATCGTCGAATTGATCGCGGTGTACTCGCCTCCGATCCCGGCGCCAGTGAGAAAGCGGAATACGGCGAAGCTCGCGAAACTCCATGAGAACGCCGTGGCCGCCGTGGCGCAGAGATAAACCGTGAGCGTGATGAAGAATAACTTCTTGCGGCCGAGGCGGTCGGTGAGCCAGCCGAAGAAAATGGCGCCGAGAACGGCGCCCGCAAGATAGGCGCTTCCCGCAAGACCGACCTCGATGTTGGTGAGCTGCAAGACCGGGCTTGCCTTCAGCGCGCCCGACACGGTGCCGGCAAGCGTCACTTCGAGGCCGTCGAGAATCCACGTCACGCCGAGCGCGACGACGACCAATGTATGGAAACGCCCCCACGGCAGGCTATCGAGCCGTGCCGGAATGTCGGTCTCTACGATCACGTCGTTGGATTGCGGCAAAAGAACCCTCCCCGCCTGCCAACGCTGCCGAGAGGGAAAGGTTCGCACGCCCGGGGCAAGCAACTTCCGCTCGTCCCCGCGAAAGCGGGGACCCAGACCCAAGACCACTGGATTCCCGCTTGCGCGGGAATGAGCGGAGCAAGATCGCGCTTACGCGGCGTCGCGCCCGCGCTCCAGCACGACGCCGATTTGCTCGAGATTGAACGGCGTCGTCTGATAGATCTCGTTGATCCAGTTGCCGAACAGGAGATGCGCCTGGCTGCGCCAACGATTCTCCGGCTGCCGCTTCGGGTCGTCGCCGGGGAAATAATTACGCGGAAAGGCAATCTCCTTGCCGCCCTCGACGTCGCGGAAATACTCGTCGCTCAGCGAGTTCGAGTCGTACTCGATATGGTTGAACATGTGCAGCGAGCGATGCGCCGGATCGTGCAGCAGGCACAGGCCAGTGTCGTCCGACTCCATGAGCACCTGCAGCCCGCTGTTCGTCGGAATATCCTCGCGCCGCACCTCGGTCCAGCGTGACACCGGAATCGAGAAATCGTCCGAGAAGCCGCGCAGATACGGCGACGTCGGCGCCAGGTTCCGGTGACGGAAGACCCCGAACGCCTTGGCCGGCAGTTGATACTTCGGCATGCGATGGAAGTGCTGCACGGCGGCCTGCGCACCCCAGCAGATGTTGAAGGTGCCGTGGACGTTCGTTTGCGTCCAATCGAACACCTCGCACAGTTCGTCCCAATACGTGACCTCTTCGAACGGCATCGTCTCGACCGGCGCGCCGGTGACGATGAAGCCGTCGAACTTCTCCGAACGAACGTCCTCGAAGCTCCGATAGAACGAGATGATGTGTTCGCTCGGCGTATGGCGGGCGACGTGGTGGCTCATCTTGACCAGCGTCAACTCGACCTGCAGCGGCGTCGCGCCGAGCAGCCGGGCAATCTGCGCCTCCGTCTTGATCTTGTTGGGCATGAGATTGAGCAGCCCGATCCGCATCGGGCGGATGTCCTGACGCACCGCGTCAGTCTCGCCCATGACCATCACACCTTCGGCATCCAAGGTTGTGCGTGCGGGAAGATCGTCGGGAATTTTGATCGGCATTGGCTCACTCTCACTCGCCCAGGGCGCCGGAGGCCTTGCCGGAAATAAAAACCCGGCGAGCCAATTGCCAGCGCCGGGTTCTAACACCCGGCCTTTTAGCAAGTTGTTTTACGTGGCTTGCAAGCCGGCCGGCTCAAATTGACCACGAGAGGCACAATATTTAGCGGCGAAGCGCCATTTCGTCAAGAAAAGATCGATTTTGCAAGGCGCGGCAGTCGCTTGTAGCGCGGAGGCGGAGGCGTCCAGACATCTTTGACTTTGCCTGCTCATCGCCTATCACGGTGCTCCCAGCCAACCCGCCCATAGGCACGACCATGACCGATCAGCCGTCCCTCACGGACCTTCGCCGCGATATCGATCGCATTGACGAGGCGATGCATGCGCTGCTGATGGAGCGTGGTGAGATCATCGACCGTCTGATCGCGGCCAAGCAGACGCAGGAGAAAGGCTCCGCGTTCCGCCCGGCGCGCGAAGCCGACATGATGCGCCGCCTGGTCGAACGCCATCGCGGCACCCTCCCGCTCGACACCGCGGAAGGTATCTGGCGCGTCATCATCTCGTCCTTCACCTATGTGCAGGCTCCCTACTCCGTCCATGCGGACCTTACCCCTGGCGAAGCGGCGATGCGTGACAGCGCCCGCTTCCACTTCGGCTTCACCACCCCTCTCGTCCCGCATCTCGGCGCAGCCGGCGTCGTCAAGGCGCTCAACGCTGCACCAAGCGATCTTGGTCTTGTCCCGGCTGTCGCCGTGCCCGGCGCCGGCGCTTGGTGGACGCTGATCGAGGACAAGGACGCGCCGAAGATCATCGCTCGCCTTCCCTTCATCGAAAGGCCAGATCATCCCGCGGCTTTGCCGGTCTTCGCGATCTCGCACGCCGCGCCCGACGCCCTCGTGAAAGACGTCGAGGTCTGGAGTGTCCGCGTATCGGGCTGGGGGCCGACCGCGGCACGGGCCATCGCACCGCTTGCCGACGCCATCGCGGTGCCGGACGCTGCGCTCGACGGGGCGGCGCTTTTGGTTTCGGTGCCGCGTGGCCGCACGCTCGAGGACATGCTGGCAGCCTTGGCCGACGCCGGCGCGTCTGTCCGCTCATCCACCCTCGTCGGCAGCCATGCAACGCGCTATACGGTCAACCGCGCCGCCGAGGCCCCCGGGCGGGCGAAGAACTGACGCCCTCAGGAGTATCTTTCTATGTCCGCTGCCAAGCGCCCCACGCCGCGCCCCGGCGTGATGCAAATCCAGGCCTATGTTCCCGGCAAGAGCGCGGCGCCCGGCGTCGATCGCATCTTCAAGCTCTCATCGAACGAGACGCCGCTCGGGGCGAGCCCAAAAGCGATCGCGGCTTACAAGACGGTCGCCGAGCATCTGCACGACTATCCGGACGGGTCCGCCACCGCACTGCGCGAAGCGATCGGCCGCGTTTACGGGCTGGACCCGAACCGCATCGTCTGCGGCTCCGGCTCCGATGAGCTTTTGAATCTGATCGCGGACGTCTACCTCGGCCCCGACGACGAGGCGATCCACACGACGCACGGCTTCCTCGTCTATCCGATCGCCACGCTCGGCTCCGGCGCCAAGCCGGTCGTCGTTGCGGAGAAGAACTTCACGGCCGACGTCGACGCGATTCTCGCGGCGGTGACGCCGCGCACGCGCATCGTGTTCCTCGCCAATCCGAACAATCCGACCGGCACCTATCTGCCGTTCGACGAGGTGAAGCGCCTGCATGCCGGGCTGCGTCCTGACGTGCTGCTGGTGCTCGACGCGGCCTACGCCGAATACGTGAAACGCAACGACTACGAAGCCGGCATCGAACTGGTCGCGACTTCCGAGAACGTCGTGATGACGCGCACTTTCTCGAAGATCTACGGCTTGGCGGCGCTGCGTCTCGGCTGGCTCTACGGCCCGGAGCATGTCGTCGACGCACTCAACCGCATCCGTGGCCCCTTCAACGTCACCGCGCCTTCGATCGCCGCCGGCATTGCCGCGATCGAGGATCGCGCGCATGTGCAGACGTCGATCGAGCACAACGCGAAGTGGCTCACTTGGCTGACGGATGAGATCGGCAAGCTCGGTCTTCAGGTCACGCCGAGCGTCGGCAACTTCATTCTGATCCATTTCCCGGAAGCGAAGGGCAAGACGGCGAAAGAAGCCGACGCATTCCTGACCTCGCGTGGGCTGATCATGCGTGGCGTCGGCGCTTACAAATTGCCGCATGCGCTGCGCATGACCGTTGGCAGCGAAGAGGCAAACAAGCTCGTTGTTGCAGCGCTACGTGACTTCCTCAACGGAAAAGCGAAGTGACCGACGCTCCCATCTTCAAGCGCCTCGCATTGATCGGCACCGGGCTGATCGGTGGCTCGATTGCGCGCGCCGCCCGCGCCCAAAGCGCGGCAGGCTCGATCGTCGCCACCGCGCGATCGGCCGCCACGCGCCAGCGCGTGCGTGAACTCGGCTTCGCCGACGAAGTCGCGGAAACGAACGTGGACGCCGTAAAGGGCGCCGACCTCGTCATCGTCTGCGTCCCGGTCGGCGCCTGCGGGGCTGTCGCGGAAGAAATCGGGCCGCACCTCAAGAAAGGCGCGATCGTCTCCGACGTCGGCTCGGTGAAGGGCTCGGTGCTCAAGGAGATGGCGCCGCACCTGCCCGCCGGCGTACATTTCATTCCCGCGCATCCGGTCGCCGGCACCGAAAACTCCGGTCCCGATTCCGGTTTCGCCGAATTGTTCGTCAACCGCTGGTGCATCCTCACGCCGCCGGACGGCGCCGACCCTACCGCTGTCGACAAACTCGGTGCGTTCTGGAGCGCGATCGGCGCCAACGTGCAGGTGATGACGGCGGAGCATCATGATCTCGTGCTCGCGATCACCAGCCACCTGCCGCACCTCATCGCCTACACCATCGTCGGCACGGCAGAAGATTTGTCGGAAGTCACCGAGTCGGAAGTGCTGAAATTCTCCGCCGGCGGTTTCCGCGACTTCACCCGCATCGCCGCGTCCGACCCAACGATGTGGCGCGACGTCTTTCTCAACAACAAGGACGCCGTGCTGGAAATGCTCGGCACCTTCAACGAGGACCTCTCCAAGCTCACGCGCGCCATCCGCCGCGGCGACGGCGAGGCGCTTTTCGACCACTTCACGCGCACGCGCGCGATCCGCCGTGGCATCGTGCAGATCGGGCAGGACTCGGCCGCGCCCGATTTCGGCCGCATGCAACCCGGTTTGCCGCATACGGAAATCCCGCGCCCTTACGCCAGCGAGGGCGACTAAAGCGGGATGCGTTTAGCTTGTGACCGCTAATTGATATTGGGGGTAAAGCATCATGGCAGACAAGCCGAAGCCACCACCATTCACCTTGTCCAATATACGACTGGGCACCTTAGGCAGCGGCTCGTTCGACACGGGAATTTCTCTTGGAGAAGGTGCCCGACTGCGGGCTAGGGACCTGTCGATTACAGGTAACTTCAGAGTTGGCATCGACGCGGGAAAAGGCGCTGAACTCGATTTAGCGCGCATATTTATTAGCAACGGGATTGATCGTGAATTCGTTGAAGCCATTGGCAATGATCTTCGGAATGGAATGGATCAATCCGCCGCCGCCGAGAAATACGCGGATCGAGCGAAGTCATACGGACTCGACATTCCGGACTTAGTCAAACGAGGCGTGGACTTGATTGATCTTTTTCAGCGCATTCTCTCTATGCTAGGCTGATCTCGAGAACGCAAAGACTAGCGCCGTCCTCTTGCCGCATTGCGGGCGTGACCTTCCGGCTTAACGAAAGGCCGGTGTGATGACATCACGCTTGCTCCTGCAAACGATCGTCTGGTTGGTGGCGATCGCAGCATTGCTGTTCCTGACCGCGGGAACATTGGCATGGCCGCAGGCCTGGGTGTTCCTCGTGCTGCTGGCGATCGGAAGCCTGGTGCTTGGCTTATGGCTCGCCAAATATGATCCGGCGCTGCTCGCCGAGCGTTTGAAGCCGACGTGGCAGGCGGGACAGCCGGGCTGGGATCGCGCGTTCCTGATCATCGCTTTCATCGTCTGGTGCGGATGGTTCGTGCTCATCGGCCTCGACGCAAGATTTCACAGGATACATCCATCCGCTTGGATGAGCGCTTTCGGCGTGCTGGCGATGGGGGCTTGTTACGCGCTCTCCTACTGGACGTTCCGTGAAAACACCTTCGCGTCACCGATCGTGAGGGTGCAGCGAGAGCGTCAGCAAAAGACGATCACGACCGGGCCTTACGCCTATGTGCGCCACCCGTTGTACGCCGCCGCCATTCTTTTCTTCATCGGCGTGCCGCTTCTGCTCGGCTCGCGATGGGGACTGTGGGCGGCGCCGATCGCGATCGCGATTCTCGCCGTTCGCGCCGTCCTTGAAGAGAAGGTGCTTGCCGCCGGCCTGGAAGGATACAAGACCTATAGGCGCGCCGTGCCGTATCGGCTCATTCCTTACGTGTGGTGACACTCAGAACAACGGCGCGATCTGCGCGATGCGCACTGGGCCGAGCATGACATTGCCGTCCTGGATCTTAAGCGGCAGTTTCACCGCACGCTTGCCTTCAAGTTCCGCTTGCGGCCCGAGCAGCGCCAGCCCGGCCATCAGGCCCGCCTGCAAGCCTTGGTTCTTATTTCCAAGCAGATTCTGCAGAACCTGATCGAAGCCCGCCATGGTGATATCGAACGCGCCTTCCGGGCGGCCGTTGGCGCTCAAGCCGACGTCGCCTTTGGCGACGGCAACCGCCGCGCCTTGCTGCGCCCGCAAGGCCGTGAGCAGGAAGCGGCCGCCCGCCGCCTGCCATTCACGCATCCGCTGCGGCAGCGGCTTCACCTTGAAGTCGCCGATGCCGCTCAGCGTGCCGACGGCGTCGAGATTGAGCGTCCCCTTGATCCACGCCGCAAGCGCCGGCAGCAGCACATCCTGCGCGCGTACCGCCAGTTCGAACACCGGCACGTCCGAGCTGTAACCGACGGCGTGCCGGACGTGGAATTCGAGATGCGTCGCCTGGAACAGCGGCGACGCATCGGCGCTATCCGCCCGATCGAGTTTGACGCCGTCAACCGCGAGCGACAGACGCTCGGGGGCCTCCGGCGATCCGCGCAGGCTCGCCTGCAACAACCGCCAATTGGCATTGAATGTCGTCTTCGATTCGGTTTCGACGACCGTCATCGGTCCGGTGACTTCGGCGATGATCAGATCCGGCTGATAGACCTGCGCAACGGCAACCAGGCTCTTCGCCTTGATGCTGACCGCAACGTTCGGGTCCTGCACGACGGCGGTCGGCTCCTCGCAGCGCACCTCGATACGGAACGGATAGCCGCCCACGGTGCGCGACGCGCAGCCATAAGTGCGGCCAAGCTGCCCCTCGCGCGCGATCCAGGCCGCGATCACCTCTTCGGTTTTCTGCGCCGCGAAGTACCAGAATACGCTCCACCCTGCCGCCAGCACCAGGACGAGCACCAAAGGCGCCATGATCCAGCGCGCCGTCTTTGCGGGCGAGTAAGGTTGCGTCATCTCAGTTCCAAGGAGGGCTGTTGCACGCGATCCGTCCGCTTGTTAGGCGAGCGCCATCCATTGCGCCAGCCCCAGTCCCCATTTGCCCTGTATGCCCCCTGACAGCGCCTCACCAGAAGACCTCTGGGTTTTTGCCTACGGATCGCTGATGTGGCGGCCGGATTTTCCCTTTCTCGAACGGCGGCCGGGGCGACTGATCGGCGCGCACCGCGCGCTCTGCGTATTTTCCCACGTGCATCGCGGCACGCCTGAGAAGCCCGGCCTCGTGCTCGGTCTCGACCGCGGCGGCGCCTGCCGCGGCATTGCTTACCGCGTTTCCAGCGAAAATCGGACGCAAACGGTCGCCTATCTGCGCGAGCGTGAACAAACGACGATGGTCTATCGCGAGGTGACGCGCGCTGTTTGGCTGGAAGGCTCGCCGACGCAACGTGTTTCGGCACTGTGCTATGTCGCCGATCGCGGACACGCGCAATATGCCGGCCGCCTCTCGATCGAGGAACAGCTTCGCTATATCCGCCAAGGGCATGGGCGTTCCGGCGCCAATCCCGAATATGTCATCGCGACCGTTCGTGCGCTCGAAGCCTTGGGCTGCCGCGACGAGACGCTACACGTCCTCGCGGAACGGCTGAGCGGCGCGCCGGAGAGCCACCTCGAACCGATTTAGCGCAGTACGCACTCACGGCGTTGACGAAGCGGCACGGCCGGCCGTGTCGACCCCGGCGCCTTGCCCTTTCGCTTCCGCGACCAATCGGGCGGTCGCCGACTCGATATCCGACTGCAGCCGATCGAAGAATGCGCGCGAATCGAGGCCGGGCGGAATCGGATCGAGAATATCGACGACGATGGTGCCGGGATAACGCATGAACGTGCGGCGCGGCCAGAACACGCCGGAGTTCAGCGCCACAGGCACGCAAACGGTATTAAGGATGGCGTACATGCGCGCGACGCCGAACTTGTAGGCCGGCTCCGCGCCGGCCGCGCGCCGCGTGCCTTCGGGAAAGATCACGATCTGGCGGCGTTCCTCGATTCTTTGCCGCGCCTGCTTCAGCATCGCCACCATCGCGCTGGCGCGGCCGCTGCGATTGACCGGGATCGCCCGCGTCTTGCTCGCCATCCAGCCGAACACCGGAATCCACATCAGTTCGCGCTTCACGATGAAGACCGGGTCGTCAAAAAGGATCGGGAGCATGAACGTCTCCCAGATCGATTGATGCTTCGCGGCCACCACGATGCCGCCTGCGGGTATTTTTTCGCGCCCGCGCACCTCGATCTTGAGATCACAGATCACGCGCAGCAGCCAGAGACTCGTATGCACCCACGATTTCACGATCCGCACCGTAACGCTGCGCGGCAGCAGCAACGCCACCAACCCCGCAACCAAATGCAGGATGAGGTTCACGTAGAACGCGATGTTGAAGATGAGGGAGCGGAGAAACAGCACGGATGCTCATGACGGCCGCGACGCCGTCAGCTCCCCATCCGGCCGTGGGCGCCCGCAACGTCGGTCGTATCCGGGCCGGGCGCGATCCGCATGCGAATCTGGGCGTAGACGTATTTGAGATACTCCGACATCAGGAGCCGCGCCGTCGGCAGGCTGTCCCACCACGCCTCGTCGCGCATTTTCTCCGTCACGACCGGAAACGCAATCAGCCGCACGTCGGGAAGCTGGCGGCCAAGCTCCGCCATGCTGCGGGGCATGTGATAGCTCGAGGTTACCACGATCACCGAGGTGAAACGCTGATCCTTCACCCAGCGGCGCGTTTCCGCAGCGTTGCCGACCGTGTTGATCGCGGAATGATCGAGATCGACACAGCATTTGAGCAACTGCTCATAGCGCGGAACGAGGCGCGCCAGTTCGCGCGACGATGTCGTTCTGTGAACGCCGGTGATCAGCAGGCGCTTGCCGTGACCGGCCGCGAGCAGTTCAATCGCATCGGGAATGCGTGATGCGCCGCCCGTCAACACAACGATGCCATCGGCATCGCGATTGAG
The DNA here is from genome assembly GCA_017304555.1 of Hyphomicrobiales bacterium. Taxonomy (GTDB): domain Bacteria; phylum Pseudomonadota; class Alphaproteobacteria; order Rhizobiales; family Xanthobacteraceae; genus JAFKKS01. Next base: position 16,479 of record JAFKKS010000257.1, read on the forward strand.
CGTCACTTCGCTCTTGGGCACGCTTTCAACGAACCAGACGAAGCCGCCGGCCAGCGCCACGAAACCGAGCAAGGCGAGAACAGCCAAGCCGCCGACGAGACCGCGCACGACGCGATAGGCCGTTCCCGACGGCACGCGCGCGGGGTCACGCGCCGTCTCGTCCGGCCGGCCTTGCCCGTCGGTGGAAGGTCCAATTGACATGGTCCGCCTAATTCATCACCCGAGTTTAGCCCAAATAAGATCGTTCGGGCGAGAACCGCGCGGCCTATTCGAGCGCGCCGAGGGTCCGGACAACTGTCACGCGAGAGGTGAGCGCGGTTGCCGCCGCCACCAGCACCACGAGCCCGAAGACGCCGGCATACCCGTCCGGCCCGAGCACGATGCTGCCGAACAGCGCCTCTGCGCCGCCGGAGCCGCCGACGAGACGGTCGAGATGCGGCCCGAGAAAACTCATCGCAACGAAGAAAACGGCCGCCACGCCCCCCCCGATCGCTGCGCCCTTAAGCCCCAGCAGCAGAAAATGCCGCTGGAACTGTGCGGAGATGTAGCGGTTCTTCGCACCCACGAAATGCAGCACCTCGATAATGGATTTGTTCGTCGCCATCGCGCCTTGCGTCGCGAAGATGACCATAAGGACGGTGGCCGCGAGGACAAGGCCCAGCACCGCCATGCCGCCGGCGACCGCCAGGCGCGTCATCACCCGCATACGCCCAACCCATCCGCGATGATCATCGACGCTCGCGCCCGGCACGCTCTCCGTGAGCGCTTGGCGCATACGGTCGAGATCGGGGCGCGCATCCGTTGCCAGAGTCACCACGATCATACGGGGCACCGGCAACTCGTCGAGCGACAGTCCGGTGCCGAGCCACGGCTCCAGGAGTTTCGCGGATTCGGTCTTCGAGAGTGCATGCACCTTCGCGATGCCCGGCGTCGCCTGCACGATCGCGACCGCTTGCGCGACGTCCTGCTCGCCGTCGCGGCCGTCCGTCGGGCGGATCTGTACGGTGATCTCACGAGAGACTTCCGTCTGCCACGCGCCGGCGGCGTTGCGCACCAGCACCACGGCGCCGAGCGTGAGGGCGGCAAGCAGGCTCATGATGGCGACGACGCCAACCAGCGCACGACCGGCGATGGAGTCGGGCGGCATCACCGGCGACGACGTGCGCGCGTCCGACGCGGTATCGATCTCTTGCGGCTTGCTCTCCTGTTCGCGCACGGCCATCTCGACCAATTCGCGCGCGGCGATGCGCAATCGCGCCTCAGTCGTAGGCATGCAACCGCCCCTCATGCAGCACCAGGCGGCGCGCGTCGAACTGATCCATCAGCGCGATGTCGTGGGTCGCGATGACGATCGACGTGCCCGAGCGATTGAGCTCGACAAAAAGCCGCAGTAGCCGCTGCGCCAAAGTGGGATCGACGTTGCCGGTCGGCTCGTCGGCGAGGAGCAATTCCGGCCGCCCGATCACCGCGCGCGCGATTGCGGCGCGCTGCTTCTCTCCGCCGGAGAGAACCGGCGGCAAGGCCCAGATGCGGTCGCCAAGCCCGACCCAGCGCAAAAGTTCGATGACCTCCGAGCGATACTCCTCTTCGCGCCGGCCAATCACGCGCAGCGGCAGCGCGACGTTCTCGTAGGTCGTGAGGTGGTCGATGAGGCGGAAGTCCTGGAAGACAAGTCCGATTCGCCGCCGCAGGCTGGCCAGCGCGTCCTTGTCCAATCGCGATACATCGTGCCCGAACAAGGTCATCAGGCCGCGCGTCGGCTTGAGCGCCAGGAAGAGAAGACGCAGCAGCGACGTCTTGCCGGCGCCCGAGGGCCCGGTGAGGAATTGGAACGAGCTTGGCCGGATCTGGAAATTGAGGTCCCGCAAAATCTCGGACCCCACCCCGTAGCGCAAGCCTATGTTTTCGAATCGGACCACAAGGAGCTCCCGGTCTCGATCCGATTTTTCGCGCCACCTGGATTAAGATTGCATTAACCGCGTTTGACGGCAGCCGACATAGGACTATGTTCCCCGACAGGCCGTCTCAACCGCCCTCTCTCATGGTTTCCGTTTCGTTAACGGACGAACGGATAAATTCGGACAGCCCAAGCCGGTGGAAACGCCATGCTGATCGTCTGTCCGAACTGCGCCACGTCCTACAAGATTGAAGAGACAAGCCTCGGTTCCGAGGGACGCACCGTCCGTTGCGCGCGATGCAAGGTCACCTGGTTTGCAGCGGCGACGGCCTCCACGCACGCCTTGGCACTGCACGCCCCGATCATGGCTGACGTCGGCTCCGACCCACGCGACGGATCGACCTCGGACATACCTCAGCACGAGGAAATTGGGACCGTCGCGATCCTGCCTCCTGAACCGTTTCCTCATACCGTCGAGTCCGATTCGCCGCCGCTTGTGCCGGCGGCCGCCGGTGAGGAAGAGGCCGAAGCGCCGCCGTCCGAGGACGTCGAATCCATCGCCGCCAAACGGCAAGCGCAACTCGTTCCGCTGCCGCCGGCGCGGCCGAAGCGCCGCCCTCGCCTCGCATTCTATATCCCGGTCCTGCTGGCGATTATCGTCGCGGCGATGGCGGCGCGCACGCCGATCGTCCGTCAATTCCCGCAGACGGCTTCGCTCTTCGCGGCCATCGGCTTGCCGGTCAATCTGCGCGGGCTCGAATTCAACGACGTTGTCATCTCCAACGAGACGGAAAACAACGTCCCGGTGATGATTGTGCAGGGCAAGATCCGTAACATCACACCAAACAAGGTGCAGGTGCCACACATCCGTTTCGGCGTGCAGAACAATGCGAACGTCGAGGTCTATGCGTGGACGGCGCTGCCGGACAAGACGATGCTCGGCGCCGGTGAAACGCTCGCCTTCCGTTCGCAGCTCGCCTCGCCGCCGCCGGAAGCGAAAACGGTCGCGGTGCGTTTCGCCAACGCGCATGACCGCGAGCCAGGCCGCTGACATGGCGCGTATCCTCATTGCCGAAGACGAAGAGACGTTGCGAAACCTCCTGCGGCGCGCGCTCGTCGAAGTCGGCCATAGCATTCTGACGGCGGCCGACGGCGCCGAAGCACTCGACATCCTGACGCGCGAGAAAGGCGACTTCGATCTTTTGCTCACCGACATCAAGATGCCGGTGATGGACGGGATTGCGCTGGCGCTGGCCGCGGCGCGCGATTTTCCCGACGTCGTCATTTTGTTGATGACGGGCTACGCCGATCAAAGGGAGCGCGCGAACGGGCTCGACGCCTTGATCCACGGCGTCGTGACGAAGCCCTTCTCTCTCGCCGACATCAAGTTCGAAGTCGCGAGCGCGCTGGCGTCGCGTATGCGCACAACGGCACGACAGTCCGGCTAGAAGTCCTTGAGCAGCCGCTCGATATAGTCGAGCTCGATCTGCGGCCGGGCAGGATCGGCCAGCCGCTTGCGCAGTTCTTCGAGGATGCGCCGCGCGCGCTGCACGTCGATCTCTCCCGGCACCTTCACCGTCGTGTCGTCGCCGTAGTCGCGGCCGCGCAGCGGCCGCCCGAGCGGATCGGTATCTTGACCGGCACGCGCCTGTCCGCGGCCGGGCTGCCCGTTCGGACCAGGACCGTTCGGGCCTTGCTGCATCTGCTGCGCAAGGTTCTGCGCGCCCTTGCGCATCGCATCGATGGCG
>JAFKKS010000469.1:0-1544 GCA_017304555.1 Hyphomicrobiales bacterium
GCGCCGAATGACATTTCAGTTCGCAATTCAATCCATGGGAGACCGACAATGAACGACAAGAGAAAGACTTTTGGAAACGACACGCGCGCCATGATCGACCGGCGGACCCTGATGAAGGGCGCGGCGGCCATCGGCGGCGGCATCGTCGCCCTTCCCTCGCTCATCGGCGTCGCGCGCGCCGCGACGGTGGTGAAGATCGCGCAGGTCGAGGCTCTCACCGGACCGTCGAGCGCCTACGGCCAACGCTGCCGCGACGGCGCGATCATGGCCGTCGAGGAGATCAACGCGGCGGGCGGCTTCGCCGACTCCAAGGGGACGCAATACACCCTGGAGCTGTCGACGGAAGACATGGCGAACGATGCGCGCCAGGCGGTGACGCTCTATCGCCAGCATGCGTTGAACACCGCGTTCGCCGCCCAGGTCGGGCCGGCCAACTCGGTCGGCTACGTGCCGATGGTGCCGCTCGCCGGCCAGTTGAAGCTACCGGTCATCGGCGCCGCCGGTGCGCCGGTGAAGCGCTGGTCGGAATGGGCCTATCGCGTCAACCCCGTCTCGGGAACGGCGACGCCGATCCTTCTCGACAAGGTCATGAAGAAAAACGGCATCAAGCGCTTGGCCGTCATCTACGATCAGACGCAGGACGCGCAGGCCGGCGACGCCGAGGTGTGCAAGACCTCGGAGAAGAAGTTCGGTTACGAGCTGGTCGCTTACGAAGCGTTCAACGGCGGCGACCAGGACTTCGCCGCGCAGATCACGACCATCAAGGGCGCCAAGCCGGACGCCATCTATGTCGCGTCGACGACCGGCGACGGCATCAAGGTGACCTCGCAACTGCGCGCGATGGGCCTCGATCAGCCGCTGCTGACCGGCTACGGAAACTTCCAGGACCCGCTGTATTGGGACGGCACGAACGGCGGCATCAAGGACTGCTACACCTGGACCGGCCGCGACTATAAGGGCGCCGAAGGCCCTGTCGCCGACTGGCTCGCGCGCTACGCCAAGCGCTTCAAGCTGGAAGTCACCACCTACTCATCCTACGGCTACGACTACATCTACTGCATCGTCGAAGCCATCAAGCGCGCCAACAGCATCGATCGCAACAAGATCAACGAAGCCCTGAAGGCGCTCGACTTCGTCACGCCGATCGGCACCCACGTCACGTTCAAGAATCCGCCGACGGGCGAGAACATGACGCCGACGGTGACGATCCTGCAGATGACGGGCCGCGCCTCCTATACGGCCATTTGATCTTCACCGCATTGGCTGTAGACGAGCCGACGATCCAACGACTCGGGACGGGATATGAACACCGCGAGTAATGCGCACGACGATTCCGGCACACTCCTTGCGGTGTCCAACCTGACGAAGCGTTTCGGCGGGTTGATCGCACTGAACGACGTGGGCTTCAGCACGATCACGCACCGGGTCACCTCGATCGTCGGCCCGAACGGCGCCGGCAAGACGACGCTCTTCAACCTCATCTCGGGCGTCATTCGCCCGGATGAGGGGAAGGTCGTCTTCAATGGCGCTGATGTGAGCGGCTG
>JAFKKS010000469.1:1563-4647 GCA_017304555.1 Hyphomicrobiales bacterium
GGATGAGGGGAATGTCGTCGTCAATGGCGCCGATGTGAGCGGTTGGCATCCGCATCGGCTTGCAAGCGCCGGCCTGGCGCGGACGTTCCAAAACGTCCAGCTGTTTCCTCATCTCAATGCGTTGGAGAACGTGATGGTCGGGCGCGTATGCCGGACCTCCTCCAGCGTGCTGGATACGATTCTGATGCTGCCCGGCGAGCGCCGCGAGCGGCGTGCACGCGCGGAGCGTGCCGAAGAGATGCTCGATCTTGTCGGGATCGCCGACAAGCGGCTCTCGTTCCCCAAGGAATTGCCTTACGGCGACCAGAAGCGCCTCGAAATCGCGCGCGCGCTGGCGACCGAACCGAAGCTTCTGATCCTCGACGAGCCGACGCAGGGAATGGTCGCGCGCGAGGCAAACGGCATCGTCAAGCTGATGGGCGAGCTGACCGCGCGCAACATCACCATCCTGCTGATCGAGCACAACATGAATGTGGTGATGTCGGCGTCCGACAAAGTCATCGTCTTGAACTTCGGCCAAAAGATCGCCGAAGGCACGCCCGCGGAGGTGCGAGCCAATCCGCACGTCATCGAAGCCTATCTGGGAGCCGAGGCGTGAGCGCGCTGCTGAAAGTCTCCGGCCTTTCGGTCGCCTATGGCGCGGTGCCGGCCATCCTCGACGTATCGCTTGAGATGCAGCCGGGCGAAGTGCGGGTCATTCTCGGCGCCAACGGCGCCGGCAAGACCACGATCATCAAGACGCTGCTTGGCCTCGTCCGCGCGCGCAGCGGCACAATCCAATTCGACGGCAAGCACGACCTGACGCGGCTGAAGTCGCACCAGATCCACCAGCTCGGCATCGCCTGGGTGCCGGAGGGGCGGCAACTCTGGGGCAGCCTCACCGTTCTCGAGAACCTGCGCATGGGCGCGTTCATCGAGCACGACGAGGCGAAGGTCGAGAAGGGCATCGCCGCGATGTTCGAGCGCTTTCCGCGGCTGCAGGAGCGTCGCAACCAGCTTGCGGCGTCGCTGAGCGGTGGCGAGCAGCAGATGGTCGCGATCGCGCGTGCGCTGATCTCAAAGCCGCGGCTGCTACTGATGGATGAGCCTTCGATCGGCCTCGCGCCGCTCGTGGTGCGCGACATCTTCGACCTGGTGCGTGCGATCAACCAGGACGGCATCAGCGTCTTGATGGTCGAACAGAACGCGCGCCAGGCGCTCGCGCTCGCGCATTGGGCCTATCTCCTGGAGATCGGGCAGATCGTCGAGAGCGGCCCGGCCGGCGAGATCTCGACGAAAGAACGTGTGCAGGAAGTTTTCTTGGGGGGTGCGGCCTAAGCCGGCCGCGCGACAGCAGATCGCCAATGGATATATTTCTCCAACAGATCATGAACGGCGCCGTGATCGGCAGCACTTACGCTGTCGTCGCCGTCGGTTTCGCACTCGTGTTCATCGTGCTTCGCGTGGTGAACTTCGCGCATCCGGAAATCTTCATGCTCGGCATGTTTTCCGGGCTGTGGACGGCGCTGCACATCTCCGACAATCTCGCTGTCGTGCTCGTTGCCGGTGCCATCGGAGCCGGCTTGGGCGGTCTTGTCTTGGAGCGCGTCGTGATCCGGCCACTGCATGGCCGGAACATGCTGATGACGCTGCTCGCCACGCTCGGCGTCTCGATCATCCTGCAGAACGGCATGGCGATCATCACCGGTCCCGACCCGGTGCCCTACCCGACGATCATTCCGAACATGTCCGTTCCGCTCGGGCCGGTGAGCCTGACGGCACGCCAGCTCGTCAACTTCGCCGCCTGCGCCATTTTGCTTATCACCGCGAGCTACTACGTGCGGGGCACGAAGTACGGGCGGGCGACGCGCGCAGTGGCTGAACGTCCGGACGTCGCCGCCGCGTTCGGCGTCAATGTCAGCCTCATCTCGCTGATCACCGTGGTGTTCGCGTCCCTCATGGCGGGCATTGCCGCTGTTTCTGTCGGGCTCCTCTACGGCAGCGCCTGGGCCTTCGTCGGCCTGCTCTATGGCCTCAAGGCGTTCATCATTCTTCTGGTCGCCGGCAACCGATATTTCGAGGGCGTCGTTTTCGTCGCGATCGCGCTCGGCATCATCGAGGCGCTGATCACCGGCTACGTGTCGTCCGGAATGCGTGACGTCGTCACCTTCACATTGCTGATCGGCGTTCTCTACTTCCGCCCGAACGGCGTCTTCGGCTCCTACAACGCATAAGGAACGGTCATGCTGACTTTCGGGTTCTGGGAGCCGGTGATCGTTATCGCGGCGATCAATGTGATCCTCATCTGCGGTCTCTACATCACGGCGCTGTCGGGTGCGCTGTCGATGGCGACGGCGGCATTCGCCGGCGTCGGCGGCTATGTCGCTGCCGTTCTGACGACGAATCTCGATTGGCCGTTCATACCGGCGCTTGTCGTCACGACCGTTGTCGGCGCGATCGTCGGCTGCATCGTCGCGCTGGTGACGCTCAAGATGAAGGACTTCGTCCTCAAGATCGCAACGCTTGCCGTCGGCGAGGCGCTCAGTATCGCGGCGTTCAACATCAAATATGTCGGCGGCGCCAACGGCTTCTCCGGCATTCCGCTCTACACCACCATGACGTGGGTTCTGGGAGTCGCCGCGCTCTCGATCTTCGTCGCCTGGCGCGTCGACAAATCCCGCATCGGGCTCGGCGCCCGCGCCATCCGCGACGATATGGTCGCCGCCGCATCGACTGGCATTTCGCTGCGCACCGTGCGTCTCGTCACGTTCGGCATCGGCTCGGCGTTGATCGCGCTCGGCGGCGGCCTCCTGGCGCACTACGTCCTGATCATTTCGCCGAGCCAGCTCGGCTTCCTCTACTCGCTGAACTACATCGTGTTCCTGCTCGCCGGCGGCATCCAGACCCTCTGGGGGCCGGTGCTCACGGCCATCCTGCTGTCGGGGATTCCCGAGCTGCTGCGTTTCGCCAACGAGTACCGCCTGATCGCTTACGGCGTGATCATCGTCGCCGTTGTGATGTGGCGCCCGGAGGGACTGATCACGCGTTCGCGGCGTTCGGCGAAGGGGGAAGCCGCGGCGAAGCCGAATCAGACCGCGGCCGCAC
>JAFKKS010000470.1 GCA_017304555.1 Hyphomicrobiales bacterium
ACGACGAAAATTCCGTCCGTCAGCGAGAAGCTCGGCTACATGGCTGCGCAGGCCAGCATGGTGGAAGCGATGCTGTCCGGCATGGAGGCGAGCGGTTCGAAGTTCGGCGACTACTGGGTGCCGAACAAGCACTTCATGTATTCGGCGCAGGTGCTGACGCAGGATCTCTACCCGCAGTTCGTCACCGCGATTCGCGAGTTGTCCGGCGGCGCGCTGATCATGCTGCCGTCCTCGATCGAGGACTTCAAAGATCCGGCGCTGAAGAAGATCATCCATACGACGCAGCGCGCGGCGAGCATGGCGCCGGAGGACAAGGTCAAATTCCTCAAGGCCTGCTGGGATGCTGTCGGCTCGGAGTTCGGTTCGCGGCATCAGCAGTACGAGATGTTCTATGCCGGGGCGCGGTTCGTCACCGCCGGCCACAGCTTCCGCACTTATGATTGGAACTCGGCGACCGGGATGGTCGAGCATCTGCTCGGCACGTATAACCTCGCCGACGAACTGGCCGCGCCAAAGCACTGAACGGAGTAGGGCATCATGAGAATCGCAGTCACCAATCTCGGCGCGATCGTTTCCGGTGACTGGCATGATCCGAAGGTGGCGGGCGACACGATCCTGGCCGACGACGGCAAGATCGTCAGCGTCGGCACGGCATCGTCGGCCGCGGTCGAGGCGGCCGACGTCGTCATCGACGCGGGCGGCATGACGGCGGTTCCCGGCCTGATCGATTCCCACGTCCACATCACCTTCGGCGACTACACGCCGCGTCAGCGCACCGTCGGCTACCTCGAGAGCTATCTGCACGGTGGCGTGACGACGTCGATCTCGGCGTCCGAGGTGCACGTGCCGGGCCGGCCGCGCGATGTCGAAGGCGTCAAGGCTCTGGCGGTCGCGGCGCAGCGCTGCTTTGCCGAATACCGGCCGGGCGGCATGCGCGTCGTCGCCGGCTCGGTCATTCTCGAGCCGGGGCTGAAGAGGGACGACTTCACCGAGCTCGCGGCGAAGGGCGTGAAGCTGGCGAAAGCCGGCTTCGGCGCGGTGAAGACGGCCTACGACTACGTGCCGCTGGTGGCGGACGCGAAGGCGGCCGGCCTGATCACCACCTGCCATACCGGCGGTTCATCGATCCCGGGGTCGGGCGCGATCACCGGCGACCATCTGCTCAAGATGCACCCGCACGTCTCGTTCCACATCAACGGCGGGCCGACGGCGATGCCGGATGCCGACTTCGAGCGCGTCATCAAGGAAAGCGAGATGGCGCTGCAGGTGTGCACCGCCGGCAATCTGCGCACGACGCTGCTTTGCGGCCGGCTCGCCATGCAACTCGGCGCTTTCGATCGCTTCATCATCGCGACCGACACGCCGACCGGCAGCGGCATCATGCCGCTCGGCATGCTCTACACGATCGCGCATCTGGCGAGCCTGACGGAGATGGCGCCGGAGCAGGCGATCTGCGCCGCAACCGGAAACAATGCGCGCGTCTATCGTCTCGACAGCGGATTGCTGAAAGCGGGCGCCGCGGCCGACATCGTTCTTCTCGACGCGCCGGATGGCGGCACGCAGTCATCGGCGCTCGCCGCAATCAAGCACGGCGATATCGCAGCGATCGGCGGCGTCATCACCGCCGGCGTTCCGCGTTTCGTCGGCCGCAGCCGTAACACGCCGGCAACGACGCGCCGCGCGCAGGTCGTGCGATCGAATGTGATGCAGGATTTCGCCGCGGCCGCGCATTAGCCGATCCACCGCTCGTCCCCGCGAAAGCGGGGACCCAGAGCCAAATAATTCTGGATTCCCGCTTACGCGGGAATGAGCGGCTTATAGATGCGCCCGGTGTAAATCACACCGGATCGAAATAATGGATTTCGAACAGCACGCAGCCGCCGTTGGACTTGAACGGTCCGTGGTAGGCACCCGGCGGGCGTGACGCGTAAGTGTTCGGCGCGAACGCGGTGCCGCCTTCGCCCTTCTCGTCATTGCCGACCGAGAGGTCGCCGGAGACGAGGTACACCTCTTCCCAATAGTCGTGAACGAACGGCACAGTGGTGAACACGCCGGGAGCAAATCGCAGCAGGCGCGAGCGGCTGCCGCGCTTGTTTGCTTCGTCGAGAGCGCCGGACAGAATCTTCTGCTGAATGCCCGCGGGATAGCCGGGAGGCGTTTCCCAGCCGGTGGACATGTCGACCGCGTGGAATTCCTTGTGTTCCTTGTTGACAGCCATGATGCCTTTCCTGCGTGAGACAACTGCGGTGTACTTGTGCCGTGCGCTTGGCTTACCAGCCGTATTGTAGCACGTCGGGTGGCGGCGTATGGGCCGATGCGGAACTCGCGAGCTGGCGATATCGGCCATCGAAGAAGACCAGCGGGCGGCCGCGGTTAAAGTCATGCTCGTGCAGCGCCATGACGCGGCCGACGAAGATCTCATGGTCGCCGCCGTCGTAACGTGCGTAGGGCTCGCATTCGAACACCACGGCGGCGTTCGGCATCATCGGAACGCCGGTCTTGCCGGTGAGCGGTTCGATATCGCCCCACTTGTCTCCCTTTGCGCGCGCGAACTGGTTCGAAAGCTTCTCCTGCTCGTCGTTCAAGATATTGATGGCGTACTTCTCGATCGTCTGCCAAACGGCAAATGTCAGCGCTTGGCGGTGGACGCTGAAAAGCACCAGCGGCGGGTCGAGAGACACGGAATTGAACGAGCTCATCGTCATTCCGACGCGCTGGCCGTCGCGCGTGCGCGCCGTCGCGATCACGACGCCGGTCGGAAACTGGCCCAGCGCATTGCGGAATGTTCGGAGATCGATGGACACGAGAGTTCCCCTTTACGTGCCGGGAATATACAATGGAACATAGCTATGTTACAAAGTCTTTCTGCGTAGGGCGGAGGCTCGAACCGGATTTGCAGGATAAGGGACGAGCGTTTAGCGCCCACATCTGCGCCCAGACCTGCATCCAGGCCTGCGCTCTGTGGCGCGGCGGGGCGTGCACTTGCTGCCAGCGGTGCTTTACGCCCCTGCGGCGAAGTCCGCTAACTTTAGACGAGTGAGAGCCGGGAGGCGATTCGTGTCGCGGAACAAGAATAAGACGGA
>JAFKKS010000471.1 GCA_017304555.1 Hyphomicrobiales bacterium
AAGGTCATAGGTTCAAATCCTATCCCCGCAACCAAATTCCCCTTGATCGAACAAGGGGTTGAACAAACGCCCCGGACCCACGTCCGGGGCGTTTTCATGTCAACTCCGCAATACCTCCGCAATTGGTTCACGCTCGACGGATGGAGGGGTCGGCTGCGCGCGGAGATCGACGTGGGCTGAGACGTGAGAATTCCTCGGAAGGCAATGATAGCGTGCCCCGGCAATGTCTGGTATTCCAACAAAGGAACCGAGAGAGGCGGGTGAGACACACTGGCAGCGTGAGGTCTATTTCCGCTGGGGGGATGTGTGTCGCGCTGGACCGGAGATCCCGAGGTTACGGCAGTTCTGGAGGGCAGCGACGCTTGGCGTGAACGCTGCTTCCTTGCGGATTCGTCGATCTTCACCGACCGCGCGCTCTGGACTCTCGCCAACCTCGAAACGCTGCTCGGCCTTTTCGCCGGCAATCCGATCGTCGGCAGCAGCCGGGACTTTCTCGACAAGCTTTCCGAGCAACTCAAGGACGCGTCGCGTCCGGTCATTCAAGTGGCTGCCGAAGCGATCTGGTTTCTGCTCCTGTTTCCCAGCCCGAACAGCATGAAGGCGGAGACCAAACGGGAAGCCGTGCGGCAAATCTGGTCGTGGTCGAAAGAGGAATTGCCCAATTCGCCCTATCTCAATGACGCACATCTTCATGGCGTGGGGCATCCAGGCACGGCCTATCTGACGCAGCGGCCGGCGGAGTTTGAATATCTTCTCAAGGTCGTGATCGCGTTCAAGCGATTGGCACCAGCCGAGCAACGCCGTCTCATGCAGGACGATGTGCCATGGACGTTCATGGACTGGCTAGATCAGCAGGACGGCTCCGACCGCCGCCTCGTGCGCCATGCGCTTCTGTATTTCCTGTTTCCCGACCAAATGGAGCGCAACACGTCGCGCGAGCATCGTCACCAAATCTACGAGGCGCTGAAAGGCAAGCTGCTCGCCGATCAGCGCATCCGCTCGCGCAACCGCACACAAGCCGACTACGATAGGGCTATTGTCCGAATCCGCGCCGCGCTTGAACAAGAGCGCGGCAAAAAGGAACTGGACTTCTACCAGGACGACATCAAACGCCAGTGGTTCGCGCCATACCGCGAGGGCAAGCGCAAGGATTTCACGTCCTGGCTTGATACCTTTTTGATTGATCGCGGATTGAAGCTCAACACGTCAGGGCGCGACACCTCCCTTGCCAAGATTCGGGAGAAGGAAGGAATTTCGCCCGAAACAGGGTTCTGGTCACAGGAGAGCGGATACACGGCAAAGCCGCCGCGATGGCTTGTGCATTTTGATTTCAGCGGGGCACAGCCGATCGCAAGTATTCCCGGCGTCAATGGCGCCCGCGCCATCGGCTTCAGGAGATCATCGCTGACGGATACGACGCGCCAGTACTTGGCCGACGCGCCAAAGTCCGTGTCGATCGTCTTGAGAAGCGCCATGTTGTTCTCCTCCGTTTAGGTGCCGATCAGGCCGTGCGAGATCAGGTCGTCGATGAGTGCCTTCACGTGCTCGGCCAAGACGGAAAGGGTGACGGTGCTGGTGGCGAAGGTCGTGCGGGTCGCCGTGCCTGAAGCAGCCGCCCAGCCGGTCTTGCGCGTTCCGACCACCTGAGTGGCCGCAACCTGGAAGGCCGACGTTGCATTGATCGTCGTGCCCCGGATCGCGGCGGCAGTGGTCTGCCCGATCGCCACGTTGTTGATGTTGCCGGCGGTCGTCGGATTGATGGTGACGGTGCCGGTCCCGGTTGGCGACAGGGTGACGTTGGCGTTTGCCGGGGAGAGGGTCGCCGCCCCGGTCGCGCTCAGCGTCGTGAACTGACCGCTCGACGGCGTAGTGGCGCCGATGCTGCAATTGTTGATCGAACTCGCTGCGGCGGGATTGATTGTCAGCGCGCCGGCGGGGGAAATCGTGACCGTGCCGGTTCCCGTCGGCGAGATCGCTACATTCGCGCTGGCGGGTGAAAGCGTGACGGCGCCGGTTGCCGTGAGCGTCGAGAACCGCCCCGTGCCGGCGGTGGCAGCGCCGATGTTCGCCCCGTCGATCGCGCCGCCGTTGATATCGACCAATGCGAGCGTGACCAACCCGGTCGATCTGTTGACGAGGATCGCTTCATTCCAGGAAGAACCGTCAGGCGACACCTTGAAGTGAAGGTCATCATCGCCGGTGAGGCCGATCTCGGCCCGGCCTGAATAGTTGGTCTGGAAGAGGAAGGAGGCGGTGTCGCCGGCCGCCTCCTTGCTGAGCTTGATCTGAATGTCGCCGTTGCCGCCGTTCGCCGCGCGAAGCGCATCGAACAGGACGGCATTGGTCTTCGCTGCGAGCTTGTTGGTGGCGTCGGCCGTCGTGTTGACGCCGAGCATCGGCAGGTTCTGGAACGACAGGAGCGTGCTCCAATCGACCCACGACGCACCGGTGTAGATCAAGATCACCTGTCCGCGTCACGCTCGGACATGGCGAACAGCGTCTGCACCACGCGGGCAACGCCGGTGAGCGACGAGGCGCCGCGAGCAGCGTTCTGGTTGCCGGCGTAGGCATCCGAGGACGCGGCGGCAGGCTTCGAGGTGTGATGGATCAAAAGGACGGCGCAATCACCGCGCCGCGCCACCTCGCGGAAGAGCGCCGCGACCTCGCGGACGCGCGCGTTGTCGTTCTCCTCGACGGCGTGGACTTCGGCGAAGGGATCGACGACCAGCAGGCCCACGGCAGCAGCGCGGATGCGCTCGACCAGCGCATCGACATCCGGCGTGCGTACGGCCGATCCGTCCTTCGCGGCGCGCGCCACCATGAGCGCGCGATCGGCGCCGGAGTTGAGCGCAATCCTGCCCCGGATTTCTTCGATCGGGATCGACCAGTGTTGAAGCACGGCGGCAAGACGCCGCCGCAGCTCGTCGCTGTCGTCCTCGTTGTTCCAGACCCACGTCTTGGCCGTCTCGTGGACCGTCTGGCCGGTGATCTCGCGGCCCGTCGCGACGGCCACGGCCTGCTCGATCGAAAGCGTCGATTTGCCGGCGCCGGGCGGCGCTGGATCATCGCCGCGTCGAGCTTCTCCACCCATCCGGGTTCAACGGGAGGCGGCGGACTTTCGTCGCCGACTTCGTGAACCGGATTCGGGATGCTCCATTTGCGCCGCGCGCCGCCGATCATGCGGGCGAGATCGCGGCGCGTGTCGTCATGGGTCCAGCCGGGAAGCGTCAGGCCTTCGGCGGTCGCCAGGATCTCGGCATCCGACCAGCCGCGTGCGATCCAATGGGCGACCAGACGCACGACGTGATCATGCCAGCGATGCCCGCGGCGGACCGCCGCGACCGCCGCTTCGACCGAAAGACTGCCGATCGCGAGTCCACCGTCCGGCGGCGCCGGCATTGCGGGGATTTCATCAGGAGCAGCACCCACTGATGCCGCCATGAGCGGGCCGGGTTCCGGCGCGAAGGCGCGGGCGACCTGTTCGATGAAATACTCGACCGGTCTGCCGTCGCGCGGGACAGGCGGGCCGAGGTCGAGCGCTTTGAGCAGCAATACGGGTTCTTCAATGGTCTGCATGTGCCTGGCGGCGGCGGTGGGACTGAGCGCCGGCGGGGCGGACCGGGTGTGCCGCCGCGGCACGATTGGGACGCTTTCTACGCCGCGCTCACGCGCCGGATTCACGACCACGGCGTGCCCGCGACCCAGGCGGAGCTGGTTCGCGATATGCTGGCCTGGTTCGAAGCCCGCGATGTCGAGCACGCGCCAGACGAGAGTACGGTGCGACGTAAGGTTGCAGTCGTGTGGCGGGAACTCACATTGGCAAGGGCCTAAAGGACCGTATGCCCAACGGCTCGGCAACCGGAGACAATTGGCTGAACTTAAGCTAATTCCTGCCGAACGCCCTCGCATCCTTTGGGGGCACTGGCAAATCGCTAGGAGGCTCAATGGCTCAAAGGGACCATCGACCGAAAATTGTGGGCGTAGTAGGGCTAAGTGGGGTCGGAAAGACGGAAGCTGTCCAGTACCTCGGACAGCGGGCCGATTTCGAACGTGTGTATTTTGGGGGGGTCGTCCTGTCGGAAGTGCGATCACGCGGCCTCGAAGTCACCCCCGCGAATGAGGCGGTTGTGCGCGAGGATCTGAGACGACACTTTGGAATGGATGTGATCGCGGCCAGATCGATCCCCGAAATCGAGCGTGCTCTGAAGGCTGGCAGGCATGTGCTAATTGATGGGCTCTATAGCTACTCGGAATACAAGCTGTTGCGAAGCAGTTTCGGGGACGCTGTGCAGCTGATAGCGATCCACTCACGAAAAACGGTCCGCGCGCAGCGGCTCGGAACAAGACTTGTGCGCCCGCTGACCCCCAAGGAAATGACGGTTAGGGACGAACGCGAGGTCGAAACACTGGAAAAAGCTGAACCTATTGCACTCGCCGACTACCACATCGTCAACGACTCAAACATCGAGTGCTTCAAGGTGTCGCTTTCGGATTGCTTTGAAGCCATTATGAGTCAATAGATCACAATGTAGCCTAAGATCAAAACATTCATAGCGGAGATCTTGAGAGGATTTGCCCCTCCGGCCGTCATATTTGTTTGGACATATTACTTTTGGAGTCCCATTTCGAAGACCGTGGCACTCTTAAGCGGCGCGGAAATAGCTTTAGTTGTTTTGGTTGTTCTTTTTGCGGTCTGTGTAGATACACTGATATCTTGGCAGAGTCGGCGGGTTTCAGGCGCGATCTTGGTCGCATATGGTTCATGGTGCTTAATCGTTCTGCTGCTGCTCACGATCGCATCCGAGCGCTTGGCTGGTTCCGGCTTGCTAGCCCTCTATTCGCTTGCAGCATTTTTGCTCTTGCGTGGCTCTGCCCAGCTCCATGAATCAGATATTTTGCATTGGAAGGGTCGAGCTCGGAGCGAGAGTGGCTTGGCAGTTACATCCATTTTAATTCTAGACCGGGCACCCAATCC
>JAFKKS010000472.1 GCA_017304555.1 Hyphomicrobiales bacterium
TGCCTGTCGAAGTGCCCGTACTGCGACTTCAACAGCCACGTTCGCCATCACCCTATCGACGAGGCGCGCTTCGCACGCGCTTTCGTAAGGGAAATCGCGACGACCGCGGAGCGGGTGCCGGGCCGGACGGTATCTTCGATCTTCTTCGGCGGCGGGACGCCATCCCTGATGCAGCCGGAAACCATCGGTACGATCCTCGACGCGATCGGCCGACACTGGCATGTCGCCCCGAACGTCGAAATCACACTCGAAGCCAACCCGACCAGCGTCGAGGCGACGCGTTTTCGCGGCTATCGCACCGCCGGCGTCAATCGCGTCTCGCTCGGCGTCCAGGCTCTCGACGATGCAGCGCTCAAGGCGCTCGGGCGCACCCACACCGCCAAGGAAGCGCTCGATGCCGTTGCGATCGCCCGTACCACCTTCGAGCGATACTCGTTTGACCTGATCTATGCGCGGCCGGAGCAGACCGTTGATGCATGGCGCACGGAGCTTGCCCGTGCCATTGCGGAAGCGGCGACGCACCTCTCGCTCTATCAACTCACGATCGAGCCCGACACGCCGTTCGCCGCCCTGCACGACGCGGGAAAACTACGCATTCCCGACGACGACAATGCGCGCGCGCTCTACGACGCGACGCAAGAGGTCTGCGCCGCGCATGGCTTGCCGGCTTACGAGATATCCAATCACGCGCGGCCGGGCTCCGAGTGCCGTCACAACCTCCTGTATTGGCGCGCCGGTGAATATGCCGGCATCGGCCCCGGCGCACATGCACGCCTCGACGTCGACGGCCGGCGTTATGCGATTGCGACCGAGCGGCGGCCGGAATCGTGGCTGATGCGCGTCGAAGGCTGCGGCCACGGCGTGATTACCGACGAAGCGCTGACGCGCGTCGAGCGTTCCGACGAGTTCCTGGTGATGGGCTTGCGGCTCGTCGAAGGGATCGACCCCGAGCGTTTCGCCGCGCTTTCGGGACGCCGCCTGGATCCGCGCCGCATCGCCTTCTTGCGTGAAGACGACTTCATCACGATCACGCCGGACGGGCGGCTGCGCGTCACCCGCGAAGGCTTCCCCGTCCTCGACGCGATCGTCGCCGACCTCGCGGCGTAAGTCGCTAGCTTGCCGAACCGCTGAACGCGCGCGGCGCCGGGCTCACCGTTTGCGGCCCGCCGGACGTCACCCGCACGACGCTCAGGCCGCGCTCGTTCACGCCGTTCGACTTGAAACGGAAGACGCCGTCGATGCCGGAGAAGCCGGACGTCGCCGTCAGCGTCTGCGCGGAGAAGCGCTGCGGCCCTTGCGTCTTCACCAGCGCCGCCGTGAGCGACACGGCATCATACGCAAGCGTCGCGGTGCGCACCGGATCGCTGCCGAACTTGGCGCGATAGCGTTTCGCGAAACTCTTGTATCCTGCCCCGTCGGGCGCCGCGAACCAGCCGCCCTGCAGTGCGGGCTCGGCGTAGATGCGCTGGTCGTCCCACAGGCCGGTGCCGAGGAGCTGAACGCGCTTGAGATCGGGTGCGGCGGCGGCCAGAGTCTGCGCCATCACCGGCACGACCTCGGGATCGCCGGGCAGGAATAGCGCATCAGCCTGCGGCAAGGCCTGCGCCACCCGCCGCGCCGCCTCCTGCATGCCGTTGCGGTCGGACGGAAACTTCTCCAGCGCCACGACCCGCCCGCCGACCCGCGCCACCGTCTGGCGGAAAGCGGCCTCGACCACGTTTCCGTAGGCGTTGTCAGGAATCAGAGCGGCGAACGATCGCTTGCCGCGCGACACCGCGTATTCAACGACGCGCGTGGCGTCGGACTCGGGCAAGAAGCTGAGCAGATAAACGCCATTGCTGGCGGCGCTGGCATCCGTGGAGAAGCCGATCACCGAAATGTTGCGCGCCTTCGCAGCCTGGCCGGCCGCGACCACAGACTGCGCGAACAGCGGACCGAGGATGATCTCCGCGCCTTCGTCGAGCGCCTGCTGCGTCGCGGCCTGTGCGCCGGCTGGATTGCCGCCGTCGTCCTTGACAAGCAGTTGGATGTTCGGCGCGTTGAATTCCTGCAGCGCCAGTTCCGCGGCATTGCGCATGGACTGCGCGGCAACGGCCGCATTGCCGCTGCTGGTCAACGGAAGGATGAGGCCAACCTTGACCTGGCCGGAGCCGATAGGGGGCGCCTCCTGCGGAGGCGGTGCCGATTGCGACTGCAGGCCAGGGATGGAAACGCCGCCGCCGCAGGCCGCGAGCGAAAACGCGGCGATAGCCGACACGCCCACGAGCATCGCACGGCGACTGATCGCGGCAATCGCTTTCGGCCCGGCCATCATTCCCGCAGGTGCTCCTCTCCCTTACACGGTGAAAGTGTAGCCCGCGGGCGGCTTCGATTGAAACCCATGCAAGCCCTCCATCGCCGTGATCGGCCGCTAGCGCGCCCACCTGTGATCGTGAGGACACGATTCTGTCGCGGAAAGGTGCCTTCCGTCCAGGATTTCCGCTACCTTGCGGTACGATGAAACGCGACCGCGACGACGACCATCAAACGAAAACCGACCGCAGCTATTCGCTGGGAGCAGGCCCTCTGGCGGCGCCCGCCCTCGCCCCCGGCTTGCACATCGTCGCAACCCCGATCGGCCACCTCGGCGACATGACCTTGCGTGGCCTGCAGACCCTCGCCGCCGCCGACGTCATCGCCTGCGAGGACACGCGCGTGTCGCGAAAGCTGCTCGACCATTACGGCATCCGCACGCCGCTTTGGTCCTACCATGAGCACAACGCCGCCCAGATGCGGCCAAAAATCCTGGCGCGGCTGGCACAGGGCGGCAGCGTCGCCCTGATCTCCGACGCCGGAACCCCGCTGATTTCCGACCCCGGCTACAAGCTGGTGCGGGACGCGCGCGAGGCCGGGCAAAGTGTCAGCGCCGCGCCCGGCGCGTCGTCCGTGCTCACAGCGCTCGCCATCGCCGGCCTGCCGACCGACAGGTTCTTTTTTGAGGGATTCCTGCCTGCGAAAGCCGTCGGCCGCCGTGAACGCATCGCGACGCTGGCGCGCATTCCGGCCACGCTCGTCCTG
>JAFKKS010000258.1 GCA_017304555.1 Hyphomicrobiales bacterium
GTCGATGTAGTTCTTCGCCATCAGCACCTTGATGCCGTGCATGAACTTTTCCGAGGATCGCGACTCGCGCGACAGCACCGCACCTTCTTTCGGGAAGTGCATTTCCACGTCGAGTTCATCGACCGTCACCCAATCCTTGAGATTGCGATAGAGCCGGTCTGTCTTTTCGACCAGCATCACGCGGACGGCCGGATGCGCCTTGAGATAGGCCACCATTTCGCCGAATGCAGCACGGCCGGTCTGCTTGGCGGTTTCAACGTCGATGTATTCCTGCGCCACCGTGAAGCCGTTCGCCGTCGCGTATTCCTTGAGCAGCTTCAACTGCGCCGGGATCGAGAAGCCTTCCTTCTCCTGCTCCTTGGAGGAGACGCGGGCATAGATCACCGCCTGCTTGCGGACGGGATCGGCGACGGGTTTGGCGGTTCTTTTCACGGTGTTTAGCGTAACCTAAACGGGCTTGCACTGCAAGCGGGGTTCTTCACATGATCCGGCTGTCATAGGCCCAATGCAAGAGCGCCTGCCGCTGTCGCGGGCGGCACATGGGATCGCCGGGCTCGCAGTGCTTTCTCACCTGCGAGACATGCCGGCGCATCGCCTTCCAGCGGCCGATCTGGCGCGCATCCTCCCCGGACATGCGCCGGCCGACATAATAGCGGCAGTACCACTGGAACCAGCCGCGCGGATCGTCGGGATGAATCCAGCCTTTTTTCAGCCAGACCGAAAGCGGCTGGCTGGCATCGACGCCGAAATAGTTGAGCGAGCAGTCGCGGCCCACGGGCGAAAGCTTCGCGCGCGCGAACCAGCTTGCCGGAAATTCGTCCCGGCAATCGGTCAGATATCGGCCACAGAAGACGCCGAGTTCGAGCATCTGTTTTGGGGTCAGGTCGGGCCGGAAGGCCGGTTCGAAATTGCGGCCGGACGGGGCCGCCAATTCGTAGCGATAGCCGCTTTGCATCTTGTCGTTGACCGTGACGATGCGGCCCATCGGTCAATTCAACGCAAGGATCGAGGCGTTGAGAGCCGAGGCGAAGGCGACCCACACCGCATAGGGAACGAACATCCATGCCGCCGGCCGGTCCTTTCGCCATGCCGTAGCGATGAAGGCGAAGATGGCGGCGAGCAGCAGCAGGATAACGACGAGCGCGAGGCCGAGCTGGTGCGCGGCGAAGAACACCGGCGACCATGCGAAATTCAGTACGAGCTGCGCCCACCAGAACCGCATCGGCCAGCCGCCGCGATCGCGCTCGAAGATACGCCAGCCGGCAATCGCGATGAGGATATAGAGAACGGTCCAGACCGGCGCGAACAGCCAGTTCGGCGGGTTGAACGACGGCTTGGCGAGGCCTGCATACCATTCGCCCGGCGCGGTCAGAAATCCGATGGCGAGCCCGCCGCCGACCACGAGAACGAGAAACAGGATCAGCCGAACAATGCGGTTCATCAAGGCTTTCCATTGTTGTGGACGCGTCGTTCCGAGGCGATCAGCGCAACGGCGACGCCGCCGATAACCCCGGCGGTGGCGATCAGCAGCCGCCACGTCAACATTTCACCGATGAGGAAAACGCCTCCCATCGCGGCAAGTGGCGGCACGGTCAATTGGACCAGAGCGGCGCGCGTTCGCGACAAACTCGGCAGCACGCTGTACCAGATGATATAGCCGAGCGCGGACGCCAACGCACCGGACGCCAACGCATAGGCAATGCCCTTGACGCTCGGATGTGAGAGGGCAGTCCCGAGCCCGATCAGAACGAAGCCGATCGGCGCGCAGCGGATGAAATTGCCAGCGGTATCGGCCAGGGGGAAACGTGAAGCGCGCCCGATGAGACAATATGCGCCCCAGGCGACGCCGGCGACCGCCATCAGCAGCGCTCCCATCAAGGATGGGGCGACAAGTCCCGGCGACAGGAGATAGACCAGCGAACCGAAGGCGATGCCGATGCCGATCCATTCCAGCGGTGCCGGCCAATCTCCCTTGATGATTGCCCAGGCGATCATCGCGATCTGCACGCTGGCAAAGAGGATCAGCGCGCCGGGTCCCGCACCGATCATGACATAGGCGGTCGAAAACGTGATTGCGTAAAGCAGCAATGAAAAAGCGCCCGACCAAGTGCCCGCAATCCATGATTTTCCCAAAAGCTCCTTTCGTGACCGCAGACGAAAGATGATCGCTAGGATAAGCGCGCCGGATGCAAGCCGAATGCCGGTATAGGCCAGCGGATCGATGTCGCCATCCGAAAGAGCCAACCTTGCCAGCACGGAATTGGCTGCGACGGCGAGCATCGTGATCGATGTCAGGATTGCAATCCTCAATGCCGCCATTTTCCGAGTCGGCAACGGTTCTCCGCCTCGCGCGAACATATGCGCTCCGAGCTGCTGCTTTGAATCATCGAGGCGGCACAACGGCGTCGCAATCACTCCGCCGCCTCCAGTTCGCGGGCGTCGGCCGGCGCCAGCGCCTCGGCGAGTAGCGCGTCGAGCAGGCGGCGGCGGGTGTCGCCGGCGGCAGTGAGGCTCGCCTCCAGCCGGTCACAGAGCGCCATCAGCGCATCGACCTTGGCGACGATGCGGTGTTGTTCGGCGAGCGGTGGGAGGCCCACGGGTATCCGTTCAAGGACACTTTGTTGCAACGCGGGCACCGCAGTTCCCGCTTGGTATCTGGTGAAATCGAGCGTCGTCAAAAGCAGAAAGGCCCACTCCACGTTCAAAGCGCTTGAGAAGGTTATGCCCAAACAATTGTTGTCGATTGCAGAACCTCGGTTGAGGATTCGTCGCTTGTTTGTGGCAATAGCGCCGCCGATCTTGGGGAAAATGATCGTTCCGGGTGGATGGATTTTCGCTCGCATCCGCCGAGCGGCATCGTCGTCAATGAAATTGTTCGAAGTGGTGATGTATTTTTCGTTTCCCGGCAGGTTCATGTCACTGACTTTGAGGAAGAAATGCGGCCCGCTTTCAAAGCCTTGCTCGTTCTTCGGAAAGCCGCTGCCTATCGCCCATGAGCCAAGTGCAATG
Organism: Hyphomicrobiales bacterium; assembly: GCA_017304555.1. Lineage (GTDB taxonomy): Bacteria > Pseudomonadota > Alphaproteobacteria > Rhizobiales > Xanthobacteraceae > JAFKKS01. Next base: position 3,010 of record JAFKKS010000258.1, read on the forward strand.
AGCGGCACAGCACGCCACGTTGGAGGCAGGTCACCGAGTTCTTCTTCGTTGTCGATGTCCGCTTCGACCTTTTCACGTTTGCCTGCTCGCGCCTTCTCCTTCGCGATCCGCTTCAGCAGTTCCGACGCCGGTTCGTCGTTTGCATCCTGCGGCACGAGTTTGCCGCGCACAGCGAGGTTGAGGATGGTCTGCCGCAGGCGCTTGATCTGGTCGGGGCGGGTGGTGAGGGCGGGTAGCGCGTCCAGGGCGAAGCGGGCGTCCTCTCGAAAGGTTTCTGGATCAGTCGCGTTGAGGCGGGCGATGCTCGCCGCCGCCAGCCGGTCGCGCGCCGTCTCGCGGCCCGCCCGCGCCGCCGCCAGCCGGTCGCACAGGCCCATCAATTCATCAACCTTGGCGACGATGCGGTGCTGCTCGGCGAGCGGTGGGAGGGAAAGCAAAGCCGGTCCCATCCGCTTGAGCGTAACGCGCGTGATCGCCGCACCTTTCATAAAGCCGCGCATCTGATCGTAGAAAAACGGCGACCGTAGAAACTCGACGACCAGTCGGTTGAACAAAAATGAAGGCAACTTCAGCAGTGCGACGCTTGAGAGCATACTGAATGGCTCATCAAGATCGTTTATTGTCACGACGCCAGTTGTTGCGCCATCCTTGATGTATAGGATGTCGCCCTTCGCCGGGTTGCATCGGGCAAATATTTCTTCATGAACCTCGCGCGAAACATAGCTCACGTCGTCTAGGAGCACTCCTTCATTCTTGATGTTCTTCGCAGTAATGTATTTGAAATCGCCGACCGGCCCGTTAGGTGGCGAATGGTGCGTCCCGTCCGTTAGCTTGGTCAGAACATCGCCGAGGCGAACCCATTCCCAATTTTGCGGAACATTAAACGGTTGATCTTGAACGGGGACGGCTTCAGGTCCGACAAACTTCCGAATCTCCCCCGCCTTCACCAGCCGCGCCTTTTCCTTCGCAATCCGCTTCAGCAGTTCCGACGCCGGTTCGTCATTCGCATCCTGCGGCACCAGCTTGCCGCGCACGGCCAGATCGAGAATGAAGCGGCGCAGGCGAGCGATCGCGTCCGGCGCGTCGGCGATCCGCTCGTAATGCTGCAACAGGCGCTCGGCATTCATCGTGCCAGCGCCTCGGCGAGGATCGCCTTCAATTGATCGCGTAGGCCCGCCGTCTCGGCTTCGGCGCGGGCAAGGTCTGCCAGCAGCGTTCCCGGGTCGCCATGGTCGTCCGCCACCGCGTGCGGGTTCTTGATGTCGAGATTGTAGCCGCGCGCCTTGATCTCCTCGGCGGTCACTTTCCACGCCTGCGGCGTCTCCTCCCTGCCCTTGCGCTCCTTACCGCCCCACCAATCCATGCAGCCCTGAAAATGCTCCAGCCGGATCGGCTTCGTCATCGAATAGGCTTTCTGGCCGTCCGGCACGCGGTGCTCGTAAAACCAGATGTCTTTCGTCGGTGTGCCCTTCTCGAAGAACAACAGGTTCGTGCCGATTGAGGCATAGGGCTTGAACACCGAATTGGGCAGGCGAACGATGGTGTGGAGGTTGCACTCCTCCATCAGATGTTCCTTCAGCCGCGTCTTCACGCCCTCGCCGAACAGCGTGCCGTCCGGCAGCACCACGGCGGCGCGGCCGTCCTGTTTCAGCAGGCGCACGATGAGCGCCAGAAACAGGTCGGCGGTTTCCTTGGTGCGGAAGGTCGGGAAATTGTTCTCGATGCCGTCTTCCTCGCGCCCGCCGAACGGCGGATTGGTGACGACGATATCGACGCGCTCGTCCTTGCTCCATGAAATCAGCGGCCGGGCCAGCGTGTTGTCATGGCGTACGAAGCTCGGGTCCTCGATGCCGTGCAGCAGCATGTTGGTGACGCAGAGCATGTGCGGAAGCTGCTTCTTCTCCACGGCGCGCAGGCTCGCCTGCATCGTCTCGCGCTGCTTGGGCGTGCGGACATAGTCCTTGGCCTCCATGTGGCGGATGGCGCAGGTCAGAAACCCGCCCGTGCCGCAGGCGGGATCGAACAGGATTTCGCCCGGATGCGGGTCGATGCGATCGACCATGAAGGCGGTGACGGCGCGCGGCGTATAATATTCGCCGGCATTGCCGGCCGATTGCAGGTCGTTGAGCAACTGCTCGTAGAACTCGCCGAAGTGCCGGCGCTCGTCGAGATTGTTGAAATCGACCTGATTGATCTTGTTGACCACCTGCCGCAGCAACTGGCCGGATTTCATGTAATTGTAGGCGTCCTCGAACACGTCGCGCACCACGCGACGGCGGTCGCCAGGCTTGGCGGACACGGCGAGGCCCTTCAGCGCCGGAAACAGTTCGTCGTTGACGAAATCGAGCAGCGTCTGCCCGGTGATGCCTTCCGGGTCCGCCGCCCAGTTGCGCCACTGAAAGCGCTCGGGGATCGGCGAGCGGTAGCCGTCCTTGGTCAGTTCGAGTTCCTGATCCTGATCGTCGATGATCTTGAGGAAGAACAGCCAGGTGAGCTGGCTGATGCGCTGCGCGTCGCCATCGACGCCCACGTCCTGGCGCATGATGTCCTGAATAGATTTGACGGTGGTGCGGACGATCACTGCCTTTTAACTCCCGAGGTCGTTCTTGATAGTCTCTGCCAGACCTAACAGCGGATCGGCCGTGGGATAAAGAGCGTCATGCGGCACCCGAGGAAAATCTGAGCTAGACGCCCAAAAGGGCGTCGGCTCAAAACGAAATTTGGCAACGAGGCGCCGTCCGAAATCGATTTCATAGTGTTTGTAGTTCTGCTTCTGATCCACACCGGTCATTTCGGGGTACTCGCCGAGGAGATAGCCTTCTTGAATGTGCGGCCGAACTGCGGAGGGCGGGCACACGCTTGCAAGTCGGACGACTTGCAATCCCGCTTCTGCACTTGCTGTCACTGCGCCACTTAGATTTGGAACGCCAAGTACAAAAACGAAACCTTCGGCACCGCCGCCGTCACTTGCGAACGAAGCTGCAACTCGAAGAGAATGGCTAACGTCGAGCAACGGCGTCTTGCAAATTTCATAGTGCTGCAACAGCGACCATCTCAAAATCATCTGCCGCCGAAGTCGTTTGCTTCCGGGCGTGTTTCCCTTCCGGTAATGCGCCATGAGCGACTTCTCGGCATCCGCGAGTCTCGCGTACCGCCGCAGCAACTGGTTTGGCGTAGGGACTTTCGTTGCGTCGTTCGCCCTCATAATCGACGGCTTTAGACTGGTATTTCCGCTCTTGTTCCTGTAGTCGCCCGATTGGCCTCTGAAGACCAGCACAAAATCCCTATTCAGAAATTGCAGCTCGGCCACCTTCTTGGCGAGCTCAAAATACGAAGTCACCAATTGCGCGTCGCCCTTCCGCACGGTCGTGCAGGTCGTCGCTTTCGCCTTTCCGCGATGGTCCAGAAATGACCATAGCTTTTGCTTTCCAACGGTTTCCATAGGGTTGTCTAGGTCCCATACATCGCATTCTGCATTTCCCGTACGGCGACAACAAATTGCTCCTTGCCGCCGAAAGCCGTGATGAGTTGCAAGGGCGTGCCCATCGCGGTGAAGGGCGTCACCTTCAGCACGTTGGCGTCGTCGAGATTGAGCACGCCCTCGTCGCGATATTTCTCCAGAAGCGCATCGAGCACGGCGCGGGCCCGTGGGCCGTATTTGGTGAACACGTCGCGCTTTTTGACGTTCTCGGCGCGCTCACGGCGCGTGAGCGGCTTCTTGTCGAAGGCGACGTGGCAGATCAGATCGAAGGGGTCGAGGTTCTTGCCAAGTTCGTCTGCCACCGCGTCCAGCGCGAGCCCCTCGGCTTCCAGTTCCTCGATGATCGCCTGCTTGCGTTCCGCAGATTTCCAGCGCTTGAGGAAATCATCGAGGCTGGCGAAGCGCTTCTTCAGCGCCGTCTTTGTGAAGTCGCGCAGGGATTCGGTGACGAGCTTGCCGTTCTCGTCGAGATATTCGACGCGCTCGGCCAGGATGCGGGCGCCGACGCCATCCACATAAATCTTTCGGATCGAGCCACCGGGCGGCAGCGGCAGGCCCGGCTGATCGACCACCGTTTCGTTGTCGCCGGGTTTCGGCGGGATGGTGTCGTCGCCTTGCGGCGCGTCGTCGGGCGGCGTGATCGGATCGCCTTCGCCCGGCTCGTAAATCTGCACCGGATCGCCGTCGAAATCCGGGTCGGCGAAATGGCTGGTCGCGCCGCGAAAGTCGATAAGCGTGAAATAGAACTTCTTGCTGTCCTCGTGGACACGGGTGCCGCGCCCGACGATCTGCTTGAACTCGGTCATCGAACCCACCGCGCGGTCGAGCACGATCAGCCGGCAGGTCTGCGCATCGACCCCGGTCGAAAGCAGCCGCGAGGTCGTCACCAGCACGGGATATTTCGATTCCGGGTCGATGAAGTTGCCGAGCTGGTCCTGGCCCTCCTTGTCGCTGCCGGTGATGCGCATGACATAGCGCGCGTTTTCCGCGACCAGATCGGCGTTTTCGTTGACCAGCGCCTGCCGCATCCGCGCCGCGTGCTCCTCATCGACGCAGAACACGATGGTCTTCTGGAAGCGGTCGCCGCTTTCCTTCAGGAACTCGGCGATCTTCTTCGCCGTCAGCACCGTGCGATCGTCGAGAACGATGTTCCGGTCGAAATCCTTGGTGTTGTAGATGCGGTCCTCGACCTCGTTGCCGTCGCGATCGAGCTGGCCGAGTTCGGGGCGATAGCCTTCCACGTCGCGGTCGATGTGAACCTTGATGACCTTGTAGGGCGCCAGAAAGCCATCGCTGATGCCCTGTTTCAGGGAATAGGTGAAAACCGGCTCGCCGAAATAATCGGTATTGGAGACATATTCGGTTTCCTTCGGCGTGGCGGTGAGGCCGATCTGCGTCGCGCCGGAAAAGTGCGTGAGGATTTCCCGCCAGGCCGAATCCTCAGCGGCGCTGCCGCGATGGCACTCGTCGATGACGATCAGGTCGAAGAAGCCGGGCGAAAACTCGCGATAGAGCTTCTGCCGCTCCTCCGGCCCGGTGATCGCCTGATAGAGCCCGAGATAGACCTCGAAGGCGGTGTCGATGCGCCGCTTCTTGTCGAGCGCCAGCGTCAGATCGACCGTGGTGCCGTCCTGCCGTTCGATGGTTTTGGCATTGGTCGAAAGCTTCGCCATCGCCGCGCCGAACGGGCGGAAGTCGTTCACGATCGTCTGGTCGATCAACACGTTGCGGTCGGCGAGGAACAGGATGCGCTTCTTGCGGCCCACCTTCCACAGCCGCCAGATGATCTGGAACGCGGTGTAGGTCTTGCCCGTGCCGGTCGCCATCACCAGGAGCACGCGGTCGCGGCCCTTGGCGATCGCCTCGATCGCCGCGTTGACGGCGTTCACCTGATAATAGCGCGGTGTCTTGCCGCTGCCGTCGTCGAAATAGTCCTGAAGCACGATCTCCTCGGCTTCCGCGTCGAGACCCTTCCAGGCGCGATAGCGTGCCCACAGATCGGCCGGAGACGGGAAGGCGTCGAGCCCGAGATTGGTTTCGATCGGTACGCTTCGGCCGGTGCGGTCGTGGAACACAAAGCCGTCGCCGTTCGAGGAAAACACAAAGGGGATATCCAGCGTGGCGGCATAGTCGAGGCCCTGCTGGATGCCGTGGCCGACCGAATGATTGTTGTCCTTGGCCTCGATCAGCGCGATCGGGATATTCGGCTTGTAGTAGAGAACGAAGTCAGCCTTCTTCGCCTTGCCGCGCGTCACGAGCTTGCCGCGCACGATGATCCGGCCCTTGGTGAAATAGACCTCCTCCCGAACCTGCACCATCTCGTCCCAGCCGGCGCGCTTGACGGCCGGCAGGATGAACTTGGTGCAGATATCGCGTTCGGTGAGGCTGCGCTTATCCATCGGCGAAGGAGAATCTTCCGTCAATCAAGCCAAAGCAGTATCGGCACACGGATGCGAACTCGCAACCCTGGGTTTGCCGCATGGCTTGGGGGAGGTCTGCTGGATAGGGCTACAGCCCGCATAGCGCCATGCCTAGGTCTATTCGTCACCGTCCACCTGTTCGACAAGGCCCTTCATCTCACGCAAAAGCGCCATCAGGTCTCGCCGCTCGGCGATTGCCTCGGCGGTATAACGGCCATGCTTGAAGGCGTTCCTATTCCCCTTAGCGGCGCCTGGCGCCTTGCCGCCATGCATTCGGCAGCGCCCGTTCGCCATTGCCGGCGACTGGCATGGCGTCCCGTTGCGGGTCTGGGCCTGGCAACGCGGAGTCAGGTGCATGGGGAATCTGGCGGGTAGTTTGCTTTGCATGGGGTTGTTCCTCGAATTTGCTGACGTCCCCACCCCCCGGCTGACCGGTTGCGGCCACCATACCGACCACCGCCTGGCCGCCCGCATGGACGTGGACGTGTTCGACCGTGACCTTCTGCTGGCCCTTGCCTCGATGGCGGTTGAGGGCTTCGAGCAGGGCGGCGTAGGTGCGCGAGAGCTTGTTGGCCTGCGCCAGGTTTTCACGCCGCCCCTCGAAAGTCTGTTCACCGATCATCGCGCGGCGGTAGCATTCCATCGCGGCGTTGTGGGCGGCGACCAGTTGCGCCGCCATCATGCCTTCGAGTTCGTCCTTGGGCGCGATCCCGACAAGTGCGGCGATGGTCGCCTCGTATTGACGATCGCGAGACTCGTTGTCCGAGTGCTTCAGCCAAAGTGTTTGCACCGCTTGGTTGGCAAGTATGTTGTTCCAATGGTCCGACTGCGATCCGCCAATGTGTTTCAGTCGGCCCTTCCAAGCCTCGGGATCGTTCGCGATCACCGTCGAGGGCTTGGTCTCCTTGGTGGTCTTCTTCGCGGTCATCACAATGTCCTCGGTTGATCGATTCCCAGATGCGCCAGAGCCGCGATTGCGTCGGCCTTTCGTCGTGCGTGCCAGACCGGCCAGCATCGCGAATGCAGCCAGGCATGGCCGGTCGGTTCGGCGCCAAAGGGCAGCAGCTTTTCGTGAGCGTGTTCGCGTCCACCGCAGTCGAGGCAGCGGCCGGCTGGCGAGCGCACCGGATTGCGGTTGAGCCATTCGGCGACGCAGCAGGCAAAGGCGCGGGCCTCGGCGGACGCTCGCGGCAGCCCGCCATCGAACTCGGCGATTGCCGCCCGTTTATCGAAGCAGGCCCGCCAGTCCTCGCCCGACCATCCGTCGCCGCCAGGGCGTAGCAGTGCGATCACCTGCGCCTTGTGACGCGAAAGCAGGTCCAGCACGGCGGGCGGCGGCTGGGCATCGGCGTCCAGCGTGAGGGCATCGCCATCGACGCCGATCCGCACGCCGGCATCGCGCGCGGCCTTGAGGGCTTGGACGGCGCTCATAACCGTGCCCTCCAGCCCGTGTTTCCCGGCGCGGATTGAGGCCGGCTGCTTGCGTCCGCACCGTCCGCATCGGCCTCAGTGGGGGATTTCAACGGGTTGGCGCGGACGGTTGAGGCAGGCTCGCCCGCTGAACCGTCCGCGATTGCGGCAACCGTCCGCAGGCCCGGCGAAGCGAAACCATTGCCGGGACTGGCCTTCGGCGGATCGGCGGACGGCGCGGACGATGCGGACGATCGCGCCCCTCGCGTTTCCGGCGAGGCGGGTTTGCCGGCCGTGGTGATGCGGATGGTTCGCGTCCGCGCCTTTCCCTCGCGCTCGAAGCCGATGTCGATGCCGATCTTGCGCAGGAAGGTCGCCGCCCGGCGCAACCGGCCCGCGAGCGCCCGCGGGCTATCGGGCCACGTCTTCGCCTTGGCGACGCGCTCGCCCGCCATTTCGGCAAGGGCGCCCAGAAGCTCCGAGGCGGTTCCCGTCCACTCCGTCCGCGTCGTCATCACGGCGCGCACGGCAGAGGCGACCGGATCGGCGTCGATCACGCCGTCCACCGCCTCGTCGCGATTGCCGCAATAGGCCGCCCAGAAGGTGCCCGAGGGCCAGAGCGCGGTTTCGCAGGCCGTCGCCCACAAGGCAAAATCCGCCATGCGCGGCAGCTTGTCGAGCTTGGTGCGCGGCAGTTCGGCCAGGCCCTTCGCCACCGCGTCGAGCAGCACGCCGAGAATGCGCGGGCGCTCAAGCTCGAACGCCGCCCACAATTCCTGCTCCGGGCGGCGGCGTTCCTCGGGGATCGGTTCGAGCGTCAGGAACACCGCGCGATCGGCCAGATCGGGCCGCGTCACGATATCCTCGATCCCGTTCAGGATCACCGGACGGGCGGCGTCGAACAGCACTTCATCCTGATCGGAATAGAGCTGCCGCACCGCGAAGCCGCCGCCCGTGGCCAGGCGGCAAAGCGTGTCGGATATCCACGCCGGCAGGCCCGACACATTATCGAAGGCGAGCACATGGCCGTTGCTGGCGGCAATGAATAAATCGCGATCCTCGCGCGGCAAGGCCCGAAGCGGCGCAGTATTGGGATCGAGCAGCGACCGCAGGATCGCCGAGAACGTGGATTTCGCCGAACCCTGTTCGCCCGACAGCACGATCACCGGATAGGGACCGCGATTACGCAAGACAGCCAGCGCCCAGGCGACCACCAGCACGAAATCGGCATCGGTCTGGACGTTGAGGAACGAGTGCAAGGTTTCGATTGAGCCGCCGCCCACCGGGATCGGCATCGGCTTCATGCCGGATGCGCGGCGGAAGCGGACGGGCGGGTTCTCGATGACGCGCCAGCCGGTGGCATCGATCTCCACCGCCCGCCATGTTTCGTCGCCAAGGTCGAGATAGAGCTGACCGTCGAGCCCGCCGACGCGGATATGGACCTGCCGTTCCGGCGCATCGAAATGCGCCTTGGCCTCGATCACGTTCAGCGCCGCTTGCAGGGCTTCCGAACTCGCCGCGCCGCCCGTCTCCTCGAAGAAGCGGCGGGAGAGCCAGCGGCGAAAGCCCTTGGCGCGGATCGGCCAGGTTTCGCGATGGCCGTTGATGTCGAGGTCGGCGAAGCCGGCGCCGTCCGCCGCGTGAAATAGCTCGGCGGTTTGGGCGAGGCCGATCAGGATGTCGGCCTGCGTCGGCCCGCGCCCGCTTGAAGTCCCGCTTTCTTCGGCGATGGCGTCATCGAGTGCCGTCACCCGGCATCCGGCTTTCTTCAACTGAGAGCGCAGCGCCTCGAAGGCGGCGCGGTTGTCCTGTTTCAGCGCCGCGAGCGCTTCCAGGGCTTCCGGCATGAACGGCGCGCCCGGATCGGCTGCGGTCTTTTCGGCCAGGCCCGCCAGCGGATCGGGGATTTCCTCGGCGCCGTCGATGGCGTCGGCGATCAACTGGTCGGCTTCGAGGATGGCGTCGGGGTTCATCGCGCGCCCTCCGTGTGAGACGGATTGCGGGCCTTGAGCAGATCGTTGAAGTCCATGCCTTGCGGCGGGCGGGCGATCCGCACGCGGCGCCCCTCGCGCTGCCAGCGTCGCGCGCAGTTCTGCGCCGCCGCTTCGCCGGGTTCGTCACCATCGGCGAGCACGATCACGTCGCCAACGTCGCGTGGCAGATCGAGCGAGCGAAGGCCCGAGGTAGAAAGCGCCGCCCATGCCGGTCTGCCGCTGGCTTGCATGGCGGCAAGGCAGGTCTCGATCCCTTCGCCCACCATCAGCACGTCGCCGGGTTCGCGGAGGCGCACCACGCCACCGCGACAAGGCCCGAGCATCATCTTCGGCGGATCGACCGGCGCCTTGCCGTTGCCGTCGCGGGCGAGGAAGGTGCGGTGAACAGCGATCGGCGATCCGGTGGCGCCATGCGTCACGATCGCCACCATCGCGGGCCAGACGCCGTCCGAAGGGTGCTTCAGGCCGGCGTGGAAGCGCAGGGCCGACAAAGCCGGAAGGTCGAGCCCGCGCGACCGCAGATAGGTTGCGACGGGCGTTCCCTCGGCCGCGTGCGATTCCTGCCAGATCGCCAGCGCCGCCGCGCTGCGCTTCAGGGTGTCGGCGTCGCGTTCTTCGGTAATCCTCCGCCGATGATTGAATGCAAGGCGCGAGGCTCGCCCGGTCTTCGGCCACAGGCCGCGCTCCCGAAGGGCCGCGATCACATCACGCTGGTCGCAGCCGGCATGGCAGCGCACCAGCACCTTGCCATTCTCGCCCGCGCTGATCGAAAGGCTCGGGCTTCTATCCTCATGCACCGGGCAGCGGGCCATCCATGTTGCGCCCGCACGATGCCCGCCGAGCGCCCTGGCGACGGATTCAGCGGTCATGGCGCACCTCGCCCTCGTTCGGCTTGGCTGGCGGGGCGGCGTCATTGGCGGCGGCAAGCCTTTCGGCGCGCGACCATTCGGCGAGCACGCCGAAGAAGCCGGTGACGTTGTGCATGATCTGGCGGGCGTCCTCGTCAGTGAGGCCGCGCCCGAGGCGCGGTTGCCAGACTTGCCGGGTCCGGGCGATCTGCTTGCCCGCGTCATTGTCGTTTGCAGCATCGAGACGTTTCATCGAAGACCTCACGGGCGGGTCCGCCGCTCCGTGCTCCTGGCCCCCGGTCTCGGAATCCCACCGATGACGCTGGACCCAACAGGGATTTGCATCTTCGGGCGTCCCCGTCTCAGGGATCGCCGGCCGTTCTAAGTCCTTCGGCCGCTTCAGCGCGGCACCTCGTTCTCGGGGATCGTGAATTTGTGGCTCTTGCCCGCCCGGATCACCAGTTGGCGCTTGCCGCCGTTGGCGACCTCGCAGGCGATCGAATAGTCGAAGAAGCCGTGCTTCAGGCCATCGACGACAAGCCCTTCGAGCCGGTCGAGGGCCTCGCGGAGCTGCCCACTCTTGGCGCGCTGGAACGGCGGCGTTTCTTGCGGATCAGCCATTGTGCAGCAATCCCTTCATGTCCTTGATGGTGGCGGCGAAGGCCAGCGGCCGAACGCTGGTCGCGTCGCCATAGAAGGCCATCACATCGGCGGGCCGCGTGGCGCGATCCCGAAAGACGAACACCTTGCGCCGGCCCTCGTCGCGCAGGTTCACCAGTTCGTAGCCGGCGCAACGGAGGAAACATGCGAGATAGAAATCGCGCGTCTCGAATGCGGCGTCTGTCCCGCACGGCTGCTCGCGGATCGCTCGTTCAGTTGACACTTGACGATCTCCTCAAAAAAGGGGGTTTATTCGGACAGAAGCCGCTGAAGCGGCACCGTCCGGTGCAGCAGGCCGAGCTTTTCGAGCCGGATGCGCATCGCGATCGGCGAGACGAGGAACTTCTCGGCGAAGGGCTCGGCGAAGTTTTCCAGCGCCTGATCGTCGCTTTCGGTGAAGGCGACGCCGGGAATGCGGCTCTCAAAGCGCGCGATCTCGACAAAGGGATGGTCGATCGGTTCGGACGGCTGAAGCACCCGCTGTTTACGGTCGGGGAATGCCTCGTCCCAGGCGGCGAAGACCAGCTTGCGCGGCATCAGCACGCAGGAGGCATAGAGGTCCGCCTGCAATTCGATCCGCGCCTTGGCCTGGCTGGTCCGGCAGATGACGCTCGGCGGCGCATTGGCATCGAGCATCGAAGTCTGCGCCGGGTCCTTGCCGAACAGATGACGATGCAGGCGCCAGTGGCCGACCTCGTGCGCAGCCGTGTAGCGATAGCGCCCTTCCTTGGCCGGGTTCTCGTCCGGGTCGAGGCTTTCGTCGATCACGATCCGCTTCTGCTCGAAGAAGATGGCGCCGAGGATATCGGGATCGAACCCGATGCCCGAACGCGGCACGCCGAACAGTCGGTGAGTGTCATCGAACTCGATGCCGATCTTCAGGTGCTTCTCGATGATGTCGTCGATCGCGATGGGCGCCTCGATCGCGACGCCGCGTGCATGGGCGTATTCGGCGAGAAGCGCCTGCGCGTCCTTTTCGATGGCCTCATCGGGCATATAGGAAACGAACTTCGTCATTGATCGCCGATCCTCATCTGCATCTTTGAAACCCTCATCGCCCGATCAGGCCTTCACTTGTCCTTGGCCCTCTGTGCGCTGCGGGCCAGCCGGGCGATGTCCTCCATCGTCAATCCCTTCGTGGTCCGCAGCAGCGCCGCCAGTTCCACCGGGTGGCGCTTGATGATGTCCGAAAGGTCGCTTGCCACGCGGCCCGCCCGCGCCAGCAGCTCGTCCACGTCACAACCGATGATCCGCGCGATCGCCTTGACCTTGTCCTCGGCCGGTGGCGCGAACTCGTCCCGCTCCACCTTCGAAAGATAGGTCGGGCTCACCCCGATCATCTTCGCCATTTCACGCAGGCCGATGTCTTTGGCCTCGCGCGCACGGCGGACGAACTCGCCGAACTTCTCCCCTGACATGCCGGTCTCTCCCGTCCCGCGTTTACGAACCACTTTGCAACAAAATCGCCGATTCGCTTCGGGCCGTCAACTGATACCTAAACACTCTCGGTGAATGTGGTTCAGGCGGTGAGCCGCAGCTCGCGAACGTCCTCAAAAACTCGCCTGAAATCGGGTTCCGGCGCGAGGCACATGGTTCTATAAGCGTTCAGAAACGGCAGCCAACCGAAAGTGCCTGCAGCACAGGGCAATTATGCTGTTTTGACTGCTTCTTTTTCGACCTCATTCTGAAGCGGCTTCCGCTCGCCATTCTGAAACGATGTTCCCTGGTCGTTCGCGAACTGGTGCGCGTGACGCTTGCGAGTCGCTGAAAGCGCGCGCAGCATTGCGCGCCCCGCGTGACCCGAAGTGCGCATCATCAGTCAACATTGCGGCATCAGCTTCAGCAGTCAGAACTGCTGCGCTTGCGCGCGGCTTCCCCGCCCGGCCATCTCTGCCATTTGCAAAGCCGTACCTATAGCTCCGACTACGGTTGCTCGACGGCTCGGGGTGGAAAGATCGAGGCCGCTGCAATAGCCCTCGATCATATCGGCGTTAGCGGGACGCCCCGTCACTTCTCCCCTTCCTCTGCTTTAAGAGTGGAGCGGAGCATGCATTCGCGAACGAACGAGGCGGCTTCCTTGGGCGATGTGGTGCGGATGGTGGTTCCGCCGCCCATTTTCTGAGCCCAACCGATGTAAAGAATTAGTAGATCACATCATCTTCTTCGGGAGCTTCTCCTCCCGTCCCTCAATGAAGTCCTTGGTATCTGTGAAGGGTTCGTCCTGTTCAAGTGCGATCAAATTGCTTTCACGAGTTTTGCTTCGTCGGTGACACCAACATCATCAGGGCAGCGCCGAAATGGGCGCGTTGCTGGCGAACGGAAAGCCTTTTGTAATCGATGCTCTGGATGGTGCCGAGAATCCCGATCATGACGATCAGAAGATGCTCGTCGTTTGGTCACACAAGAAAGAGCTGTCGAGACTTTGCAAGGGCTTTATCTCGACCGAGCCTGATCGGGCAACCTGTTTGCCAGAGCGAGCGCAGGGCGCCGCGATGGCGCTGACCTTTGGCTTGCGCATGAGGGTTGCAGCGGGCCGGCTGCAGGCGGAAGCGCTAGCTAGGCGCCTTCTGAGAGGAGAAGGTCAGCCGAAGGGTAACGACGAAGGAAGCTAATCGCGCCTATCTGCGCATTGGCAGGAGACGCCTGCGCATCCCCAAGCGTTGTAGCGTTCGGATCGCACGTGGCATCGTACTTCTTTTCCGCTGGCGGATGGCCGTCTGGTGGGAAGAAGATGCCTCCGGCAGCGTCAGCAAGCAAACCGACGGTCCGGAGTTGCATGAAGCGAGATACCCTAGCTGGCGCGCCGTTCAGTTCACAGCGTCGGTCTCGTGAACACATAGACCAGACCAGCGAGCATGAGGGCCCCGACGCTCGCCATCAGCAGAGGCCCGGGTGTGCCTCCGATCCAGAACAGCAGAAAGCTTATGCTGGTCCCTGCGAGCGACATAAGCTTGGCGCTCCGCGGGATCGCACCACGGTCCCGCCAAGCGCGCAGCGTCGGCCCCAAGCGCGGATGGTCCAGCAGCCAGCTTTCGAGACGGCGTGACGATCGAGCAAAGCACGCCGCGGCCAGAATGAGAAATGGCGTCGTTGGAAGCACCGGCAGGAATGCGCCGACGAAGCCGAGCGCAACGAAAGTCAGACCCAGAACAAGATACACGCGCCGCATCGAGCACATTTAGCATGCACGAGTGCTAGACGCAGGAGATATGGCAGACCAGACTGTCGTCATGGCCGCACATGTTCGGGCCGGAAGTCCAGGCCGATCAACCGGCTTGTCATATGCAGCAACAGTCGCGATCGCGCGATCGTTCGGAGAAAGGCGGGCGGCCTGCTCCCGGCACCGCTGGTTCCGTCGACTGATCGTCTGCGGCACATCATGAACTGAATCTTCTGCATCGCCTTGGTGGGAAATTGCTGCGTGCCCGGACCGCGCGCAAATGCGCAGGTGCCAGCGCTCTCTCGCGAGGCGGCTTTGTGAGGATGTTGGTGGCGGCAATCACATCCTGGATTGCGAGACTCGATGTCGAGCGCTCCGCCTTCTGCGATGCCTATCGGATGGGCGACATGAGCGTGACCTATTCTCGACCGACGCGCATCGAGGGCGTCGGGCGCCCAGATGTTGAGCCCTCGTTCCTGCCGCGCGTTATCGATCGCATGATCAAAGTATCGGACGTTGCCTCGCTCGCGGCGGTGCCGGTTCTCTCAGAGTGGCTCGGGCATCGGATCGGTGGCTCAGCGGATATAACCGGGCTTCTTGGGCCCGTAGCCTAAATCACGCAGCGTACAGGTGCCCTTTATCTTATCATTTTGCCTTGGCCACGGCTCGGCTAACCCGCGGTCTGGGAAGCGCGCATTCTACAAGGGTGGTCTTGTCAAGTTCTGCCAGAAAAGCTTTCTGCGCCGCCGCGAGCTTTGACTTGAACCGACAGTTTGGCGTTAGCAAGCACCCTCCGCCGTCACTCCGAAAGCATTCAACAACCGCATGACGCTGTTCGAGAAAGCGCACGACCTCGCCGAGCATGATCGATTGCGGTGCTCTCGCTAACCGAATTCCGCCGCCAACGCCGCGTTGCGTGCGGATATAGCCGCCGCGCGCCAGATTCTGCACCACTTTTGCCAGGTGATTGTAGGGAATCTGTAACTCACTCGCGATGCCACTGGTGGTGAGAGCTTGATCCGGCTTGTCGGCAAGCCGCATCAATATCCGCACTCCGTAGTCGGTGAAAGCAGCAAGGCGCATAACAATCCTGAATTGGCATTTACAATGCAAATTACGGTGCCTATAAATTAGCATTTAGAATACCTGTTTGGCTACCGACTTCGCCAATACAGGAGAGCAGGCAAGAACAAGCACGGAGTTTCGACATGGCCGTTCATATCGCAGAAGTTTCGCTGCGCGAGCGCACTGTTGGCGACATCGCCGCCGCACTGCCTGGCGCCACCGCAATCTTTCGTAAGTTCAAGATCGATTTCTGCTGCAATGGCGATCTCACCCTCGGCGGCGCCGCGCAACGACGCGGTGTAGACCTCGGCGAGGTAGTGCATGCGCTGGAGACGCTGGGTACCGACACTGAAGCGGCAGTCGCACCGTGGACAATGAGCAGCGACGAGTTGATCGACCACATCCAAACTCGCTACCACGAAGCGCATCGCCGGGCCTTGCCTGAACTCATCAAGCTCTCACGCAAGGTGGAAGCGGTGCATCGCGAACATCCGAAGGTGCCAGCAGGGCTTTCCGATGCGCTTCAGCAGATCGAAAACGAGTTGGAGCAGCATATGACCAAGGAAGAAGCGTCTCTCTTCCCGGCGATGCGGCAGCAGACCGACGGCAAACTGAATGCCGCGATCGATGAAATGCGGCGCGAGCACGACGACCAGGGTGGATTCCTTCGTGCGCTCGAAAGCCTCACGAATGACTTTACACTGCCCGAGGGGGCATGCCGCTCTTGGCAGGCCCTCTATGTCAGCACGGCCCAGCTTGCCGAAGATCTGATGGAGCACATCCACCTGGAAAACAACGTCCTGTTTCCGCGCTTTGCCATGCCGGAAAACCGGGCCTGACGGTCGGACATGGGTGGCCGGTGTAGCAGCATGCGCCTATGCACTCGGCCCGGATGATGCGTGCACCTGGCAAACTAAGCTCGGCAAAACCGGAAACGTAGCGTGGAAGACTAAAGCCGCTAGTCCGGTCTGGAGACACGTGATGCATCGACGTTTGAATTTCCAGGAATCTTCGCCAAAGGAATTTGCGGCGATGCAAAAACTCAACGGCTATGAGGGCTGCTGCAGACCATGGTGCTCCGATTTAATGCAGCATGGATTGACTAAAGCCGCACCGATGCTGCTGCAAGCCGCAGGGGACGTCTAAATGGATGACGGTAGTGTTCAGGTTGGTCGGATCAGGCGTCTGGGTGACGGTTTTGAAGCGCGGCTTGAGCGGCTTCTTGAGCATGATCGGAACGCAGTATGGCGCATGCTCACCGAGTCGCAGGCGCTTGTGCAATGGCTCGCACCCGGCTCCATCGAGCTACGCGTCGGTGGCACCGTTCACATCGACTTTGCCGACAGCGGAAGGACGATCGAGAGTACTGTGCTTAAGCTGGATTCCGCGCGGCTGCTCGAATATTCATGGAGCAGTGGTGATGAACCTGAGCGTCCTTTGCGCTGGGAGTTGAACGCCATTGAAAAGGGAACGCAGCTGGTGCTGACGCTGCAGCTGCCTGCGGCCGAGGATGTTGCTAAGGTATGCGCCGGCTTTGACGCTCATCTTGAGATGCTGGCCGCGGCGCTTGAGGGTGTCCCAATCCGTTTTCCTTTCGACTATTATCTTCAGCGTCGGCGCGCCTACCAGGAATTGCGGCCGGAGTAAGTGCCAT
>JAFKKS010000259.1 GCA_017304555.1 Hyphomicrobiales bacterium
GTCGACGCAGTCGAGTGTAGAGACGCGTACCCGGTTCTCCTCAACGTCGAGCAGCCGCACGACGCTGGCCGCGATCGGATTCGGCCGCACCGGCGTGCGCACCGCGAAGCAGCCGACTTGCCCTCCGTAGTGCCGCGGCGACTGCAGCACCAGGTCGCGGCGCGCCAGATGCATCCAGTAGAGGACGAGAAGGTGCGAGCATGTCGCGACCTCCTTGAGCCCTGGTGCCCAACGCGCGTCGACCTCGAGCGTGCAGGGCGCATCGCGCTCGCGGACGTTCTTCGGGCAGTCGGCGCGCGTCGCCCAGGGCGTGCGCACGCGCCCGATGAAGTAGAGGCCGCCGTCGAACGTCTCAGGCAGATCGACGGCCACCTCGCCGTCGCGGATTTCGCCGTTATCGCAGGGGAGTGGTGCGTGCGTTGACATGACCCGACACTATGCCGAGGTTGCGCCTCCACACAAACGATCCGGATCATCATGACAGTGACGTTATCGATCGGCGCGGTGGCGTCGGCATTTCCCCGTTATCGCGCCGGCGTTGTCGTCGCGGCCGATCTGGTCATCCCGCCGGAGCGGCCGCCGGCGCTCGACGCGCTGATCCGCGAGCGCGAGGAGGCGGCCCGGGCGCGATGGGCCGGGATGGAATTGTCGGCGATCCCCGGCGTTGCCGCCTGGCGCGAAGCCTATAAGGCGTTCGGCATCAAGCAGACGCGCTATCGTTCGTCGGTCGAACGCCTGGTGAAGAACGTGCTCGCGGGCCGCGAGCTGCCGCGCGTCAACGGCTTCGTCGATCTCTACAACGCCGTATCGCTCGCGCATGTGCTGCCGCTCGGCGCCGACGATCTCGACCGCGTAACGCCGCCTTTCGCCTTCCGCTACGCCGTCGACGGCGACACTTTCGTCGACATGGCCGACGCCGCCAACGGCGAAGGGGAGGCGGGGGCATCCCCGCCCAAGCCCGGCGAGGTCGTCTTTGCCGATGCCGAAAAGGTGCTGTGCCGCCGCTGGAACTGGCGGCAGGATGCGCGTTCGCTCATCAGTCCGGAAACGACGCGCGCGATCGTCACGGTCCAAGGTAACGGCGCCGGCGACGTCGAGGCTGCGGTGGCGGATTTACGCAACCTGATCGCAGCTTTCTGCGGCGGCAGCACGCAGGCGGCGGTTGCCGACGCGAACGCCATGTCGATCACGGTGTGACGTTCGTGATTACGCTCAATGCGCGTATTGTACATTTAATCAGCGCGATAGTTGTATAAATAACTGATGCATAATGGACGTGCATCGGCCGAGGAATCTGCACGCTGACATTGTTTGGCGCGTTGGTGGGCCATATGAGGTTCGTCTACGACAGTTAATCTTATAAAGATATCTTTATATCCCGTGGGTGGGTATGCTATAGACGACCCATGAGCGAACCGGGCCATCTCACCTTCGACGCTTTGAACGCCGTGCTGCGCGCAGCGGCAGAGCCCACGCGCCTGCGCATCCTGGCGCTGCTGGCCGAGGTCGAACTGACCGTGTCCGATCTCACGGATATCCTGCGCCAGTCGCAGCCGCGCATCTCGCGGCACCTGAAGCTGCTCGCCGAAGCGGGGCTGGTTGAGCGTTCGCGCGAGGGGAGCTGGGCGTTTTTCCGCCTGCCGGAAAGCGGTGCGGCGGATCTCGCGCGGGGCCTGATCGCGCACATCGATCCCGCCGACGAGACGACCGTGCGCGACCGCGAGCGTCTCGCCGCCGTGCGGGCGACGCGCGCCGCCGCGGCGCAAGCCTACTTCCAGGCACACGCGGGAGAGTGGGATCGTATTAGGCGATTGCACATCGCAGAGGCGGCGTTGGAAAGCGCCATCGTCGAGACGCTGGGTGACCGTGACTTCCGTTCGCTGCTCGATCTCGGCACCGGCACCGGACGCATGCTCGAATTGTTCGGCCCGCGCATTGAGCGTGGCGTCGGCATCGACCTTTCATCGGCCATGCTCTCCATGGCGCGGGCGCGGCTCGATCGCGCCGGACTGCGCCATTGTTCCGTACGCCAGGGCGATATCTACGACCTTGCGCTCCCGAAGGATTCTTTCGATGTCGTGATCGTGCACCAGGTGCTGCATTATCTCGACGATGGCGCCGGCGCCATTCGCGAAGCGGCGCGCGTTCTCCGCCCCGGCGGGCGGCTGCTCGTGGTCGACTTCGCGCCGCACGATCTCGAATTCCTGCGTGACGAGCATGCGCATCGCCGGCTCGGCTTCGCGCCTGAGACGGTGGAGCAGTGGATGACCGCCGCTAGCCTCGAGGTCGTGTCCCAGCGCGACCTCGCGCCGGAAGCGGATGGCGAAGGCAAGATCGCCGTGTCGCTTTGGCTCGCGTGCGATCAGCGTCTCGCAATTGCCGGTGCAACCTCGCGCGAGGTGGCGTGATGTCGGATTTCCCGCGTGCAAGCCGTGTTGCGGAGCAGGAGCGCAAGCCCTCGATCCGCGTTTCGTTCGAGTTCTTTCCGCCGAAGACGGAGGAGATGGACCGCACGCTCTGGGATTCCATCACCCGTCTCGCGCCGCTGTCGCCGTCCTTCGTGTCGGTGACTTACGGTGCTGGCGGCTCGACACGCGAGCGCACGCACGCGACCGTCAAGCGCGTGCTCGGCGAAACCGATCTGCTGCCCGCGGCGCATCTGACCTGCGTCGCCGCAACCTGCGGCGAAGTCGACGGCGTGATCCGCGGTTACTGGGACGCAGGCGTGCGCCATATCGTGGCGCTGCGCGGCGATCCTCTCGACGGGGCGGGCGAGCGCTATACGCCGCATCCTGGCGGGTATGAGAATTCGGCCGGGCTCGTCGCCGGCATCAAGCGCGTCGGCGACTTCGAGGTGTCCGTTTCGGCCTATCCGGAGAAGCATCCGGACAGCCCGACGGTCGATGCCGATATCGACATGCTCAAGGCCAAGGTGGATGCGGGCGCGGGCCGCGCGATCACGCAGTTCTTTTTCGATAACGAGTTGTACTTCCGCTACCTCGACCGCGTGCGTGCGCGCGGCATCGACGTGCCGGTCGTGCCCGGCATCCTGCCGGTGCAGAACTTCAAGCAGACGAAGGCTTTTGCCACGCGCTGCGGAGCGAGCGTCCCCGATTGGCTGGCGCAGCGTTTCGAAGGGCTCGACGACGATCCGGCGACGCGCAAGCTGATCGCCGCGGCGGTTGCCGCCGAACAGGTGCTCGACCTCGTCGATCGCGGCGTCACTGACTTTCATTTCTACACCATGAACCGCGCCGACCTCGTTTACGCGATCTGCCATCTCCTCGGATTGCGGCCGCGCGCGGACCGGAAGGCGGCGTAAGCGCCATGGCCTCGCGTGCCGCGATCCTCGATCTCGACCATGTCCAGGTGGCCGTTCCTCCCGGAGCGGAGGACGTGTGCCGGGCGTTCTATGTGACGCTGCTGGGCATGCCGGAAATCGCAAAACCGCAGGCGCTCGTGGCGCACGGCGGCGTCTGGGTTCAGGCCGGCAAGCGGCAACTGCACCTCGGCGTCGAGAAAGAGTTCCAGCCGGCGCGCAAGGCGCACCCGGCATTTGCAGTCTCGGATATTGACGATCTTGCCCAACGTGTCGCGCATGAAGGCCGCGATGTCGTTTGGGACAACGAAACCATTCCGGGTCTGCGTCGCTTTCATACGCACGATCCTTTCGGCAATCGGCTTGAATTCGTCGAAAGCCAGGATGTCTCCAACAGGTAGAGTGATGTCGTCTCCAGTTATGTCAAAAACAGAAAAGACCCTTCGTGATATCGCGCGTACGCGTGTGCTGATCCTCGACGGTGCCATGGGCACCGAAATCCAGGCGCTGAAGTTCGATGAAGCAGGCTTTCGCGGCGCACGGTTCAAGGACTGGGCGAAGGATCTGCGGGGGAACAACGATCTTCTCAATATCACCGCGCCGGACGCTGTGCGCGACATTCACGCCGCTTACTTTCGTGCCGGCGCCGACATCGTCGAAACCAACACGTTTTCCTCGACGCGCATCGCGCAGGCTGATTACGGCCTCGAAGAACACGTTCATGAACTCAACGTCGAGGGTGCGCGGCTTGCGCGCGAGGCGGCCGACATCGTTGCCAAGGAGGACGGACGGCCGCGCTTCGTTGCCGGTGCGCTCGGCCCGACCAACCGCACAGCCTCGATGTCGCCGGACGTCAATCGTCCGGGCTTCCGCGCCATCTCGTTCGACGACCTGCGCGCGGCTTATTCCGAGCAGGCGGATGGCCTGCTGGAAGGCGGCGCCGACCTTCTTCTGATCGAGACGATCTTCGACACGCTCAACGCCAAGGCCGCGATCTATGCGATCGAGGAAGTGTTCGAAAAGCGCGGCGAGCGTGTGCCCGTCATCATCTCGGGGACGATCACGGACCTGTCCGGCCGCACGCTTTCCGGGCAGACACCGGAAGCGTTCTGGAACTCGGTGCGTCATGCTTCGCCGCTTGCGATCGGGTTGAACTGCGCGCTCGGCGCGAAAGAGCTTCGCGCGCACATCCAAGAGATTTCGCGCATCGCCGATACGCTCGTCATCGCCTATCCGAATGCGGGCCTACCCAACGAATTCGGCCTTTACGACGAGAGCCCCGAATACATGGCGGAGCTTCTCCGCGACTTCGTGGACAGCGGCCTCGTTAATATCGTCGGCGGTTGTTGCGGGACGACGCCCGCGCATATCGCGGCGATCGCGCAGGTCGCGGCCGGCAAGCCGCCGCGCAAGATTCCCGACATCCCGCGCCGCCTGCGCCTCTCCGGCCTTGAGCCGTTCACGCTCACGCCGGAAATTCCCTTCGTCAATGTCGGTGAGCGCACGAACGTCACCGGCTCGGCCAAATTTCGCAAATTGATCACCGCGGGCGATCTTCCCGCGGCGCTCGTGGTCGCGCGCGACCAGGTGGAGAACGGCGCACAGATCATCGACGTCAACATGGACGAGGGGCTTCTCGACTCCGAAGCGGCGATGGTCGAGTTCCTGCACCTTGTCGCTTCCGAGCCGGACATCGCGCGCGTGCCGGTGATGGTCGATTCCTCCAAGTTCGCCATCATCGAGGCAGGGCTGAAGTGCCTGCAGGGCAAGGCGATCGTGAATTCGATCTCGATGAAGGAGGGCGAGGAAGCCTTCGTCACACATGCCAAGATCGTGCGCCGCTACGGCGCGGCCGTCGTCGTCATGGCGTTCGACGAGAAAGGGCAAGCCGACACGCTGGAGCGCAAGGTCGAGATCTGCACGCGCGCCTACCGCATCCTCGTCGACGAAGTGGGCTTCCCGCCGGAAGATATCATCTTCGATCCGAACATCTTTGCGATCGCGACCGGCATTGAAGAGCATAACGGCTACGGCGTCGCCTTCGTCGAGGCGACCCGGCGCATCCGCGAGAGCCTGCCGCATGTGCATATTTCCGGCGGCGTCTCCAACCTTTCGTTCTCGTTCCGCGGCAACGAGCCGGTGCGCGAGGCGATGCACTCCGTGTTCCTCTACCACGCCATCAAGGCGGGCATGGACATGGGCATCGTCAACGCCGGGCAGATGGCGGTTTATGACGATCTCAATGCGGAGTTGCGCGAAGCCTGCGAGGACGTGGTGCTTAATCGCCGCCCTGACGGCACCGAGCGCCTGCTGGCGCTTGCGGAGCGTTATCGCGGGCAGGGCAAGGAGAAGAAGGAGGCCGATCTCTCCTGGCGCGAATGGACCGTCGAGAAGCGGCTGTCGCACGCCTTGGTCCATGGCATCACCGACTTCGTCGTCGAAGATACGGAAGAGGCGCGGCTGGCGTTGAAGCGTCCGCTCTCCGTGATCGAAGGGCCGCTGATGGACGGCATGAACGTCGTCGGCGACCTCTTCGGTTCGGGCAAGATGTTCCTGCCGCAGGTGGTGAAGTCTGCGCGCGTGATGAAGCAGGCGGTGGCACATCTGCTGCCGTTCATGGAAACGGAGAAGGCCGCGAACGACAAAGGCCAGAGCAACAGCGCCGGCAAGATCCTGCTGGCGACCGTGAAAGGCGACGTTCACGACATCGGCAAGAACATCGTCGGCGTCGTGCTGCAATGTAACAACTACGAGGTCATCGACCTCGGCGTGATGGTGCCGGCGACGAAGATTCTTGAGACCGCGCGCGCGGAGCAAGTCGACATCATCGGATTGTCCGGCCTGATCACGCCGTCTCTCGACGAGATGTGCCACGTCGCCGCCGAGATGGAGCGGCAGGGCTTCGAGGTGCCCCTCTTGATCGGTGGCGCGACCACGAGCCGCGTGCATACCGCCGTTAAGATCAATCCGAATTATCATCGCGGTCAGACGGTCTACGTGAACGACGCCAGCCGCGCCGTCGGCGTCGCGTCGTCGCTCATGTCGGCACAGGCGAAGCCGGCCTACATCGCCGAGGTGCGGAAGGAATACGCCAAGATCGCCGCGGCGCATGCGCGTGCGCAGGACGACAAGAAGCGCCTGCCACTCGCCGCCGCGCGCGAGAACCGGCTGAAGCTCGATTGGACAGGCGATGCAAAGCCGCGGCGTCCGTCCTTTCTTGGCACCCGCGTCTTCGAGAACTATTCGGTCGAGGAACTCGTCAACTACATCGACTGGTCGCCGTTTTTCTCGACCTGGGAGTTGCAGGGGAAGTTCCCCGCAATCCTGCAGGATGAGAAATTCGGCGAAGCCGCGCGCGGGCTTTACGACGACGCCCAGGCGATGCTGCGTCAGATCACGAGCGAGGGCTGGTTCAAGGCGGGCGCCGTTGTTGGCTTCTGGCCGGCGAACGCGATCGGCGACGACATTGCCGTCTATGCCGACGAGACGCGTGGCGAGCCGCTGACCATGCTGCACACCCTGCGTCAGCAGCTGGTGCGCCGCGAAGGCAAGTCGAACATCGCGCTGGCTGACTTCATTGCGCCGCAGGACAGTGGCGTTGCCGACTATATCGGCGGCTTCGTCGTCACCGCCGGCGTCGGCGAAGAAGACGCGACCATCCGTTTCAAGCGCGCGAACGACGACTATTCGGCGATCCTGGTGAAAGCCCTGGCCGATCGTCTGGCGGAAGCGTTTGCCGAGCGTATGCATCAACGCGTGCGGCAGGAGCTTTGGGGCTATGCGCCGGATGAGAAGCTCAGTGCGGAAGCTTTGGTGCGCGAGGAATATCACGGCATTCGGCCGGCGCCCGGCTATCCGGAGCAACCCGATCACACCGAGAAGGCGACCCTGTTCAAGCTTCTTGCCGGCGAGGAACGTATCGGTGTGAAGCTGACGGAAAGCTTTGCGATGTGGCCGGGCGCTTCGGTCTGTGGCCTCTACTTCGGTCACCCGCAGAGCCAGTATTTCGGCGTCGGCAAGATCGAGCGCGATCAGGTCGAAGACTATGCGGCGCGTAAGGGGTGGCTGGTCGAGGACGCCGAGCGTTGGCTCGCGCCGATCCTCAACTATGCGCCGACCGCCGCGAAGAAGGACGCGGCATAAGCAGCGCTCGGCCTGTCATGCTCATGCTGTGGAGCATGGCTACAGCAGGGCGCTCCTGATAAGCTATAGCGGCGACGATGTTGCCTATGACGAGGTTGACCATGCGCCGCCGTTTTCCCCTGCGATGCAGTTTGGCGAGCCTCTTCGCCACTTGTGTTGGCATGATGCAGCCTGCGGTGACGGCGGCGCAGACGCCCCCGCCGCCATCCGAGCGGATCGTCATCGCTTACGTGGAGCCGACGAACCTGGCGCATAAGCCGCTCTACGATCTGCTGAAAGAAAAGCGGGCGCTCGAGCGCGTCAAACAAATTCTCGAGCGGATACGTTGGCCCCGCACATTGCGGCTGGAATTGAAGGGATGTGACGGCGAGTCGAATGCGTTCTACGAGGATGCCATCGTCACCGTCTGCTACGAATACGTTGACGAGGTTTGGCAAAACGCAAACTCACCGAAGCGCCCGGCCATGATCTCGCGGGAGGAAGCGTTCGTCGGTCCGCTGTCCGACACGTTCCTTCACGAGGCGGGTCACGCAATGTTCGATCTTCTCAAGATCCCCGTTTTCGGCAGAGAAGAGGACGCGGCGGATCAGGTCGCCGCGTATCATACGCTGCAGTTGCCGAAGGAGAGAAAACTCCAGCTGATCATGGGGACGGCGTTCGCCTATGCCAGCGAGTTGAAGATCCGGAGCCCGCGCGACCTTTCACGCCCGCGATTGCGCATCGGCCGTCATGTCACGTATGCGGACGAGCACGGCACGCCCGCGCAGCGCCTCTACAATCTTCTTTGCATCGCTTACGGCTCGGACAAGGAGCTTTTCGCCGACGTGGTGAAAGTCGGCTACCTGCCGAGTGATCGTGCCGACATGTGCGAGGACGAATACAAGCAGGTCGACTTTGCGTACCGGCAGCTCATCGCGCCGCTGATCGACGTCAGCCCCTAAGTGCTTAGCTTCCTTCGTCATGGCCGGGCTTGTCCCGGCCATCCACGTCTTGCTTACAACGAATAGAAAAGACGTGGATGCCCGCGACAAGCGCGGGCATGACGGTCAGGTGGGAGAGCCTCTTCGACCTTTGGACCGCCAGTGGTGACCGCTCGCTAGCTCTTGAGCGCGCCGACGTCACGCACGATCGTTGCGAACCGGTCGGAAAGCGCGGTCAGCGCATTGCGCTGGACTTCCGCAGCCTTGATCGTCGCATCGCTCAGCGGATCGGGCAGGTCGCGCGTCGCTGTGCCGGCCGCGAGAACCGCCACCTGGAAGCAGTGATCGAGCGCGGAGCGGGCTGTCGCTTCGACGCACATATGCGTCATGAAGCCGGCAAGGACGAGTTGCTTGCGGCCAAGCGTGTCGAGGTGCGCTTTGAGGTCGGTCCCGGCGAAGGAATTGGGCAGCGTCTTTTCGATGACGGTTTCACCGGCTGCTGGCGAGACCTCCTCGGCGATCTGGCCGCGCGGGGCGTCAGGGTCGAACGCGCCGCCCGCTTTGCCGCGATGCTTGATGTGGGTGACCGGGGCGCCGAGATGCCGCGCGCGATCGAGGAGCTTCGCGATCTCCGTCAGCGCTTCCTTCACGCCGGAAAGTGGCAAAGCGCCGTCGACATATTCGCGCTGCGCGTCGATGACGACCACCGTGCAATTCGCGAGATCGGGCGGCGTTGCGGTCGCGCCCGCCATCTCAAGAAGTGTCTTCGGCCGCATTGTGCCCTCCCGCCTGCGATGAGTTGGTCTACAAACGAGAACACCATAAACGAGAACACCGGAGAGCGACGCTCTTCCGGTGTTCGAATCGTGATGCCGTTGTCCTGACGATACGCCTCAGGATGAGGCTTTGTTATTTCGCCTACCCCGTTTCAGAGAGCGCCGATAAGGATCGCACCGATAAAGGCGAACGCCACGAAGGCGGCGACCATATTCAGCTTCAACGCAACGCCCATGGAAGGGGCCTCCTCGTTCGTTGCACGACTTAAGTCTAACAGATGCGAACTGTTCCCCAAGCGCCAAATGTGCTGCAGCGCAGAAGTGGCTCTCGTCAGCGCGCAGGCAAATTGTGCGCCATGGTTAACAAGTCTTAGAGCAAACTGTACTTTTTCCGGACGCTGCAAATCTGCATAAATCTTTGCAGAGACGCTGCTTTCTCGCGCTTGCGAGCCGGATGATGTGGCATTTTCTTGCGATTCGCCCGGCTGCGTCCGTTGATGATGCCTTAAGAGAATGCCGCACATTGTGCGGAAATGACGCGAGTAGCCCTGTATCTCGTCGGCTCCGTCGTCGCCCTGTCGCTTGCTGGCTGCGGTCGCGGCTTTGTCAACGTGCAGGAGCGCGAGCCGTGGCGCCGTGAGGCGGAAGCGACGTGCCTGAAATCAGGCGCGATCAAGCAGACGAATCTGATCAGCCAGATCAAGGCGATCCAAGGTCCGGGCGTGTGTGGCGCGGACTATCCGTTCAAGGTCTCCGCCATCGGCGAGGTGTCATCGGCGCTCGGCTTTGCCGAAACGATGCGCCCGCCCGGCGCAATCCCGAACCGCTTCCCGATTCCGGAACCGACGCGTAGCGCGGCGCCGTCACCGCGCTATTCCGATCCGGCCCCGAGTGCGGCAGCAGCAAGTGGTCCGATGTCCATTCGCCCTCCCGGAACAGAAGGTGAGGACGAGGAGGAAGCGGTCGTCGGCGATGAGCCCGGCCTATCCGAAGCGCCCATCGCGCAGGGCGCTCGACCGTATCCAGCCCAGCCGTCGCGCTATCCGCAGCAGCACAATATCAGCGAACGCCCTGAAAGCGCGCCGCAGCCCCTCGGCCGCGGTCAGGCGCCGATGTCGACGGCGAGCAGCATGGCGATGATCTCGCCGACCGCGACGCTCGCGTGTCCCTTGATCGCCGCGCTCGACCGTTGGATGGCAGACTCCGTGCAGCCGGCGGCGTTGCGCTGGTTCGGCCAGCCGGTCGTCAAGATCAAGCAGATTTCCGCATATTCCTGCCGCGGCATGAACGGTCAGCGCGGCGCGCCGATCTCGGAACATGCGTTCGGCAACGCACTCGACATCGCGGCGTTTGAGCTTGCCGACGGACGCAAGATCAGCGTGCAGCATGGGTGGAAGGGCTTGCCGGAGGAACAGGGCTTCTTGCACGACGTGCAGGCCGCCGCCTGCGATCAATTCTCGACGGTGCTCGCGCCGGGCTCGAACCACTTCCACTACAACCATATTCACGTCGACCTGGCGCGCCGGCGCAGCGGCCGCGTTGTCTGCAAGCCGAAGGCGATCTCCGGCGATGTCGTGGCGCAGCGCGCGCGCGATCGCTATCCCGGCATGGGCTCCGGCCGCATGGGTTTTGCCGCCGAGCCGGAATCGCCGATCAAGGTGAAACTGCCGCTCGCGATTCCGGGCGAAGACTGAGGCGGTCTTCACACGAAGTCCGCTGACGACATGGCGTAACGTGAAGGCGTGACGCTTGAGTTCGCGGTGGAGGATCACGATATCCGGAGTCTCACTGGTCGCGGTCCCGCCGCGACGACTCCGGAGAAAATTTCATGAAGCTTTATTATTCGCCCGGCGCATGTTCGCTGTCGCCGCATATCGTCGCGTGTGAGGCCGGCTTGAAGATCGACCTCGAGAAGGTCGACGGCAAAACCAAGAAAACCGAGAAGGGAACCGACTTCTGGCAAGTGAATGCCAAGGGCCAGGTCCCGGTGCTTGAAATCGAAGGCGGAGAGCTGCTGACCGAAGGGCCGGCGATCGTGCAGTACCTCGCCGACAAGGCGCCGGCCGCGAAACTCGTTCCGCAAGCGGGCAGCAAGGAACGCTATCGCGCGCAGGAGTGGTTGAACTTCGTCACATCCGAGATTCACAAGAGCTTCACGCCGCTGTTCAAGCCGAACACGCCGGACGCCTACAAAGCGATCGTGAAGGACAATCTCGCCGCGCGCTTCACCTATATCGACAAGCAATTGGCGGGCAAAAAATATTTGCTGGGCGATCAGTTCACGGTCGCCGATGCGTATCTTTATACGGTGCTGCGCTGGTCGAGCGTGCATCACATCGACCTTGCCAAATATCCGAACATCGCCGCGTTCATGACGCGCGTCGGCGATCGTCCGAAGGTCAAGGAAGCGCTGCAGCAGGAAGGCCTGCTGAAGGCCGCGGCGTAACTGTACGAGCAGCCCCGGCCTCGTCATTGCCGGGCTCGACCCGGCAATCCAGCATTCTTGCGAAGAAGATGGATGCCCGGGTCAAGCCCGGGCATGACGGTCTGAGACACGTTAGCGTGCGCGGTTTCTTTACGCCCGATACGCCTTCATGAACGTGCGAACGGCGATCCCGACGACGTAAGCGATGCGCTCCTCCGTCGGCGGCGAATCCACGTTGAAGATGATCGGCTTGAACAACGGCGCCTGGCTCGCCTCGATCAGTTGTGCTGCCGCGACATGGCAGTCGTCGATCACAAGCGTGCCGGCGTCCACCTGTGCTTGCAGATAGGCCTCGAGCGCTGTGATCCCGCGGCCGGGGCCGGTTTCATAGAAACGCCGGCCGATCTCCGGCATCCGGTCCGCGATCGCGATGACGGTGCGGACAGGAGAGGCGGCGCCGATGCGGCAAACGAAAGCGACGAAAGCGCAAAGAAGCCGGTTGAGAACGCCTTCGACATCCGGGTCGTCAGGGTCGAGGCGGAAGATCTGTTCGGCCTGCGCCGTGCACTCTTCATGCACAATCGCCTCGAACAACTGCTCTTTGTTCTCGAAGTAGACGTAAAGCGTCCCCTTGGAGACGCCGGCGGCGCGCGCGATTTCTCTCATGCTCGCGGCGTCGAAACCGTGGGTCATGAAGACCTGGCGTGCCCCCTCCGTGATCTGCCGGCGCTTGGCGCTGGCTTCCGCCGTTTCCGGCGCCGTTGGCGCGGGGGGCAGGGTGATCAGGGGTGCCATTCTACTTCCTCCTCCGGGCTTCCGGCGAATCAGGCCGGTTCCCGACGATTTTCCCAAGCTTGCACGTTAGCAGGGGTCGTCAAATAAATGTGCATGACCGAACGGTTCGGTCAAACTTGACTTCCTCAGCTATGATCCATATAAGGTGACCGAACCGTTCGGTCAATGATCTGATCCGTGACCGGGTGGGACTGACAAAGGCACGGAGCAGACCATGTACGCGGAACCGAAGCGAAGCGGCGAACAGATGGTTCAAGGGGTGTCGGAGCAGGACGCGGCGCAGCGCCAGGAAGGCGAAGCCGCGTTGCATCGACTGACTGCGGAGCAAGCATCCGTGGAGACGGCCGAACAACCCGCCGTGTCGCTCAAGAGGGATGCTGAGCCTTCACCCGGTCTTCCCTCCGAGGCGCCCGCTGGCGGAGGAGCTGTGGCGGTGACGTCTGACGCCTCGGCCGCGCCCGCCAAGCGCCGGAGCCCGAAGCGGCTGGTGCTCGGCGCGGTGTTGCTGGCGGCGCTCGCGGGCGGGAGCTGGTACGGCTACCACTGGTGGACTGTCGGTCGTTTCACCGTGTCGACGGATGACGCCTATGTCCGCGCGTCCAACACGACGCTCGCCGCCAAGGTCTCCGGCTACGTTTCCAAGATCAATATCGACGACAACACCTATGTCCACGCCGGCGATGTGATCGCCTCGATCGATGACGGCGACTATCGGCTGGCGGTCGACGCGGCGCGTGAGAAGGTCGGCACGCAAGGGGCCGCGGTCGCGCGCATCGGCCAACAAATCGTCGCGCAGGGCGCGAGCGTCGAGCAGGCGCAGGCGCAGCTTGCCTCCGCCCAGGCGGGCGCCAAGCGGGCGCAGTCGGAACTCGACCGCCAGAACGCGCTTGCCGCCCGCGACTACGCCAGCAAGCAGACGCTGGAGACGGCGCTCGCCAATCGCGACCAGGCCAACGCTGCCGTGCAGAGCGCGCAAGCCGCGCTCGATGCCGCGACGGCCGGGATCGACGTGCTCAAGGCGCAGCAGCAGGAAGCGGAGCGCGGGCTCGACGAACTCAAGACCGCGCTCGCCAAGGCGGAGCGCGACCTCTCCTTCGCGGTGATCCGCGCGCCGATCGACGGCGTCTTCGGCAACCGCGCGATGCAGGTCGGCGATTACGTGACGCCGGGGCAGCGCCTCGCGAGCCTCGTGCCGCTCGATGACATCTACATCGACGCGAACTTCAAGGAGACGCAACTGGCTGGCCTGCGCGCCGGGCAGAAGGTCGACGTCGCCGTCGATGCGCTTCCCGACGCGACGATCCAGGGCACTGTGACTTCGCTCGCGCCGGCGTCCGGCTCGGTGTTCTCGCTGCTGCCGCCCGACAACGCGACCGGCAACTTCACCAAGATCGTGCAGCGCGTTCCGGTGCGCATCCGCGTTCCGGCCGATGTCGCCGCCGAGCGGGTGCTGCGTCCGGGCATGTCGGTCGTCGTCAGTGTGAATACCAAGGGCAGCGCGGCGTCCAGGCCGTCGCCGGTCGCCTCGCGCGGTGTCGCTCACGCTGCCAACTGACTTCGCGCAACTGATTTCGCAGAAGGTCGCTCGTCATGACGACTGCAAGCGCAACCACTTTCCCTCCGACGTCGGGTGTCCCCGCCGCCGCCGGAGCGGACGCCGGCGCGGATCACATCGATCCGCGCCGGCTCTTTGCCTTCCTCGCGATGGTGTTCGGCATGTTCATGGCGATCCTGGACATCCAGATCGTCTCGGCGTCCTTGACCGAAATCCAAGCGGGGCTTGCTGCATCGACCGACGAAATCTCGTGGGTGCAGACGTCCTATCTGATCGCGGAAGTGATCGCGATCCCGCTCTCCGGCTTCATGTCGCGCGTGCTCGGCACCCGCATTCTGTTCGCCATTTCGGCCGGCGGCTTCACCGCCGCGAGCGTTGCCTGCGGCCTTTCCAGTTCGATCAACGAAATGATCGTGTGGCGCGCCATACAAGGCTTCATCGGCGGCGGCATGATCCCGACGGTCTTCGCCACGTCCTTCATAATCTTCCCGGTCTCGAAGCGCTCGGTGGTGACGCCGATGATCGGCCTCGTCGCGACCTTGGCGCCGACCATCGGCCCGACGATCGGCGGCTACCTGACGGAAGCGATGTCGTGGCACTGGCTGTTCTTCATCAACGTCATACCTGGCATCGGCGTGACGCTGGCCGCGCTCGCGCTGATCGATTTCGACAAGCCCGACTTCAAGCTGTTCGAGAAGTTCGACTGGTGGGGCCTGCTGTTCATGGCCGGCTTCCTTGGCACGCTCGAATATGTGCTGGAGGAAGGGCCGCGTGACGACTGGTTCGATAGCAGCACGATCACGCTGCTTGCGTTTGTCGCGGCCGCGTCGGCGATCGCGTTCTTCGTGCGCGTGTTTATTGCACACGAGCCGATCGTCGACCTGCGCGCCTTCGCCAATCGCAATTTCGGTCTTGGCAGTCTGTTCTCGTTCGTGCTCGGCATCGGGCTCTACGGCCTGACCTATCTCTATCCGCTCTACCTCGCGCAGGTGCGTGGCTACAACGCGTTGATGATCGGCGAGACCATGTTCGTCTCCGGCATCGCCATGTTCCTCACGGCGCCGGTCGCGGGCGCGCTGACCAACAAGGTCGACCCGCGCATCATGCTCTCGTTCGGCTTCGTGCTGTTCGCGCTCGGCACGTGGGACATGCACTACCTGACGAAGGATTGGGACTTCTGGGAACTGTTCTGGCCGCAGATCTACCGCGGCGTCGGCCTGATGCTGGCGATGATCCCGATCACCAACATCGCGCTCGGCACCTTGCCGCCGGAGCGGGTGAAGAACGCGTCGGGCCTGTTCAATCTCACGCGTAATCTCGGCGGCGCCGTCGGCCTTGCGATCATCAATACGCAGCTCAACGATCGCATCGACCTGCATCTTGCCCGGCTGCACGATGCCGTGACCTGGTCGCGCCCGGCGGCGATGGAGATGCTCAACAACTTGACGCAGCGCTTCGCGAGTTTCGGCAGCGATGCGCATGCGATGGCGCTCAAGCAGATGTCGCTGCTCGCGCGCCGGGAAGGCATCGTGATGGGCTACGCCGACATCTTCCTGATGCTGACGGTCTTGTTTATCGCGCTTTCGCTGATGTCGGTGATCTTGAGCAAACCCGCACCGGCTGCGGCCGGGGCAGGCGGGGGACACTAGAACGAGGTCTTGCCCCTCGCGTCGTTCCGGCCGAGCGCGTAGTGCGAGAGCGATGTGAGAAGGTCCATCCGCCCACGATCAATCCGTCATGGCCGGGCTTGTCCCGGCCATCCACGTCTTTCTTGCGTCGTTGAAGTGAAGACGTGGATGCCCGGCACGAGGCCGGGCATGACGGCGCTTTGTGAGAGCGCCCAGCACGGACAGCCCCGGGTTTCGCTTCGCTCAACCCGGGCTACGAGGCCGCGCTACGCCGTTATGCCGTCCGCCCTTTAAGCGCGCGTGCGATGAAGATCAGGATGCAGGCGCCGACGAAGCCGGCGATCAGATAGCCGATCCACCCGCCCAGGCTGACGTTGACCAGCGACAGCAGGAAGTTTGCGAGCGCCGCTCCGACGATGCCGAGAATGATGTTCATGAACACGCCCGCGTCGCTTTTCATGAACATTTCCGCGAACCAGCCGGCGAGACCGCCGATGATGATTGCCGCGATCCAGCCGATTTGCGCGTCTTCCATGGCGTGATTTCCCCATTGCTTCGGCCCCCCAGCGGGGCTGCATGCGACTTAGAAATCGATCCGCGGCGAAAATGTTCCCAATATCGTCCTTCAATGCTGCGTCTCGCTGCGCTGCGGCTAGGTGGTCCGCCGCTTCTTTGCGTCGCCGTAGCCTCCCGCCGTTGGCGTCTGGATGATGATCGCTTCGCCGGCGCCGATGGTCGTCGAGTCGCACCCCTGCAGTTTTTCCACTGAGCCGTCCTTGCGGCGCACGGCGTTCTCGCCGATCTGCCCCGCTTCGCCGCCGACCAGCCCGAACGGCGGCACGCGCCGGTGCCCGGAGAGAATGGTGCACTCCATCTCCTCCAGGAAGCGGATGGTGCGGCGGATGCCGTCGCCGGCCTTCCATTCGCCCTTGCCGCCGGAATCCTTCCGAATGTGGAAGTCTTCGAGCACGACCGGATAGCGGAACTCGAGCACCTCCGGGTCGGTGAGACGCGTATTCGTCATGTGCGTGTGCACAGCGTCGGTGCCGTCGAAGCCTGGCCCCGCCGGCGAACCGGAGCAGATCGTCTCGTAGTACTGATACTTCTTGTTGCCGAAGTTGAGGTTGTTCATCGTGCCTTGCGCGGCGGCGAGCGCGCCGAGTGCGCCGAACAGGGTGTCGGTGACGGCTTGCGAGGTCTCGACATTGCCGGCGACGACGGCGGCCGGATATTCCGGCGACAGCATCGACTTCTTCGGGATCACGATGTTGATCGGGCGCAGACACCCGGCATTCATCGGGATGTCGTCATCGACCATAACGCGGAAGACATAGAGCACCGCCGCGCGCGCGACCGGCTCCGGCGCGTTGAAGTTCGTCGGCTGTTGCGGCGAGGTGCCGGTGAAGTCGACCGTCGCCTCGCGTTTCGCCTTGTCGACCGTGATCTTCACCTTGATGAAAGTGCCCTGGTCCATCTCGTAGCTGAATTCGGAATCGTGCAGTCGGTCGAGCACGCGCCGCACGCTTTCCGCCGCATTGTCCTGTACGTGCTGCATGTAGGCTTCGACGACCGGCAGCGTGAAATGCGTCACCATCTTGCGCAGTTCCTGCACGCCCTTCTCGTTGGCGGCGATCTGCGCTTTCAGATCATTGACGTTCTGCAGCGGATTGCGCGCGGGATACTTTGCGCCTTCGAGCGCGGCGTAGAGCTCCTTCTCGCGGAAGCGGCCGCGGTCGACGAGTTTGAAGTTGTCCATGTAGACCCCTTCCTCGTCGATCGTTGTCGCGTTGGGCGACATCGAGCCGGGCGAGATGCCGCCGACATCGGCGTGATGCCCGCGCGAGGCGACCCAGAAGAGGATTTCTTTCTGCGCGTCGTCGAACACCGGCGTGCAGACCGTGATGTCGGGCAAATGCGTGCCGCCGTTATACGGCGCGTTGATCGCATAGACGTCGCCCGGCTGGATCTTGCCCTCGTTGTCGCGGATCACGGTCTCGACGGATCGATCCATCGAGCCGAGATGCACCGGCATGTGCGGCGCGTTGGCGACCAGTGTGCCGTCGGCCGCGAACACGGCGCAGGAGAAGTCGAGCCGCTCCTTGATGTTCACAGAATAGGCCGTGTTCTGCAGCGCCACGCCCATCTGCTCGGCGATGGACATGAAGAGGTTGTTGAACACTTCGAGCATCACGGGATCGGCCTGCGTGCCGATCGCGTGCTCGCGCGCGAGCGCAACGGTGCGCTCGAGCACGAGATGGTTCTTCGCCGTCAGCGTCGCACGCCACCCGTCCTCGACCACGATGGTCTGATGCGGCTCGATGACGATCGCGGGGCCGGGCAAGGTTTGACCGGGCGCGAGCTGGTCGCGGGTGAAGACACGCGCGTCATGCCAGGCTCCGTTGGAGAAGAAGCGCGTCATGCGTGCTGGCGCGGGCAGGGCGGCGGTCGTTGTTTGGCTCTCTGGTTCTGAAAACGTCGCCGCGCCGCCGATCGCTTCGACCGACACCGCCTCGACTACGAGCTGCTTCGTCTCGTCGATGAATCCGAAGCGGCCTTTGTGCGCGTCCTCGAACGCGGATTTCATCGCTTCGATCGAGGGAGCCGCCTCGTCCTTCGAGACGGCGCTACGCGCCTCCTCAGGATGAGGCGGGATATCGGTGGCGCCTCTTGTCTGGCCCTCATCCTGAGGAGCGCCCGAAGGGCGCGTCTCGAAGGATGGCGACAACGTATAAGCCGGCACTTCCAGCGTCGTATCCGTGCCGGCGTAGCGGACGTGCGCGCGCACATGCACAACGACGTCCTTCGCGGGCACGCCTTGGCCGACGACCTCGTCGCGCGCCGCGCTGCCGAGGCGGTCTGCGATCTCACCAATGGCGGTGAGCGATTCCTCAAGCGGCACTTCGACCGCCTGCTGGCGCACGCTACGGATATCTGCGAGCCCCATGCCGTACGCCGAGAGGAGCGACGAGAGCGGGTGGATCAGCACCTTGGTCATGCCGAGCGCGTCGGCGACCATGCAGGCATGCTGCCCGCCGGCGCCGCCGAAGCAGTTGAGCGCGTAGTGCGTCACGTCGTAGCCGCGCTGCACGGAGATCTTCTTGATCGCGTTCGCCATGTTCTCGACGGCGATACGGATGAAGCCGTCGGCGATCTCTTCCGCCGTCTTGCCGTCGACATCTTTCGCGAGGCCTGCGAAGGCGGCACGCACGCTTTCGTCGTCGAGCGGCCGATCCTGCGCCGGGCCGAAGATCTTCGGGAAGAAGTCCGGGATGAGCTTGCCGACCATCACGTTGGCGTCGGTGACGGCGAGCGGGCCGCCGCGCCGG
Source organism: Hyphomicrobiales bacterium (assembly GCA_017304555.1). Lineage (GTDB taxonomy): Bacteria > Pseudomonadota > Alphaproteobacteria > Rhizobiales > Xanthobacteraceae > JAFKKS01. Next base: position 18,888 of record JAFKKS010000259.1, read on the forward strand.
TAGCATTTCGGCCCGGGATTGGCGCCGGCGGAATCCGGTCCGACGCGAAAGCGTGCGCCGTCGTAATGCAGGATCGAACCGCCACCCGCCGCGACGGTGTGGATCAGCATCATCGGCGCGCGCATGCGTACGCCCGCGACCTCCGTCTCGAAGGCGCGCTCGTATTCGCCATCGTAGTGCGACACGTCCGTCGAGGTGCCACCCATATCGAAGCCGATGAGCCGGTCGAAGCCGGCCGCGCGTCCAGTCTGCGCCATGCCGACGACGCCGCCGGCCGGACCGGAGAGGATCGCATCCTTGCCTTGGAACAGATCCGCCGCCGTGAGCCCGCCCGACGACATCATGAACATGAGGCGCGTCGCTTCGGCGCCGTCGGCATCCACCCCCATCTCGCCCGCCACCTGCGCGACGTAGCGGCGCAGGATCGGTGAGAGGTAGGCGTCGACCACGGTCGTGTCGCCGCGCGAGACGAGCTTGATCAGCGGCGAAGCCTCATGGCTCGCGGAGACCTGCGCGAAGCCGGTTTCGCGCGCGAGATCGGCGACGGCGCGCTCATGCTCCGGATAGCGATAGGCGTGCATGAAGACGACGGCGACGGCTTTGAGCCCGTCCGTTTTCGCCTGTTCGAGCACCTTGCGCACCGCCGCAAGATCCGGGGCGCGTTCGACCGTGCCATCGGCGCGCACGCGTTCGTCGATCTCAACGACGCGCTCGAACAGCATTTCCGGCTTGATGATCTGCTTGGCGAAGATCCTCGGCCGCGCCTGAT
>JAFKKS010000473.1 GCA_017304555.1 Hyphomicrobiales bacterium
ATCCGGTCGTGCTCGCGGCCGCCGTCGTGCATGCGCTTGCAAGCTGCGCCCTCGGTCCGGCCATGGCGGCGATCAGTCTCGGACTCGTCGGCCACGCCGGCATTGGTGAGCGTCTCGGGCGCAATGCGCGCTTCGCGTCGATCGGCAACGGCATGGCCGCCGGCGCTATGGGATTGGCAGGTTACCTCGTGTCGAACCGCTCCGTCTTCATCGTCACCGCGCTGCTTGTCATTCCTGCCCTTCTCATGCTCACACGCATTCGTGGCGATGAGATCGACGTTGCGCGCGCGCACGGCGGCGTACTCGCCGCGCCGCGAACCGGACGCCGTCTATCGGACCTGTGGCGCCTCGGCGCACAAAGGCCGTTCCTTGTTCTCGCCGCCGGCATCGCGCTCTTCCATCTCGCCAACGCCTCGATGCTTCCGATCATGGCGCGCATCGTGACGACGCGCGCTGGCGATTGGGCGACCGTTCTGATCGCGGCCTGCATCGTCGTCCCGCAGATCATGGTGGCGCTGGTGTCGCCGTGGGTCGGGCGGCAAGCGCAACTCATCGGGCGCCGGCCGCTTCTGATCCTTGCGCTCAGCGCCCTGGTGCTGCGCGGCACGCTGTTCACGTTCGTGCGCGATCCGGTCCTGCTCGTCATCATTCAAGCGCTGGATGGAATTGCCGCGGCCGGCGTCGGCGTCATGGTGCCGCTCATCGTCGCAGATGTGACGCGCGGCACCGGACACTTCAATCTCGCGCTCGGCATGATGGGAACGGCGATCGGGCTCGGCGCGTCCGTCAGCACCACCGTGTCCGGCTATATCACCGACCATTACGGAAGTGCGGCCGCGTTCGCCGGGCTGGCATTCGCGGCCGCACTCGGTCTCTTTTGGATGTGGTCGATGATGCCGGAAACGCGCCCGCGCACCGGCATCACACCCAAATCGTAACGCGCGCTCTACTCCGCGGCGGCGATGCGCAGCCGCGGCCGCGCCTTGTCGGCAAGGCTGCGATAAACGCGCAGATAGTCTTCCGCCATTCGCCGCGCCGTGAAGCGTTGCTCGAAGCGCTGGCGGACTTTCCCGCGATCGAGTTGAGACAAGCGGTCGATCGCACCGACCGCGCCGATTTCGTCTTCAACGATGAAGCCGGTCAGCCCCTCTTCGATCACTTCTGGCACCGAGCCGCGATTGTAGGCAATGACGGGGGTCCCGCACGCCATGGCTTCGATCATCACGAGGCCGAACGGCTCCGGCCAATCGATCGTCACCATCAGCGCAATCGCGCCGCTGAGGAAATCAGCCTTCTGATGGTCGCCGATCTCACCGATGAATTCGATCCCCGGCAAACTCAGGAGCGGTTCGATCTCACTCTCGAAATACGCCTGGTCGACCTTGTCCACTTTCGCCGCAATCTTCAGCGGCAAACCGACGCGCTGCGCGATGCGGATGGCGCGATCGACCGCCTTCTCCGGCGCTATGCGTCCCAGGAATGCAAGATATTCAGGTTTGCGCCCCGATGGTCGCAATAAATTCTCCGGCAACCCGTGATGCACGGTGCGCACCCATCCTGCCTGCGGCACGGGGCGCCGTTGGGAGTCGGAAATCGAGACGACTGGAATCTTCGAAAAATTGTCAAACACCGGTAGTAGTCGAGATGACAATGCAGGATGTCGAAATCGCCTGCGCGCTGAAAAACCTTATCCAGCATGACCATATGTAGCGCGTTCGGATCCCGCACCGCCCCGTCGAGACGGAGCGCGCGCGGCCACGTTGCTTCGAGTTTCGCGGATGTTCGAGAGTCGCCGCTCGCGAACAGCGTCACCTCATGGCCAAGCGCGACCAGTTCCTCGGTCAACCAATAGACTACGCGCTCGGTGCCGCCATACAGCTTCGGCGGGATGGCCTCCGTCAACGGAGCGACCTGTGCAATACGCATTCGCGTAACTCCTTACGTTCGTCGATTTTGCCCCCGACAAATAGCCCTGCCCCGTCGAATTCTTATCGAATGCGCCGGTGTCGGATTTTTGACAACGAATCGTGCGGAACTTTCGTTTCGCTTACGCGTAAATTTCGCGGGGCGCGTCGTTCGCACTTCTCTCTTACGCGAGACAACGCCACGTCCGGTACGAACTCTCCGGCACGAATTCTCGCAGAAACAGGGGCAGGATGCCGCTTTTCCAGGCGCAGGACTATCGTATTGAAGCTTCGCCGCATGCCGCCGATGTCGATCTTTCTCGATATGCGCGGCGGCCGCTCGCTTTCGCTGCGCGCTACGTTCACGAACATTGGGTCTCGCACACGATCATCGTCGCGGCCGTGCTCGCCGCGGTCGGCTGCTCGGTCGGAACGCAATACGGAATCAAGTTTCTCGTCGACACACTCGGCGGCGGCGCCTCCGCTCAGTCACATGTGTGGCAGGCTTTCGCCTTTCTTGTGGCACTGATTGCCGCGGACAATCTGCTGTGGCGTGTCGCCAGCTTCATCGCGAGCTCGGCATTTGTGCGCGTCACCGGCGATCTGCGCCGTGATCTCTTCCGCCACCTCACCGGCCATGCGCACAGCTACTTCGCCGACCGGCTTCCGGGAATGCTCGCCAGCCGTATCACCGCGACGTCGAACGCGATCTTTACCGTCGAGAACATGTTCCTTTGGAACGTGATGCCGCCGTGCGCGGCAACCGTCGTCGCCATCGCTCTGATCACGGTCGTGAGCGTGCCGATGGCGATCGTGCTCGCAACGGTCGCCGGCGTCGTGATGTTCGTGATGTTCCGTCTTGCCGCGGCGGGCCGCGCTTTGCATCACGACTTTGCCAGCAAGGCCGCCGCCGTCGACGGCGAGATGGTCGACGTCATCGGCAACATACCGCTCGTCAAAGCGTTTTCCGGTCTGCGCCGCGAGCAACTCCGCTTCAATGCGACGATCGGAAAGGAAATGACCGCGCGACGGCACAGCCTGATCTACTTGGAAAAGGTGCGCCTGTTCCACGCATCGATCACGATCATCCTGACGCTTGGGCTGCTCGCCTGGGCCATCATGCTGTGGCAGCGCGGATCGGCGACAACGGGCGACGTCATCCTGGTCTGCACGCTCGGCCTTTCGGTCCTTCACGCGACACGCGACCTTGCCGTCGCGCTCGTCGACGTCACGCAGCATATCGCACGCCTTTCGGAAGCGCTCTCGACGCTGCTGATCCCGCATGAGTTGCAGGACCACCCGCAGGCCGCACCGCTGGTGCCGCGCAACGCACGCGTGGCGTTCAACAATGTCAGCTTCCAATATCCGGACGGCCACAAGATCTTCAAGAATTTCAATCTGAATCTCGAACCGGGACAGTCCGTCGGCCTTGTCGGTCAGTCCGGCAGCGGCAAGTCGACGCTGTTCTCCCTGCTGCAGCGCTTCTACGATATCCAGAAAGGCAGCATTCTGATCGACGGCCAGGACATCTCCCGCGTGACGCAGGAGAGCCTGCGTGACACCATCGCCGTCGTGCCGCAGGACGTCTCGCTGTTCCAGCGCTCGATCCTCGAGAACATTCGTTACGGCCGCCCCGACGCAACCGACGAGGAAGTTTTCGATGCCGCCATCGCGGCGAAATGCGACTTCATCGGGAAGCTGCCGGACGGCATCCACACCAAGGTCGGCGATCGCGGCGTGAAGCTCTCCGGCGGGCAGCGCCAGCGCATCGCCATTGCGCGCGGCTTCCTCAAAGACGCGCCGATCCTGCTGCTCGACGAGGCGACCTCCGCCCTCGACGGTCATGCGGAAGAAGCCATTCGCGAGGTGCTGCGTCGGCTCATGCGTGGCCGCACGGTCATCGCCATCGCCCATCGCCTCTCGACCGTCCGCGACTTCGACCGGATCGTCGTCATGCAGAACGGCCAGATCGTGCAGGACGGGCAGCCGGACCGCCTGATCCGCGGCGATGGTCCCTATCGCCGCATGGTCATGCGCGAAATGGACCGTTTGGCCGAAAAGGCGGCCTAAGGGCCGCCTCTCCACTGTTTAGCCTTGTTCGGGCGCGCGCAGTTCGTTACATAGCGGGCGCTTTCACTTAAGGCTTCGGACTGGAGAGGTGGCTGAGTGGTTGAAAGCACCGCACTCGAAATGCGGCATACGGGCAACCGTATCGGGGGTTCGAATCCCTCCCTCTCCGCCACCGTCAAAGCGAGAAAAGCTGGCACCCAACTGTCTCCGGGTTCGTTCAAACCGAGATTTGGCGGGCCGTGATTCTGGTGGCCGAAACGCCAGCTGCTAGGGCAGCTTAGCGGGCACCGAGAATGGTTTGCTCGCATCCACGACAAACATGACCAATTGATCGAGATCGACCGCGCCGGGATTGAAAACTTCCATCGGCATGCCCGGGCCATGTCCGTTCATGGGCTGGCCCGCCTCTGCGTAGCTGACCCCATGCGGCGTCCTTTGTCCGAGCCGGCCGGCCAACACGTAGAAGGTCTCGGATCCCGGGTGCATATGCACGGGCGTCTTAGCCCCAGGGGGCCCCCCGGCGTGGTTGATGCGCAGGAGATATTCGGGCGCCGTAACGGGGGGCACCGGTCCGATCTCGATGACAGGGGTTCCTCCATGCCCGGCAGAGCCCTTGGGGCCAAGCGTGAAC
>JAFKKS010000260.1:0-19422 GCA_017304555.1 Hyphomicrobiales bacterium
TATTGCGGGCTTGAGATCGCCATCATGGCGATGAGGCACAGTACAAGCTGTGTCCAGCGATTCAAGTGCCACGCGGTTGGCGGCGTATCGACAGCTACGGCCATGACCGAACCCCCTGTGCCTAAATGTCGCGCCCAGGCCGGAGGCTAACGAGGCGGCATTACGCAAACAAGCCGAATACTTGAGACGCTTGCGTAATCGCCAGAAATTTCTTTGGATTATTTAGGACAGCACAGTTGTCGTAATAGGGTGATGCTGTAGTCCGACGCCTCAACTTATCGCCACAAGCCCGGGCATCGCCGCCGTAAGCTGCGCTGGTGCCTCGCGGCCGGAGGTAAAAACCGTCGTCAGGGAGCCGTTTTCGGGCGATCCGGTGGCGGGACCGAGCAGATTGACGACACGCCGCGCGATCGCCGGGGCCGGGTCGAGGAAGCGAACCGGCCAGGGCGTCAGCGCCTCGAATCGGACGGTGAGCAGCGGGTAATGCGTGCAGGCCAGCACGACGGTATCCGTGCGTCGCCCGTCCGCTTCCACGAAACAGGAGGCGAGTTCGGCGGCGATCTCCGCGTCCGACGCGGGCGTTCCGGCGAGCTCGGCCTCCGCAAAGGCGGCGAGCCGCGCCGAGCCGACGAGGTCCACCATGCAGCCGGCGCCGTATTGGCGGATCAGCTCGTGGGTGTATTCGCGCTTCACCGTCGCTTCGGTGCCGAGGACCGTCACCCGCTTCGATTTTGAAGCCGCGCAGGCCGGCTTGATCGCCGGCACGGTCCCGACGAAGGGCAGGTCGAAGTGCTGGCGCAAGTCCGGCAGGACGATCGTCGAGGCGGTGTTGCAGGCGACGACGACGAGGTCCGGCTGATGCGTCTCGATCAACCCGCCCATCACCTCAAGCACCCGCGCGATCAGTGTGCTCTCCTCGATCTTTCCGTAGGGGAAGACCGCGTCGTCGGCGGCGTAGACAAACTGTGCGTCCGGGCGCGCCTTCGCGATCTCGCGGAATACGGTCAGGCCGCCGAGGCCGGAATCGAAGACGAGGATATGGGGCGAGGGCAGCGCGCGCGACATGACAAGGGGCCCCATCAGGGAGGGCAGATGATCCGCAAGTCCTGAGGATTGCAGGCTCGGGCTCGCCATCAAGGGCAATGAAAGTGGCGGCGCCGGGACGAGCGGCACCGCCGCAGGTTGGATTGCGCGCTTTGCCCGGCCGATTTGCATGATTTCAATCCCTCGAAAGCGAGGGATTTTGGCGAGCAATCGTTAACCAATTCTTCAGCCCCGGCGGCTTGCCCACATGCCTGTTTCGGCGCACCCTCCGAACGCAAGTCCGGGAGAGGGGCGCCCGTGGCAAAGAACATCGTTCTGTTGGCGGATGGGACGGGCAACAGCGAGCGCAGCCCGTTCAAGACCAATGTCTGGCGGCTCTATCAGGCGCTCGACTGCACCGGCGGACCCGGGCGTCCGGATCAGATCGTCTTCTATACGAGCGGCGTCGGCACCGAGACCTTCAAGCCGCTGGCGTTGCTGGGCGGCGCGTTCGGGCTCGGCGTCTGGGCGAATATCCGCGACCTCTACACGTTCTTGTGCCGCAACTATCAGCATGGCGACGCGATCTATCTGTTCGGGTTCAGCCGCGGCGCGTTCACGGTGCGCCTGCTCGCCGGTTTGGTCGGGCGCTGCGGAATCGTCCAAGGCGGCTCCGAGGCGGAGTTGCTCGCCAATATCCGCCGGGCCTATCGGGCTTACCGGCGCGACTTCCTCTATCGTGCGTCGCTGTCGCCGCAACGGCCGCCGATGTTCTGGCATTGGTTCCTGCGTAAGCCGGAGGAGGACGCGGAACAGTTGCTCCGGCTCGACCTGCCGCGCGCCATCCCTTCGATCCGCTTCATCGGCGTCTGGGATACGGTCGACGCCTACGGCATGCCGGTCGACGAATGGAAGCAGGGCATCGACCAATGGGTCTGGCCGATGAGCGTCGCCGACCGCACGCTCTCCGATCGTATCGAGCGCGCCGCGCAGGCGTTGTCGCTCGACGATGAGCGGCCGACGTTTCGACCGGTGTTGTGGACCGAGCGGCAAACGGGCCGCCGCGCGCTCACCGGCGGGCGGCTTACGCAGGTCTGGTTCGCTGGCGTGCATGCCAATGTCGGCGGCGGCTATCCTGACGACGGGCTCGCCTACGTCACGCTTGATTGGATGATGAACCAGGTCGAGCGCGATCTGCTGTTTCATGCGGACTTGCGTGCCGACGTGCGCCGCCGCGCCGATCCGCAAGGTGAGTATTACGACTCGCGCGCCGGCGTTGCCGGTTATTACCGCTACGGGCCGCGGCAGGTCGCGCGGCTTTGCGACGATCCGATCCACGGGGTCTTCGTCGCGCGGCCGCAAATCCACGCCAGCGTTTTTGCGCGCATTCGCGACCGTGAGGTCGCTTACGCACCGATCAGCCTGCCGGGAGCGTTCGACCGGGTCGACGCGGCTGGAACCGTTACCCCGGAAGCCGCACCGACAGGCGGATGGATGGAAGCGGCGTGGGACTTCGTGCGGCGGCGGCGCTTTGTCTACTTCTGGACGGTGCTGCTCACCCTGCTGCTCGTCGCCTTGCCGTTGATCGACGGCGTCGCGTATCTGCGGGATGCCGTCGATCGCGCCAGCGCGGCGCTCTGCGCGTCACCGGTCGGCGATATCTGTGAGGTGCCGAAGATCGTTTTTTCGGTGCCGGCGTTTGTCATCGGGACGATCTATCCATCGTTCTCGCTCGATAGCGTCCGCACGATCGTGACGGATTTCGCGCCGGGATGGACCAAGCCCTGGCTCGCACCGATGTTTCGCCATCCCAGCCTGTCGATCACGCTTCTGGCGCTGCTGGCGTGGCTTTTTCTGCGCAAGAGCGACAGCGTGCAGGACCAGATCGCCGAATGCGCCGAGAAGGCATGGCTCGGACGCACACCGCCGGCGCCACCGCGCGGCGCGGCGATACGCAAGAAGGTGCGCGACGTGCTCGCGTCGATCTATCAGGTCTTCACGCGCTGGGTCGTGCCGGCTTTGTTCGGCATCGGCACGCTCTTGTTCCTCGTCGCGCTCGCCGTCGTCACCCTTCCGATATCGCTGCTCGCGCTTTGGGCGCTGTTGCGATTTCTCCGCGAAGATGCAAATGCGACGGCGCCGACTGGCGCCGCCACACCGGATGGCAGTGGACAAGCCGCGATCCGGGAAGACCATTCTTCCGGTCAACGCGCCGTGACGTGAGAACGATGAGTGTCACCATGCTGAAGAATACGACGAGCCACTGGGGCGCTTTAGCCCGCATCTTTCACTGGACGCTGGCGGTGCTGGTGATCGGCATGCTGGCTTACGGCTGGTGGATGAATCACATCCCCGCGCGCGCCGATAAGCTGTTCTATCGCTCCATTCATGCGGATATCGGCTACGTCGTGCTGCTGCTGATGCTGCTGCGCGTTTTCTGGCGTGCATTGAACCCCGCGCCGGCGCTTCCGGCCGACACGCCCGCGTGGCAGCGGCTGGCCGCGCATGTCAGTCACTGGGCGCTTTACGCCGTGACGATCACTGTTGCGCTTCTCGGCTGGGCGCACTCCGGTGCGCACAAGCCGGATTATGCCGACTGGTTCGGGCTGTTTCGCGTGCCGCAATTCACCTCGGAAAATCGCGACGCCTCGCGCTTCTTCGAGCACTGGCACATCTACATCGCTTACGTGCTGATGGGCCTCGTCGCGATCCATATCCTCGCGGCGCTCTACCATCATTTCATTCGCCGCGATCGTGTGATGACGGCGATGATCGACGGCCGGCCCGTATAAAGCTCGCCGTTTGCTCCTGCGTCAGGCGGACGGGTCGCGCGGCACGCTTGCGGCGAGGCCGGACGCTTGTTCCAGCACCGCCGCCGCTTCGAGCACAGCGTAATCGCCACGCGGCCGCCCCATCAGTTGCAGTCCGACCGGTCGCCCGTCTTTGGTCAGACCGATCGGCACCGAGATCGTCGGACAGCCGGTGAGCGTCAGCACGAACGTCAGATACATCCAGTCGATGTAGGAGGTGAGCGCCACGCCGCCGATCTCGGTCGGGTAACGCTGATCGACCGGGAAGGGCGCGACCGCGACCGTCGGGCAGGCCAGAATGTCGTGATCGGCGAAGAACGCCGAAAGCCGCATGAAGAGTTCGCCGCGTGTGCGCTCCGCTTGCGCGAAACTCACGCCGTCCTGGTTCAAGCCCTTCTCGATATTCCAGATGATCTCGTCGCAGATCTGGTCGCGGTGTTGATCGAGCAGCCGGCCACGCACCGAGGCGACCAGCGCCGCGCGCAGCACCTGGAACGAATCGATGGCGCCGGAGAAATCGACGCGCGCTTCCTCGACGCGCGTGCCGGCGCTGGCGAAACGCTGCACGGCCGCTGCGCAAAGATCGGCGACCTCCTGGTCGACGCGCCCGACGCCGAGATCGGGTGTGAAGGCGATGCGTTTCGGCGCTTTTGGGTGGCGTGCCGCCTCGACGAAGGGCGTTTCCGGCGCCGCCACCGAGAGCGGATCGCGCGGATCGAAATAGGCTTCCGCATCGAGCATCAGCGCGACGTCGGCGACGCAGCGCCCCATCGGGCCTTCAACCCACAATGGATCGTAGGGCACGACCGATTGCGGCCGCGGCACCCGCCCAACGCTCGGCCGCATACCGACGATGCCGCAATAGCTTGCGGGAATGCGCAGGCTCCCGCCGAGATCGTTGCCGGTCGCGAGCCACACCATGCCGGAAGCGAGCGCGGCTGCCGCGCCGCCGGATGAGCCGCCGGCCGTGAGTGTCGTGTTCCACGGATTGCGCGTTGCGCCGAACACGGTGTTGAAGGTGTTGGCGCCGGCGAATTCCGGCACGTTCGACTTGGCGACGACGATGGCGCCGCGCTCCTGCAGGCGTGTGACCGTCAGGTCCGAGCGCGCCGCGACATTGTTCGCGAAAATCGGCGAACCGTAAGTCGTCACCAAGCCTGCGACGTCGTTGTAATCCTTGACCGCGATCGGCAAGCCGGCGAGCCAGCCCCGCGCATCATCTTCGCCGTTCTTGGCGGGACGGAAGTTCTGCGCGTCCTTGCGTGCGGCTTCCAGGCGGCGGATTGGAAGGGCGTTGATCGTGCCGTCGACGGCCTCGGTGCGCGCGATCGCAGCGTCGACGAGATCGAGCGGAGAGAGTTCGCCTTTGCGCAGTTTGGCGACGGCTTCGGTCGCCGTGATCCGCCAAATCTCGTGCGCTCCTGACATCGCTTAGCTTTCTCCGAACACGCGCTTGAAGATCGTGTCGACGTGCTTGAGATGATAACCGAGGTCGAAATTCTCGTCGATCTCGGCGTCACTCAGGTATTTGCGCACGTCAGTATCGGCCTTGAGCAGCGCCGGAAAATCGCTGTCGCCTTTCCACACCTTCATCGCGTTGCGCTGCACGTAACGGTACGCGTCCTCGCGCGGCGCGCCTTTTTGCGTCAGGGCGAGCAGCACGCGCTGCGAATGCACCAGGCCGCCCAAGCGATTGAGGTTCTTCGCCATGTTGTCGGTGTGGACGACAAGCTTGTCGATCAGGCCGGTGAGGCGGCCGAGCGCGAAGTCGAGCGTCACCGTCGCGTCAGGGCCGATCATGCGCTCGGCGGAGGAGTGCGAGATGTCGCGCTCATGCCAGAGCGCCACGTTCTCGAGCGCCGGCGTCACATAGGCGCGCACCATGCGCGAGAGGCCGGTGATGTTTTCCGATAGCACCGGGTTGCGCTTGTGCGGCATCGCCGAGGAGCCCTTCTGCTTCTCGGAGAAGAACTCTTCCGCTTCGAGCACTTCGGTGCGCTGCAGGTGGCGCACTTCGATCGCCAGCCGCTCGATCGACGACGCGATGACGCCGAGCGTCGCGAAATACATCGCGTGGCGGTCGCGCGGGATCACCTGCGTCGACACCGGCTCGACACGCAGCCCCATCGCCTTGGCAACGTGTTCTTCGACGCGCGGGTCGATCTGCGCGAACGTCCCCACCGCGCCGGAGATCGCACAGGTCGAAACTTCATCCTTCGCGCGCAGGAGCCGTTCCTTCGCACGCGAGAATTCCGCATAGGCCTGCGAGAGTTTCAACCCGAACGTCGTCGGCTCAGCGTGGATGCCGTGCGAACGCCCGACGGTCGGCGTCAGCTTGTGCTCGAAGGCACGGCGTTTGATCGCGGCGAGGAGCTTGTCGAGGTCGGCAAGCAGGATGTCGGCGGCGCGGACAAGCTGCACGTTGAAGCAGGTGTCGAGCACGTCCGACGAGGTCATACCCTGATGCACGAAGCGCGCTTCCGGTCCGACGATTTCCGCAAGATGCGTGAGGAAGGCGATGACGTCGTGGCGGACTTCAGCCTCGATCGCGTCGATGCGCGCGACATCGAATTTCGCGTCGCGGCCTTTTTCCCAGATGACCTTCGCGGCTTCTTTCGGCACGACGCCGAGTTCCGCCAGCGCGTCCGTCGCGTGCGCCTCGATTTCGAACCAGATCTTGTAGCGCGTCTGCGGGTCCCAGATCGCGGCCATCTCGGGGCGGGTATAACGGGGGATCATCTCTTTGCTTTCTTTGATGTCATCGGCGCGTGCCAACAACCAACGAACGGTGCCTTTCTTACCCTCCCCCTTGTGGGGAGGGTCAATGCGCGAAGCGCATCGGGGTGGGGGTCAGTGTTATCGGCCCGACAACAACCCCCACCCCCGACCCCTCCCCACAAGGGGGAGGGGAGCACGCCGCCTCGGGAGGATTGTTGAGCGCGCATCACGTCGCTTCTCCGCGCGCGAGCGCGGCGGCGTTGCGGATGGCCTCGATGTTCTTGCGGTAAGCTTCGGTCGTGCCGCCCTTGAACACGGCGGAGCCGGCGACCAGCACATTCGCGCCGGCGCGGGCGGCGAGGGGGGCGGTCTCGGCGGTGATGCCGCCGTCGACTTCGATATCGATCGGCCGGCCGCCGACCAGCGTGCGCACGGCGGCGATCTTGTCGACGGCGGAGGGGATGAATTTCTGCCCGCCGAACCCGGGGTTGACCGACATCACCAGGACGAGGTCGACGAGATCAATCACGTTCTCCAGTGTCGAGACCGGGGTGCCGGGGTTGAGCGTCACGCCCGCTTTCTTGCCGAGCGCGCGGATCGCCTGCAGCGAGCGGTGCACATGCGGACCGGACTCGACGTGGACGGTGATGAGGTCAGCGCCGGCCTTGGCGAAGGCCTCGAGATAAGGGTCGCATGGCGCGATCATCAGGTGCACGTCGAAGATTTTCTTGGTGACCGGCCGGATCGCCTCGACGACCACCGGGCCGAACGAGATGTTCGGCACGAAATGCCCGTCCATGATGTCGATATGCACCCAGTCGGCGCCGGCGGCGTCGATGGCGCGGACTTCCTCGCCCAGCTTGGCGAAGTCGGAGGCGAGGATGGAGGGGGCGATGCGAAGCGGACGAGTCATGGCCGGTTCCGTTAAAAACGTCGCGTATCACGGGGGCGTCGGCGGAGCAACGCGGCGGTCGCGGATTCGCGTGAATCGCCGCGCCAGCGGCTTGAGAAGCTGCGGCGTCAGGTAGATCGGGAACTGCGAGAGCCCGAAATAGAGCCACGTCATGTCCGGCACGGCGGCGCTTGTGGCCGCGATCATCAGCCCCAGGTTGCGATGACCGACCGCGAGCCCGATTGCGAACGCCCGTTCGATGCCGCACCAGGCGAAGACGAGGGTGGTGAGCGCCGTCAGCCCCAGCGCCACCAGAAACGTCAGGGCGAGCACCGAGATAACGAGCAAGGGCGTCGCGACGAAGCGGTCGGTGACGCCTTCCATCACCGCGATGGCGAAGATGAACAGGGCGATCACGTTGAGCCCGTCCACCTTCTCCTTTTGCGCCGCCACCCAGCCGGGCGCGCTGAACCGGCGCACCAGCGTCGCCACCAGCGCCGAGCCGGCGACGATCAGAAGCAGCCGCAGCCCGAGCGTCAGCGACGACAGCGTCAGTTCCGGCCCGATGAAGAACTGGAGATAGAGCGCGGCGGTCAGCGGTGTCAGCAGCATGCACACCGTCATCACCGCCAGCGACAGCGCCGCATCGAGCCCCATCCGCGCCGCGAAAGCGGGGGCTGCCATGATCGGCGGCGACGCCATCTGTAGGACCAGCGCGAGATAAAGTCCCGGCGAGGCGGCCGGAACGCCAAAGAGGACGAGACCCCCGCAGGTGACCAGTGGCACCGCGATGACGTGCCACGCCGCTGCCGCCACGACCAGGCCCGGCCGGGCGAAATAGCCGCGCAGATGCGCCGGCTCCACCCGCAGGAACGACAGCGTGAGCATGGCGAAAATCGCTTCCGGCACGATCGGCTTGAGCAGCGCGGCAAGCTGCGGCACCGCGAGCCCGAGAATCAGCGACAGCGCGACGGCGCGCGTCCCCTGTCGCCCGAGCCAGGCGAGGCCTTCACCGACGGCTGCGACAGAACGCATAAGGGAAATGCTCCGAATCGTGGGCTGCGCCGTTGCCGCGCAGGGATTGCGGAGGCAGTATCAAGGCGAGGGGCCGCTGGGAAGCTGGCGGCTCCTCCCGCATTTTTTGATCACGCCATCCTAGAGCGGGATGAGGAAAAGTGTGTAGCGGTTTTCCGCCCGCATCCCGCTCAAGACATCAAGTATCGATCACGTTCACGACTTTGGGCCGATTCGATCCAAAATCGTCGTGATCGTGGGACAAAAAAGTCATGGCTCGTAGTGACGTCATCGTGCTTGGCGCCGGCATCGTCGGCACATCGGCCGCGTTGCAACTGGCCAAGCGCGGCCTTGCGGTGACCTTGGTCGATCGCGGCCGCCCCGGCGAAGAGACGTCCTACGGCAACACCGGCGTGATCGGCGGCGCCGGCGTCTATCCGACGGCGTTTCCGAGCGACTTGTCGCGGCTTCTGAGCGTGGCGCTGAAACAGTCGCCCGAAGCGAATTACCACTGGGCGGCGCTGCCGCGGCTGCTCTCGTATCTGTGGGCGTATCGCGCCGCTTCCACGCCGAAGCGCATGGAAGAGATCGCGCGCGTCATGCATCCGTTGATGTCGCGCTCGCTTGCCGAGCACGAGACGCTGCTCGCGGAATCGAATGCGCTCGGCTATCTGCGCAAGAACGGCTGGATCACGATTTACCGCAGCGAGCATCGTTTCGCCGATCTCGGGCCGGAGCTCGACCTGTGCAAAGAGCTCGGCGTGCCCGCGAGCGTGCTCGATGTCGACGCAACGCTTGCGCTCGAGCCGAATCTCGCGCCGGTGTTCAAGCACGCGGTGTTCTGGCCGCATATCGGCAGCCTCTCCAATCCGCTGGCGGTGACGCGCGCCTATGCCGCGCGCTTCGCCGCACTCGGCGGCGTCTTCGTCAACGGCGATGCGCGCTCGCTGCATCGGCAGGGAAGCAACTGGCGCGTCGACACGGCGGAAGGGCCGATCGATGCACCGCAGGCGGTCGTCGCGCTCGGCATCTGGACGCCCGACGTGCTCGCGCCGCTCGGCATCCGCCTGCCGCTCGGCATCAAGCGTGGCTATCACCGCCACTTCAAGCCACGCGGCAACAAGACGATCACGCGACCGACCCTGGACGTCGAGAACGGCTATGTGCTCACCCCGATGGAGCAGGGGCTGCGCCTGACCACCGGCGCCGAATTCGCCGACCGCGATGCGCCGCCGACGCCGGTGCAGTTCGACCGGCTGATGCCGGCGGCGAAGGAGCTGTTTCCGATCGGCGAGCGCGCCGACGACGTCACCTGGATGGGACGCCGCCCGATGTTTGCGGATTCAACCCCGGTCGTCGGCCCGGCGCCCGGCCAGCGCGGCCTCTGGCTCGACTTCGGCCACGGACATTACGGGCTGACGCTCGGACCCGTGACCGGCCGGCTCCTCGCCGACCAGGTGACGGGCCAGACGCCGTTCATCGACCCAGCGCCCTACCGCGCCGAGCGGTTCGGGTAATTCTCCCGTCATTCCGGCCGAGCGCGCTTTTCTGTCATTCCGGGCGAGCGTAGCGAGACCCGGAACCCAGAGTCTGCAGCGAGCGGAATGCCGGCTGGATTCCCGCTTTCGCGGGAATGAGCGGGTAGGGGAAGGCCGCGAACCAATCTCCGCTCATGCCCGCGAAAGCGGGCATCCAGTCCTCGCTTCATTCCTGATCCGAATTTCAAACAACCGTCCGCATTCTCGCGGGCGGAACGCCCCGAGGTTTGCGGAATGCATCCCCTCGCGATGAGGGGACGTGGAGCGCCGGGAGGCGCATCCAGTGGCGGCGTGTGCGAGACGCCGCCGAAGCCACGCTTGCGAGACGTGGCGGGCGCCTTGCGATCGGCGCCCACGCCTCACGGCGCTCCACACTGGCGGGGGAGCGACTAGCGCCCGTTCCGCCGCGACGTTTGTAGATACCCCGGGACCGCGCTTCGGAGCATTCCTTACGGAACGTACCTTCAGCCAGCTCCTGGCACCCGCTCCTAGTGGCGGGGGGACGGAGCCCCGGTGTCCCCCGAGTGAGTGAGGCGCGTGACCTCACGCCCGCGGGCGCCGCATCCACTCCCATCTCCAAGACGCCTCCGGAAGACGCCCCTCGTGGAGTGGACGAAGAGACTATAATCCTTGTCGGTTCCCCCGGAGATAACTTTTCTTCGAGAGCCGGAACCCAGACTCCGCAACGGTGCGCGGAAATGCAGCGCGGCGTCATCTTTTGAGCGTGTGACGCTCGCTCGAAGCATCATCGCGAGCGCGGTGACTCTGGGTTCCGGCTCGCGGCGGCTGCGCCGCCTTGGCCGGAATGACGACCGAGGAGCCGTAGCCTGGATGGAGCGAAGCGAAATCCGGGGAACGGTCAATCCCCATCGTATCCTTCGATCGTCAGGCACGGGAGGCAGGGGACCAAGATGGTCGCCTCACGCAGTAGCTCGATCGTTTCAAACTTGGCGAAAGCTGGTGGACCGACAGTCAACACCATCAGCAGCGTGACGCCGGCGAAGAAGGCGCGCATGTGCTCCTCCCGCTTTCAGCGTGACCTGAAAGCAGGGAAGCCGGATGGCCAGCTTCCCTTAGTAAGCTATGGACTGCGAAGTAAACTACGGACCGCCGCCGCCCCGATGACAACTGGCCCATCGGCCAAAGCCTTCGTCGAACATACATTCCGGAACGAAAGCACCGCTAACGGCGGGGTTGGTCGTAACGCGTGGCGCGCGCTGCGCTTGAGCAAGAACGACGGTGGCTATGTTGGCGATCACGAATGCGATCACCGCGAACGCGAAAGACCTTCGCATGACAAGCTCCTCTCTTTCCGCATGGCGGATTGAAGATGCTGAAGAGCGAAAAACGTAGGCCTATCGCGGAAATTTAGGATGTCCCATTTAGGGCAGCATGATCGATTTATTTGCGCGGACAAAAGTCACAACGCATTGACGTTCCTGCATAGAGGCAGCGTCTCTCATCAGGCGCTCGCTTTTGATATTTCGAAGCATCCGCACCTTTGGGTCGTAACAAATGGCGCTTCAACTGAAGGATCGTGGTCGCGCGTTTTGATCAAGGAGCACAATACGCTTCGTGCATGTTAGCGTGGTGTTCGCGGGAGTAACTTCATGAAGTTCACGACGCGCCAGCATGGGGGGCGTGACTCGCTGAACAAGAGCAACACAACAAAAATTGGTTGGATGACCTCGGGATCTGCGTTTCTGCATGTCCTTGAAACCGCGCACGATGGTTGCTTACTTCTGGACGAATCCGGATCTGTTCTTTCGTTTAACGAGACCGCAGAGCACTGTCTGACGAGACATGCAGGAGATGCCTTCCGCCACGGACCGGAAGATGTCGCATGGGCAACGAGATCTCTCATGCGGATGCTTCAGGGCGTTCCCGTGAACGCCGGCGAGATAAGATTTTTGCATTTCAGTTTGATAGACGATCGAGCGCTTATCTTTTATCGCATCGGATTCACTGAGCCGCTTAGTAATGGGGCGGTTACCGCTCTGATTATCGTTGATCTCAACGAATATGCCCGGTTGGATTCCGATCTTATCTGCGAACTTTTCGGATTGACTCAATCCGAGGCGCTTGTGGCTGTCCAACTTGTTATGGCGTTGTCACTAAAACAAATAGCCGGCCGACAAGACATCGCGCTCGGGACCGTTCGGCGGCACCTGAAATCGATATTGTTGAAAACGAACACACATCGACAAGCCGAGCTCGTAGCACTGCTCACGCGATTATCGGGCATTCCTTCTCTGCTGCTGGAAGGACTTGGCGCCGAAGGCCGAAGGAACGTGTCTTGGCGTGCCAAACCTGCTCCGTCGAAAACACGACGAACTCCGATCACGGCTGCGCGTCGCATGTGACACCTCCTCACGCAGGGACGAGGCGAGCTGCCGCGCTCTCGAAGAGCCCGGGAATTTACCCCCCGAACTTATCCTTCCACGCCGGCAGGCTGGAGTCGGGCAGGGCGGTCGCCTCGTAGACACCGCGGGCGATGGCGCGGGCGAGGCAGTCGCCGGCGACGGCGCAGATCTCGATGACCGCGTCGATGTCCACGGCGCGTTCGTTGTGGCCGGTGGCGGCGGCGAACACCGTGTCGCCGTCGGTGTAGCCGTGCGCGAAGCGCAGCGCCTTGTGCAGGCCGCCATGCGCCGAGATCGCCATGCGCTTGGCGGTGCCTTTGTCGAAGCGCGCATCCGTCGCGACCAGCGCGATGGTGGTGGCGCGCACCGGCGCGCCCTTCCAGGTGAGCGCGCGCATTTCCGGCGTCACCCGCGCCGGCAGCCCGACGCCGCCGAATTCGCTGCCGTCCTCATAAGGCGCCGCCCAGAAATGCGGGCCGTCGCCGATCACCGCCGAGGAGATGGAATTGACGACGACCAGCGCGCCGACGGTGAAGCCGGTCGAGGTCTTGGCGCTCGCCGAGCCGAGCCCGCCTTTGAGCGTGACCGTGGTGGCACCGAGGCCAGCGCCGTTGCTGCCGAGCGCGAAGGTCTCGCGCGCGTCCGCGACCGCCGTATGCGCGAGTTCGCGATAGGGCGGGTAGCGCTTCCAGTCCTTGTCGCCGCCGTTGAGCAGGTCGAACATGATCGCCTGTGCGACGAGCGGCACGCGCACGGCGCCGACCTGCAGGCCGCGGTCGTTTTCGCGCAGCCAGGCCTGCACGCCCGACGCCGCGTCGAGCCCGAAGGCGGAGCCGCCGGCGAGCACGATGGCGTCGACGCCGGGCGCGACGTTTTCCGGCTGCAGCATGTCGGTCTCGCGCGTGCCCGGCCCGCCGCCGAGGACAGCGATGCCGGCGACGGTCGGCGCGTCGAATAGCGTGACGGTGACGCCGCTTGCGAGGCGCGCGTCATGCGCATTGCCGATGCGGATGCCAGGAACGTCGGTGATGAGATTATGCACGAGAGCCTCCAGGGAACGCGCGGAGCGGACGCGATTCCGCACGGGGCGTCAACACGATCGCGCCGATCACGGCGGCATCACATCCGCGCGGGTCGGGCCTCTTCGGTGTTGCCTTCAAGGCGTCGCTTGGCGCATCTAACGTCCAAGCGTGTTGGAATAACCCTGCAAGCGAGAAAGCGTGCGCGATCAAGGACTCAAGCAAGGCACATGAATCAATCTCTCAAGACCGCAGTCCGATGGCATGACGTCTGAAATTACCATCGTCACGGCTTTGGCAGCGGGTGCGATCAGCTTCCTTTCGCCCTGCGTGCTGCCGCTGGTGCCGCCCTATCTCGCTTATCTCGCGGGAACTTCGCTTGAGCATGTTGCGGAGGGCGAGCGGCCGGCGCCGTCGCGGCGCAAGACGGCGCTTGCCGCGCTCGTCTTCATCGCCGGCTTTTCCACGGTCTTCATCGCGCTCGGCGCCGGCGCGAGCGCCATCGGCGGCTTGCTGCGCGCCTATTCGTATTGGCTCTCCATCGTAGCCGGCGTCGCCATCATCCTGATGGGATTCCATTTTCTCGGGTTGACGCCGATCGCCTGGCTGATGCGGGAGAAGCGTCTCGCGGTCGCCAAGCCCGTGGGCTTGTGGGGCGCTTACGCCATGGGGCTCGCCTTCGCCTTCGGCTGGACGCCGTGTATCGGGCCGATCCTCGCGGCTATCCTTGCGGTCGCGGCCTCCGAGGCGACGGTTGCGAAGGGCGCGGGCTTGCTCGCGGTCTATTCCGCCGGGCTCGGCATTCCGTTCCTGCTCGCGGGACTCGCCGTCGAGCCGTTCGCGCGCTTTTTGGCACGCTTTCGCCGTCATATCCCGAAAGTCGAAAAGGCGATGGGCGGCCTCCTGGTGCTCACCGGCATCGCCTTCTTGACGGGGTGGATCGGACAGATGAGTTTCTGGCTGCTCGAATCCTTCCCGGCCCTCGGCCGCATCGGTTGAATCGAATTCTCATGTCTTTCGCGCAAGCCGTTCGCGGCGTTATCTTTGATATGGACGGTCTGCTGGTCGACACCGAGCGCGTCTACTACGACGCGCTGCTCGGCGCGGCGCTCAGCGTCGAGCGCGACATGCCGCACGACTTCGTCTGCTCGATGATCGGTGTGCCCGGGCCGGAATGCGTCGCGATGATCAAGACGTATTACGGCGACGGCTTCCCGATGGAGCGCTTCGACGCGGAATACGATCGCCTGGTCGCGGCGCGGCTCGCGCAGAGTATTCCGCTGCGCGCCGGCGCGCGCGAACTCGTCACGTACCTGTCGGCGCGCGGCATTCCGCAGGCGATCGCCACCTCGTCGCGGCGGCCGACGGTCGAGCGCTATATGAACGGCGTCGGCCTGCTCGAACACTTCAGCGCCATCGTGTGCCGCGAGGACGTCGTCAACGCCAAGCCCGCGCCCGATCCGTTCCTCAAGGCGGCGGCGCTGCTCGGGCTCGAGCCGGGGCAATGCCTGGTGCTGGAGGATTCCTATCACGGCATCGCCGGCGCCCATGCGGCGGGCGCAATGCCGATCATGGTGCCGGATCTGCTGACGGCGACCGATGCGGTTTGCGCGCAATGTGTCGCCGTCGCCGACGATCTACATGTGGTGAAGGCGATGCTGGAGCAGGCGGGGGATAACGGCGTGCAGGAAAGCGCGGCTGCCGCGGCGATCCGCTAAGCTTCCCTCAGATAACGGGGATGGCGCGATGCGTTCACTGACGATGATCGGCTTCTGCGCGTTGATGCTCGGCGCTTGGCAAGGTCCGGCGAACGCCGCGCGCATTCTCAAGAGCGAACCGGAACCCGACGAATTGCGCTACGGCATGCGCGTCCTCGTCGACGACGGCTCATGCCCGACCGGGCAGATCAAGGAAGTGCTGGGCGGCCGCGACGTCGACGGCAAAGGCCCGCAGCGCATCCGCCGCTGCGTTTCGCGGCGTTAACAACCGCGGCTGGGCCTACGCGACCTTCGGCCAGGTGGTGATCGGGCCGCGCCAGCCTTCGTAGGCTTTCGCCAGCCGCAGCACGCCGAGGTCGTCGAAGCGGCGGCCGATGATCTGCAGGCCGATCGGCAGCCCGCCTTTGGTGAAGCCGCAATTGATCGAGCAGGCCGGCTGCTCGGTCATATTCCAGCCGACGGTGAAGCCGATGTGCTCGAACGGCTTTGCCGGGTCGTCGAGCGGGGAGGAGAGTTCCGCCGGGAAGGCGGGCACCGGCGCGGTCGGCGAGAGGACGAAGTCCAGCCCGCTGAAAAGCTTCGCGGCGGCCTTGCGCATCTCCATCGTCTGGCCGAAACCGCGCACCGCCTCGGCGCCGGAGACTTGCGTGCCGCCTTCGGCCCATTGGCGGACGTAGGGGAGGACCTTGTCGCGCTCGCTTTGCGGTAGCGGTTCGAGGTCGGCCCAAAGCCGCGCGCGCCAGAATTTGTCGAGGCCGTCGATCATCGCCCGCGTCCAGATCGGCGCCACCGGCTCGACCTTGGCGCCGGCCTCGGCGAAGCGCGCCGCCGCCTTCTCGACCGCAGCCTTGACCTCCGGGTCGGCCGGCATGCCGAAGCCGGCGTCGGTCATCAATCCGATGCGCAAGCCGTCGACGGTGGCGTCGAGGCCCGACCAGTCGATCTTCGCCGGCGGCAGGCTCATCCCGTCGTGCCAATCCGGCTTCGAGACGATCGCCATCATCAGCGCCGTGTCGTCGACGGTGCGCGTCATCGGGCCGGCGCAGCGCCCGACATAGGGCGGATCGATCGGGATGCGGCCGAGGCTGGGTTTATGTCCGACCAGGCCGCACCACGACGCGGGCAGTCGCACCGAGCCGCCGATGTCGGTGCCGATATGCAGCGGGCCGTAGCCGGCGGCGCCGGCCGCGCCCGCGCCGGAACTCGAGCCGCCTGGCGTCTTCGTGCGGTCCCACGGATTGCGCGCCAGCGCATGGAAGCTCGAGAGGCTCGACGAGGTCATGCCGTAATCGGGCATCGTCGTCTTGGCGAAGATGATGGCGCCGGCTTCGCGCAGCCGCGCGGCGGGCGGCGCGTCCTCAGCGTAAGGCGTGAGCGTCGTCGCGGCCGTGCCGAGCGGCATCGGCGCGCCCTTGGTTGCGATGTTGTCCTTCACCGTCGCCGGCACGCCGTCGAGCGCGCCGTGCGGCTGGCCTTTCGCCCAGCGTTCGGTCGCGGCTTTGGCTTCTGCGCGCGCCGTTTCCGGGTCGTAGAGATACAGCGCCTGGATCAGAGGCTCGCAGCGCGCGATGTGATTTTCCAGATCCTGCCAGACCTCCGATGGCGACAGCTTCCGCGCCCGGAACTGCATCAGCATTTCGACGGCGGATAAAGCGTGCGGCGCGGTCATGGCGGCTTTCCTATGAGCGGGCGGGGGTGAACGTGCGGCGGGTCATGTACTGAAACGCAGCGGGACGCGGCCGCTTTCGCAGATGCCGCGCCCCGCCGGGATTGGAAAGATAAGCGATGCGTGCGACCGGGCGGCGCCCGATCGCACGCGCGGCGATTACATCTCGGTGTAGGTGATCTTGCCGTCCTTGTTCTTCTTCCAGACGTAGACCACGTAATCGAGGCGGGTGACGTCACCCTTCTTGTCGTAGGAGAGTTCGCCGATCACCGTGTTGAACTTCATGCCCGAGTGGATCTTCTCGGCGACCTTCTTCGGGTCGAGCGACTTCGCAGCCGTCGCGGCCTGCGCGATGACCTGCACTGAAGCGTAGCTGTAGAGGGTGTAGGCTTCCGGCTCGAAGTTCTTCTTGCGGAAACGCTCGACCACTTCCTTGGCTTCCGGGCGCTTGCGCGGATCGGGGCCGTAGGTCATCAGCGTGCCCTCGACGCCCGGGCCACCGATCGAGGCGAACTCGTCGGAGGTGATGCCGTCACCGCCCATCAGCGGCGCCTTCACGCCCTGGTCGCGCATCTGGCGCACGATCAGGCCGCCTTCGGTGTGCAGCCCGCCCCAATAGACGAGGTCGGCGCCCGAGGCCTTGATCTTCGAAACGAGCGCGGAGAAGTCCTTCTCGCCGAGGTTGATGCCCTCGTAGAGAACTTCCTTCATGCCGCCCTTGTTCATCGCCTTCTTGGTCTCGTCGGCAAGACCCTGACCGTAGGTGGTCTTGTCGTGGACGATGGCGATCTTCTTGCCTTTGTAGTTCTTCAGAATGTAAGCGCCGGCAACCTGGCCTTGCTGGTCATCGCGACCGCAGGTGCGGAAGATGTTCCACAGTCCGCGTTCGGTGACTTTCGGATTCGTGGCCGCGGGAGTGACGACCAGGATGCCGTTCTCGGCGTAGACTTCCGACGCTGGCATGGTTACGCCGGAGTTGAACGGGCCGACGACGAACTTCACGCCATCCGCGGCGAACTTGTTCGCTACCGACACGCCCTGCTTGGGATCGGACACGTCGTCACCGAACGAGAGCGTGATCTTCTGCCCGTTGATGCCGCCTTTGGCGTTGAGGTCTTCGATGGCTTGCTCGGTTCCGTTCTTGAGTTGCGCGCCGAAGGCCGCGTTTGCTCCCGTGATCGGCCCTTCCATTCCGAACTTGACTTGCGCCTGCGCCGTGCTCGCCAGCGCGAGCCCGAAGCTAAACGCGAGGCTAAGCGTGGTCAGCTTTTTCATAAAGCCCTCTCCCTGATGTATCGCGAGCGCGGCCCGGTTCGAAAGAACCGGCATCCCGCATCTCTGCGCGGATTGAAGCCTCAATCCCGGGAAAAGTCACCTTGAATTGTGAGGCTCAGGCCGCCTCCGGCGGCCGCCGCGCCCACCCGAAAAGCCCGCTGCGGACATTGATCCAGCGGTATTGGGTGATCATCTGCTGCACCCGGGTTAGACGAAAGCCTAAGAAGCCGAAGATGGAGCAGATGAGGGTGTCGGTCAGATAGAAATGCGGCGATATGAACGTGCCCTCGAACAGCGCGAAATGGATGAAACGCACCGCGATACCGAGGATCAGCATATAGACCGGCACCTGCCACCACGGCCGCCACGTTCCGGCGACGGCGCGCCCGGAGAGCCATGCGGCGCCACCGCCAAGCACCACGGTGACGAGCAGGAAGACGCCGAAGCTGTCTTCCTCGTAGAGCAGGGTGTGCAGGTTGATATCCATGTCCGCGCGCTCGCTTTAGCTCACCTGCTGCCGGCCGCCCTCGAGATAGGCGGCTTTGACTTCTTCACGCTCGAGTAGCTCCCTCCCGCTGCCGGCGAGCGTGATTAGTCCGTTGACCATGACGTAGCCGCGATGCGCGAGCTTGAGCGCATGGAAGGCGTTCTGCTCGACCAGGAACACGGTCAGCTTCTCTTGCCGGTTCAGCGAGCGGATCGCGTCAAAAATCTGCCGCACGATCAGCGGCGCGAGACCGAGCGACGGCTCGTCGAGTAACAAAAGGCGCGGCCGGCTCATCAGCGCGCGCGCGATTGCCAGCATCTGCTGCTCGCCGCCGGACAGCGTTCCGCCGCGCTGCTTCACCCGCTCCTTCAGGCGCGGGAACAAGGTGAAGATGCGCTCGAGGTCGTCGTTGAAATGACTGAGGTCGGAGACGGTCGCGCCCATCTGCAGATTTTCCAGCACCGTCATCCGCGCGAAGATGCGCCGCCCTTCCGGCGACTGCGCGATCTTGAGGTGAGCGATCTCATGCGTCGGCATGCGCGTGATGTCGTGCCCGTTGAAGATGATGCGTCCTTCGCGCGCCCGGGGATTGCCGCAGATCGTCATCATCAGCGTCGACTTGCCGGCGCCGTTCGCTCCGATCAGCGTGACGATCTCGCCGTCATGCACCTCCATGTCGACGCCTTTGAGCGCGGCGATGTTGCCGTAATAGCTTTTCACGCCCTGCACGGAGAGAAGCGGCTCAGTCATGAGAACGCCGCCTCTCTCCCGCTCATTCCCGCGCAAGCGGGAATCCAGGGCCAAGATCTGGATCCCCGCTTTCGCGGGGACGAGCGGACGGTAGTTCTCACATCCCCACCTCCGCTTCGACTTTTACGACGTCCTCGTCATCGACGCCG
>JAFKKS010000260.1:19440-21348 GCA_017304555.1 Hyphomicrobiales bacterium
TTGCGGATTTCTTCCGGCGAGCCGTCGGAAATCTTCGTGCCGTAGTCGAGCACGACGATGTGGTCGGAAATTTCCATCACCACCGACATGTCGTGCTCGATCAGGAGGATCGATACGGGGAAATCCTGCCGGATGGAGTTGAGCAGCACGTTGAGTTCGGCGCTTTCGCGCGGATTGAGGCCCGCCGCCGGTTCGTCGAGGCAGAGCAGCACCGGGCTCGTGCACATTGCGCGCGCGATTTCGAGGCGGCGCTGATCGCCATAGGGCAGGTCGCCCGCAGGATCGTCGGCGCGGTCGATCAGGCGGATTTTCTCCAGCCAGAAGCGCGCGCGCTCGACCGCGTCGGCTTCCGCGTTCTTGTAGACGGGCAGTCCCAAAAGCCCGAGGAATGTGAATCCCGAGGCGAGCATCAACGGGTTGTGCTGCGCGATCAGCAGGTTCTCGAGCACGGTCATGCCCTGGAACAGGCGGATGTTCTGGAACGTGCGTGCGACGCGCGCCTGCTGTGTCACCAGATAGTCCGGCAGCCGCTCGAGCAGAAACAGCGCATCGTCGCCGCGCTTAGTGCTGCGGCGGCTGGAATCGGTGAGCGCCGGCAACTCGTCCCAGATGCCGTTGCCGCCGTGACGGAGCGCGATGCGCCCTTCGGTCGGCTTGTAGAAGCCGGTGATGCAGTTGAAGACCGTGGTCTTGCCGGCGCCGTTAGGGCCGATCAGCGCTGTGATGTCGCCGCTGCTCGCCGTGAAGGAGAGATCGTTGACGGCGACCAGGCCGCCGAAGCGCATCGTGAGATGTTCGACCTGCAGGATCGGGACGCGGCGGGTTTCGCTCATCCGTGCCCCTCGCTGACATGCGCGCCGGAGATCGCCTTGCGTTGATGCAGGAACGCGGACGGCTCGCGCGTGCCGATCAATCCGCGTGGGCGCCAGATCATGATCAGCACCATGGCGAAGCCGAAGATCAGCATGCGGAATTGCGTCGGGTCGAAGTCGTTGCCGAAAATCTCCTTGAGGAAGTCGAGGTCGCGCATGATCTCGGTGCCGCCGATCATCACCGCGGCCGCGATGGCGACGCCGATCTGGCTGCCCATGCCGCCGAGCACGACGATCGCAAGGATGATCGCCGACTCCATGAACGTGAAGGATTCCGGGCTGATGAAGCCCTGCCGTGCGGCGAAGAAGGAGCCGGCGAAGCCGCCGAACATCGCGCCCATGGCGAAGGCGGTGAGCTTGGTGTTCGTCGTATTGATGCCGAGCGAGCGGCAGGCGATCTCGTCCTCGCGCAGCGCCTCCCAGGCGCGGCCGACCGGCAGGCGACGCAGCCGCACCGTCACCCACGCCGTTACCATGGCGAGGAGGAGGATCACGTAATAGAGAAAGATCGTGCGGTGCAGCGGCGTGAATTCGAGCCCGAAGACCGCGGCGAAACCCTGATCGGATGCATTGAAGGGAATGCCGAAGAATGTCGGCCGCGGGATGCCGCTGATGCCCGCATAGCCGTTGGTGACTGTCACCCAGTTGGTGACGACGATGCGGATGATCTCGCCGAAGGCGAGCGTGACGATAGCGAGATAATCGCCGCGCAAGCGCAGCACCGGGAAGCCGAGCAGGATGCCCCAGAACGCCGCCAGCATTCCGGAGAGCGGAAGGAGAATCCAGAAGGAGAAGCCGAAGGTCTTGGCGAGCAGCGCATAAGCATAGGAGCCGACGGCGTAGAACGCGACATAGCCGAGGTCGAGAAGTCCGGCGAGGCCGACGACGATGTTCAGCCCCCAGCCGAGCATCACATAGATGAGGATCGGGATGCAGAAATTGGCGATCCATTTCACCGCGCCCTGCGTCCCGCCGATGCCGATGACGAGCAGGGTATAGACCGCGACGAAGCCGAGCGCGAAAGGCGTGAACCAGC
>JAFKKS010000261.1 GCA_017304555.1 Hyphomicrobiales bacterium
GTCTAGGGCGGCCTCAAAACGGGTTGATCGGAAAATAGCGCAGCCACAGGTCAGTGAAGCGGCCGGTTTCCCACAAGCGATAGAGTGCCCAGTTCAGCGCCTGGCGCAGCGTCTGGTTGCCGCGCTTGACGGCGATGCCGATGCCCTCGCCGAAATAGCGGCTTTCGAGGAAGGGGCCGCCGCGGAACGCGCAGCATCCGCTGGAATCGCTGCCGTTGAGCCAGAATGCGAGCTGGATGCCGTCGCCGAACAGCAGATCGACTTCGCCGTTGCGCAGCGCTTCGGTCGCCGCAGCGATCGTCGGGTAGGGCTTGACCTCGGCCTCGGTGAAGAACGCCTTGAGGTAGGCTTCGTGGGCGCTGCCGGCGACGGCCGCGATTTTCTTGCCCTCGAGGCGTTCGGGCAGCACGCCCTTGATCGGGCTGTCGTTGCGCGCGACGAAACGCGCGGGCGAGCGATAGTAGGGGTCCGTGAACTCGACTTTGCGGCGGTTGTCCGGCGTCGCCACCATGGACGCGATGGCCGCGTCGCCGCGGTTTTCCGCCAATGCGTCGACCAGCGTGTCGAAACGGCGCATCTGCACCGTGCAGGCGACCTTCAACTCGTCGCAGATCAGCCTGGCGAGATCGACGTTAAATCCGATCGGATTGCCGTCCGGGCCGGCATAGTCAAACGGCGGATAGTTCGTTTCGGTGAGAAAGCGAATGACGGTCGTCGGCTGCAGGACCGGCTTTTCCTGTCGGCGCTTCGGGTCCCAGAAACCAGGCACCGCGACCGCCGGCGGCAATTTGGCGGCCGGGCTTGTCGCTGGCTGAGCCTTCGCCGGTTGCGAGGCTGCAAGGCCCACGACGAGAAGGGCCGCCACAAAGAGGGAGCTTGGGCGCCATAACGCTCGCGTGATTTTAAATTTCGATTTAATCTTAGGTTGCATGGGCGTGTACGGGGCGAATGTCCACTGAGCGCCGCTTATAGGCCACGGGCTGGCGGCGTAAAGGTGGCGGGGCTGGGGTGGCGTGGCGTTCGAGGTTGAAAGTAGGGGGCGTCCTGCGCTTAGCGGGCGGGCGCCGGATGCGCGTACAGCACCGTTGCCGCCGCGGCGGCCACGCAGCGAGCCCGATTCTTTCACAGCACGTGGCGCGATCACAGCTTGTCCCGAACTCGACTGCGTGCGCGGCCGCTTGCCGCCCAGTGTCTTGGCGGGTGTGGAGGCGCGGGCGATAGAGATCGGTGTCGGCGCCGACCGTGTGCTGATCGACGCCGGTGTCATGTCGGAAGAGGACTACATCCGCGCGCTGGCGCAATGGCTGCGTCTGCCGTTCGAGGCGCTGGAGCACGTGCCGCGCGCGTTGTGCCCGCTATCCGATACGGCACTGCTCACCGCCGCGCGGACGCCGATCCTGCCGGTGGAATTGGGCGATGGGCCCGCGCGCATTGTTGCGCCGCGCGGCATGGCTGTGCGCCTCCTCATCAAGGCGGCACGGACGCATCAGTCGCTTCCCTTCGTGCGGCTGGCCGCCCCCTCTGCTCTCAATCGTTTCATTGCGCGCCATGGCGCGGTTGCTCTAGGACAGGAGGCGACCAGCGGACTTAACGCGCGCTATCCGATGCTCTCGTCTGCGCCACGCTTGGCACCGCGCGCGATCTGGATGGCGCCACTGCTGGGGCTGGTTGCGCTTATTACGGCCCTGTGGCCTGCGGTTACGCTGAATGCTTTGGCGCTCGTGCTCACCGCGCTTTTCATCGGCTGGACGATTCTGCGGCTTCGCTGCCTGTTTGTGCCCGTGGAAGCCATGAGGCGTGAGGCGCCCGGGCTGACGGACGAGGCGCTGCCCCTCTACACCGTGATCGTCGCTCTTTATCGCGAAGCTCCTTCCGTCCGTGGCCTGGTGAGCGCGCTCAAGGCGCTCGATTATCCGCCGGAGAAGGTTGATGTGAAATTCGTGATCGAGGCCGACGACCGCGAAACGCGCGCGGCGCTTGAGGTTTTGGCGCTTGAGCCGCGCTTCGAAATCATTTTTGCACCCGACGTCGGGCCACGCACGAAGCCCAAAGCACTCAATGTCGCGCTCGCCTTTGCACGCGGCGATCTGACCGTAATCTACGACGCGGAGGATCGGCCGGAGCCGGATCAACTGCGCCGCGCTGCTGCGATGTTCGCGCAAGCGGACGATGATCTTGCCTGCGTTCAGGCGGCGCTCACCATCGACAATACCGGCGACAGCTGGCTCGCGGCGCTGTTCACCGCGGAGTATGCCGGTCACTTCGACGTGCTGCTGCCGGGCCTTGCCACGAGCAATTTGCTGATCCCGCTCGGCGGCACCTCGAACCATTTCCGTACCGACAGGCTGCGCGCTGTCGGCGGGTGGGATCCGTACAATGTCACCGAGGATGCCGACCTCGGGACCCGGCTGGCGCGCTTCGGGCTGAAGACCACGACGCTATCGTCGACGACGTACGAAGAAGCGCCGGCGCGGCTCGGTCCGTGGCTCAAGCAGCGCACGCGCTGGTTCAAGGGGTGGATGCGCACCTCGATCGTTCACATGCGCCAGCCCTTGCGGTTCGCACGCGACATCGGCGGGGCTTCGTTCCTCGCGTTCCACCTGACGCTGGCGGGAACGGTTCTCGCGGCGCTGGTGCAGCCGTATCTGCTGTTTCTGTTCGGGCGACTATTGATCGAGGAGACGATCATGCTGCCGGCAGAGATGGACGGTGGAGTGAGCGTGTTGGTCGCGACGCACGCCATCGCTGCCATCAGCGGCTATGTGACGGCTGCGGTTCTCGCGCTCGAAGGCTTACGCCGGCGTGGTATTCGACGCACAGGATGGGTCTTGGCGCTGATGCCCGTCTATTGGGCGCTGCTTTCCGTTGCGGCCTGGCGTGCGGTGTTTCAGCTTCTGTTCAAGCCGCATTACTGGGAGAAGACGCCGCACGGGCTGGCGCGAACCTCACGCCGTGCACAACGTGGTCAGAGGTAGCGGCTCAGATCCGCTGCCGCTTCTTCCGGCTTACGCTTCAGATTGAAAGGCGCGACGAAGCGGCCTTGCTTATCCATGAGATAGACCAGCGCGGTGTGGTCCATCGTGTAATCGCCATCCTTCGTCGGGACTTTGCGCGAATAGACGCGATAGGCCTTAGTCATCTTTTCGACCGCCTCCGGCGTGCCGCTGAGGCCGATCAGGTGCGGATCGAAACTGGAGAGGTAATCCTTCATCACCTTCGGCGTATCGCGTTCAGGATCGACGGTCACGAAGAGGGCGCGCGTGCCGTCAGCCTTCGGGCCGAGTGCGCGCATGACTTCCGACACCTCGAAAAGCGTTGTCGGGCAGACGTCGGGACAATGTGTGAAGCCGAAGAAAACGAGGTACGGTTTTCCCTTCAAGTCCGCGTCCGTGACGGTGGCGCCGTTTTGATCGGTGAGCTTGAACGCGCCACCCACGGCCGAGGGCGCAACGGCGCTCGGCGCATTGTTCGTGATGAACATCATGACGAGGAAGACGCTGGCCAGACCCGCGCAGAACGCTGCCGCGATCAGTCTCAAACGTTTCGTACGTTCGCTCAGTTCGGCCATGCGCCGTGTGCCCTTCTCAGAAGCAGGTCGCTATGCCCGCCAGGATCATTTCCTGGAAAATTGCGGTGCCGTAATGCGCCCACAGGACGACGGTGCCGGCGAGGAGAATGCCTGCGGCCGCCGCCAGCAACACTAGCGCACGTGATTGCCATGACCGGCTGGAGGCCGATCGCGACAGCGCCGTCGCGGGAGTGTTGCTTGCGTCCATAGCCATCACATAGGCCCGAACCGCCAGTGCGGCAACGGTCGCGGCGTCGCACTAGATCACGATGATTTTGGATCGAATCGATCCAAAATCATGAACGTGATCGATTCTCATACTTTAGAGCGGGATGCGGGCGGAAAACCGCTACACACTTTTCCTCATCCCGCTCTAGTAATCGACACCAACCAGGTAAAGTCCTTCCGGTGGCGCAACAGGGCCGCAGGCGGCCCGATCGCGCGCGGCCAGCGCGGCCGCAAGGTCGGTAGCAGCCCAGCGGCCTTCGCCGACCCAGATCAACGATCCCACCATCGAGCGCACTTGATTGTGAAGGAAGGAGCGCGCCTCCGCGTGGACTTCGACGAGGTCGTTGTTTCGCGTCACGTCCAGGCGCTGCAGCGTTCGCAGCGGCGACTTCGCCTGGCAGTCGGACGAGCGGAAGGTCGTGAAATCATGCTTGCCGATCAGCGCTTGCGCCGCGACATGCATCGCGTCGGTATCCAGCGGCCGCGGCACGCGCACCGCGCGGAGCCGATCCAGCGCAAGGTCGGGGCGACGGTTGACGATGCGGTAAAGATACCGCCGCCGCACAGCCGAGAAGCGCGCGTCAAAATCGGCGCCGACGCGGGCGGCATCGCGCACGGCAATCGGATGCGGGCGCAGATGCGCATTGAGCGCGTCGCGCACGGTGCCCGGGTCGTGATCCTTGCTGAGATCGAAATGCGCGACCTGTTCGAGCGCATGGACGCCTGCGTCTGTCCGTCCCGCGCCCTGCAACGTGACGCTCTCGCCCGAGAAAGAGGCGATCGCCGCGGTGAGCGTGCCTTGCACCGTCGGCACGTCCGCTTGGATTTGCCAGCCGGCGAACGGGGTGCCGTCGTATTCGATGGTGATGCGATAGCGCGGCATCAGCGCAGCGTTGTGCCGGGTGGAAGCGCGTTGCCGCGCAGGAACTCCGCCGCTTGCATCGGCTGGCGTCCGGCGCGCTGCACCTCGAGCAAGCGGACCGCACCGTTGCCGCACGCGATGGTGAGCGCTGCATCAAGCACGGTGCCGGGCGGGCCCGAGCCGTCGGCCTGCGTCGTGCGCAGGACCTTCACCCGGGTCGTCTTGCCGCCTTCGCCGTATTCGAACCAGGCGCCGGGAAACGGCGAAAGGCCGCGGCAATGGTTATGCACCTCCTGCCAAGGCTTGCTCCAATCGATGCGGGTTTCGGACTTTTCGATCTTCGCCGCGTAGGTGACGTTCCCAGCCGGCTGCGGCGAAAAGTGCAGCGAGCCGCGCTCGAGCGCGCCGAGGGCGCGCCCCATCAGGTCTGCGCCGAGCCGCGCCAGGCGGTCGTGCAATTCGCCGGCGGTCATATCCGGCGTGATGGCCAGGCGCTCCACCATGGCGACGGGGCCGGTGTCGAGTGCCTCCTCCATCTTCATCACCGCGACGCCGCTCTCGCTGTCGCCGGCCATGATCGCACGGTTGAGCGGGGCGGCGCCACGCCAGCGCGGCAGCAGCGATGCGTGCAGGTTCAGGCATCCGAGCGACGGGGCATCGAGCACGGCTTTCGGCAGAATCAAGCCATAGGCGACGACAACCGCGGCGTCCGCGCCATGCGTTGCGAAAGCCGCCTGCGCCTCCGGTGTGCGTAGCGTTCCAGGTGTGAGAACGGGGAGCCCGAGCCGAAGCGCCTCGCGCGCGACGGGCGTCGGTGTTGGGGCCATACCGCGGCCGGCAGGGCGCGCGGCGCGGGTGTAGACTGCCGCGATCTCATGGCCCTGGCCGATAAGCTCGACCAATGTCGGGACCGCGAAATCAGGCGTTCCCATGAAAACGAGGCGGAGCGTCATGGCGCGCTCCGCTCGTGCGCATGGCCAATCATTCGGCCGCCGCGCGCTTCGCCGCCTTGGTGAACTTCTTGACGATGCGGTCGCGCTTCAACTTCGAGATATGATCGATGAAAAGGACGCCGTTGAGGTGATCGATCTCGTGCTGCAAGCAGGTCGCTAGCAGCCCCTCGGCGTCGATCTCGTGCGTCTTGCCGTCAAGATCCGCGTAGCGCACGCGCGTCACTGCCGGACGGTCGACGTCCTCGTGGACGTCGGGGATCGAAAGGCAACCTTCCTCGTAGGTCGAGAGGCCGTCCGACCGGGTGATGATCTCCGGATTGATGAAGACTTGCGGCTGGTGCGGCTCATCCTTCTTGGCGAGGTCGACGGTGACGACACGCTTCAAGACGCCGATCTGCACCGCGGCCAAGCCGATGCCCGGCGCGTCGTACATCGTCTCGAACATGTCATCGACAAGCGCGCGGACGTCTTCTCCAGGCGCGACCGGTTCAGAGACAAGGCGCAGGCGGGGGTCGGGAATCGTGAGAATGGAGCGGATGGCCATGGCCGCGATTTAATTTGTGCGCTTCAAGCGGTCAATCGGGCCGGCGCCTTCCTACGGTAGCTTTAAGAAAAAGGCCGACGCAGCGAACCGCGCCGGCCTCTTGTTCAGGTCTCGACGCCAATCAGCGATGGCGGCGGTGATGATGATGACGGCGGTGATGATAATGTCGGCGCCAGTGGTGATGCCGGCGCCAGTGATAATGACGACGCCAGCGATGGCTGCGACACCAGCCGCTCCAAGAACGGCAATGCCAGGCGACCTGGGCTTCGGGCGAAATTCCTTCGGCCGCGGCCTTGATGGCGTCGGGCGAAATGGTCATGGCCGATGCGCCCAAGGGCGCAGCAAAGGCAAGCGCCAGACCGGCGATAGCCATCAACAGAAACTTACGCATGGATTCTCCTCCAGTTGGCCGGCCGCAGCCAGCCTTGTTGGGATGGCAGAGAGGCTTCACGCCACCGATTCAGTGGCTTGCAGGCGATGAATGATGCCTGAACGGTGCGACAATCTGGCATCGCGGGCTTCAACCGCCTCCGGTGTTCGCTCTTCGTTCGCCTCTTTACTCGAATCGCGGTAAGAAAGACGCATGAGCTTCGATCTGGATAAGTTCCTGGCCGGCTTGGTGGCCCTCGAACCGAACGCGGTCATCGTGGCGGCGGCCGGGGCCGCCTGTTTCGGTATGATCGTGTTGATTTTTCTGACTGTGCGTCTGGTCCGCACCCGGGCCGAAGACGAGCAGGCGCGGTTCGCCCTTGCGCATGACCTTGAGCTGCGTATCGGCGATCTGGCGCGCGTCCAGGCGGAGATGACCGGCCGCGTGCAAGGCATGGGCGAGCTTCTGTCCGGCGGCCATGCCGAGCTCGCTCGCACGGTCAACGATCGGCTCGACGCGGTGACGCGCAATCTCGGCCTGTCGATGGAGGCGAACAAGCAGGGCACGGTCGAGGGGTTGCACAAGCTGCATGAGCGCCTTCTGGTCATCGACCGGGCGCAAAGCAACATCACCGACCTTGCGGCACAGGTCACGTCGTTGCGCGAGGTGCTCTCCAACAAGCAGACACGCGGCGCTTTCGGCCAGGCGCAAATGGAGATGATCGTCCAGGACGGCTTGGCGAAGGGCAGTTATGAGTTCCAGTACACGCTCTCGAACGGCAGCCGCCCGGACTGCGTCGTGTTCCTGCCCGATGCGCGGCCGCTGGTCATCGATGCCAAGTTCCCGCTCGAGGCGGTCACGGCGTTCCGCGATGCGCAGAGCGACGATGTACGGGTCGCGGCGGCGCGCCAGCTTCGGCAGAACATCACCACGCATGTGAGTGACATCGCACGGAAATATCTCATCCCCGGCGAGACGCAGGAACTGGCGCTGATGTTCGTGCCGTCCGAGTCCGTCTATTCCGAACTGCATAACGCCTTCGACGACATCGTGCAGAAGGCGTTCCGTGCGCGTGTCGTTATCGTCTCTCCGACCTTGCTGATGCTGGCGATCCATGTGATCCAGCAGATTCAACGCGATGCGCGTATGCGCGAGGCGGCCGACAAGATCCATGCCGAGGTCGGTCACCTCATGGACGACCTGAAGCGGCTCAACGACCGTGTCTACAAGCTGCAGCAACATTTTTCGCAGGCGAACGAGGATGTGCGCCAGATCGTGGTCTCGGCCGAGAAGATCGAGCGGCGCGGCACTCGCATCCGCGAGGTCGAATTCGACGACGATGACGGCGAGGAGGCTCCCACGAAGCCGACCTTGGTGAGCTCTGTTGCCGCGCCGCGCTGACGCGCCGCCAACCCACAGCTTGCCCCGGACAGTGGTGGCGATTCAGTGCAGCCTCTGCTAGGCCGCAGGCATGAGCGCCTCCGGCACCGCGCCGCCCCGCCCGACGTTTGCGCAGACGATCGCGGTCTATCTGCAGCCGCGCGTGCTCATCGTCATGTTCCTCGGCTTCGCGTCGGGGCTGCCGCTCGCCCTTTCCGGCTCGACGCTGCTCTTCTGGATGCGCGAAGTCGGCGTCGATCTTGGCACCATCGGGTTGTTCGCACTGGTCGGCACGCCCTACACGATCAAGTTCCTGTGGGCGCCGATGGTGGACGCGCTCAGCGTGCCGGTGCTCTCGCGGCTCCTCGGGCGCCGGCGCGGCTGGCTTATCTTCTCACAGCTTCTGCTTCTGGTCGCGATCGCGTTCCTCGGTACGCGCGATCCGGCAGCCTCCGCTTGGGGTGTGGCGTTGGCGGCGTTTCTTGTCGCCGTTGCTGCGGCGACGCAGGACATCGTGATCGATGCGTTTCGCGTCGAAAGCCTGCCGGAGCGGGAGCAGGCGGCGGGCATGGCTGCGTTTGTTGCTGCCTATCGCGTCGGCACGCTCGCCTCTACGGTCGGCGCGCTGTTGCTGGTCAGCGCATTTGAAGCTTACGGCCTTCCGCGGCCGAGCGCCTGGACGGCGAGCTACATCGTCATGGCTTTGCTCGTCGTCGTCGGAATGGCGACGGCGCTGATTGCGACCGAACCGGAGAGTTCCGCGGCGGCCGGCGCAGCGCATGGGGAAGGGCGTTCGCTTGCGCGCGTGTGGAACACGGCTCTCGGCGCGTTTTCGGATTTCCTCGCCAGGGATGCCGCCTTTGTGGTCCTCGTCTTCATCGTCCTGTTCAAGTTTACCGATGCGCTTGCGGGCGTCATGACCGCGCCGTTCGTCGTCGACCTCGGTTTTACGCGCAATGAGTATGCAGCGATCATCAAGGGCGTCGGGCTCGCGGCAACGCTGATCGGCGGCTTCGCGGGCGGCTATGTTGCGTGGATGTATCCGCTTGTCACCAGCCTATGGATCGGCGGCATTTTGCAGGCCCTCGCGAATCTTGCCTTCTCCTGGCAAGCGGTGGTCGGCCACGACATCTGGTGGCTTACTTTCGCGATCGTGCTGGAGAATTTCACCAGCGCCATCGGCACGGTGATCTTCGTCGCTTATCTTTCAGCGCTATGCCGCAACCCTTTGCACACGGCGACGCAGTTCGCGCTGCTCACCGCGCTCGCGGCTGTCGGACGCACTTATCTCTCATCCGGCGCGGGCTATCTTGCCGAGCAGACCGGCTGGGCGACCTTCTTCGCACTGTGCGCGGTCGCGGCGATCCCGAGCTTGCTGCTGCTCGCCTGGCTACAGGCGCGCGGGCATTTCCGGAAGCTGGCAGCGGAGAAGGACGCGGCTGCGGCTTCCTAGAACGTCGTGCGTTGGCGGATAGCCGCGGCGAGTGTGCCGTCGTCAAGGTAGTCGAGCTCGCCGCCGACGGGAACGCCATGCGCGAGGCGCGTCACCTTGACATCGGCGTCGGCGAGAAGCTCGGTGATGTAATGCGCCGTCGTCTGGCCATCGACAGTGGCGTTGAGCGCGAGGATCACTTCCGTCACCTCGGGCGCGCTGGCGCGGCCGACCAGCGTGTCGATCGCAAGATCGTCCGGCCCGACACCATCGAGCGGCGAGAGCGTGCCGCCGAGGATGTGATAGCGCGCATTGATCGCACCGGCGCGTTCGAGCGCCCACAGGTCGGCGACGTCCGCGACGACGACGAGAACCGAAGGATCGCGGCGTGGATCGGTGCAGACCGTGCACGGGTTCTGGCTGTCGACGTTGCCACAGGTGCGGCACACCGTGATCGTGTCGAGCGCGGTCTGCAGCGCGGCGGCGAGCGGCGCCATCAGCGGCTCGCGCTTCTTGATGAGGAACAGCGCGGCACGGCGCGCCGAGCGGGGCCCGAGGCCGGGAAGCCGTGCAAGCAGCTGGATCAGGCGTTCGATCTCGACGCCGGCAACGGCTTTCGCCATCAGAGGTCGACCTCGTAGCCACCAGAGGGATCGATCAGCGATTGCAGGCGCGACGCACCGAGACGGGCGAGGCGCAAGGTCATGCTGCGCCGGGTCGCGCCCGCGAGTTTGTGCACAGGCGCCTCGCGCAGCACCTCCGCGCCGTAGCCGTCGGCGATGATGAGCCCAGCCTCCTCGGGGAAAATCTCCGCCGGCACATGCGGCGCGGTGGCGAAGAACAGCCGGTCGCAATGCCAACGGTATTCCGGCCATTTCGTATCAGCGCGAAAATCCGCGATCGAAGACTTGATCTCGACGATCACGATCTCCCCATCGCCGCCGAGCGCGACGAGGTCGGCGCGGCGGCCGGAGGTGAGCGACATCTCGCTGATGCAGGTGAAGCCGAGCGCCTTGAGCAGGCGGCCGGTGCCGCGTGCGACCGACAGAGCGGTCTCCGACTGGCGGCCGTCGACAATCGTGACGTCGGCCCGAAGGGCGAACGATTCGAAACTCATGCCGGCGACTCTTGCACCGATTCAGCCGCGCCCGGAAGAGGCGCGCTCCGGAAACGCAGCCGCGAGGCCCTCACGGGTCGCCGGCAGCACGCCGCGCTCGGTGATCAGGCCGGTGACGAGGCGTGCCGGCGTCACATCGAAGCCGTAGTTGGCGACGGGTGAGCCCGGCGCGACCACCTCGATCGTCTCGGTGCGGCCATCTTCGGTGCGCCCGGTCATGCGGGTCACTTCCTCGGCGCTGCGCTCCTCGATCGGAATTTCCGCAACGCCGTCGTCGACGGTGAAGTCGATCGTTGGCGAGGGCAGGGCGACATAGAACGGCACGTCGTTGTCGCGCGCGGCGAGCGCCTTGAGGTAGGTGCCGATTTTGTTGCAGACGTCGCCTTGCGCGGTGACGCGGTCGGTGCCGACGATCGCGAGGTCGACGCGGCCGTGCTGCATCAGGTGCCCGCCGGTATTGTCGGGAATCACCGTATGCGGCACGCCGTGGTGCCCGAGCTCCCACGCGGTGAGCGCGGCGCCCTGATTGCGCGGCCGCGTCTCGTCGACCCAGACGTGGACTGGAATGCCTTTGTCGTGCGCCATGTAGATCGGCGCGGTCGCCGTGCCCCAGTCGACGGTCGCAAGCCAACCAGCATTGCAATGGGTGAGCACGTTGACGCGCTCGCCCTTCGGCTTCGTTGCCGCGATCGCTTCGATCAGCGCGAGGCCGTGGCGGCCGATTGCGGCGTTGATGGCGACATCTTCGTCGGCGATCTCGCCGGCGCGGCGGAAGGCGGCAGCGACACGCGCCTCGCGCGGCTGGTTGCGCACCGCCGCCATCATCTCATCGAGCGCCCAGCGCAAATTGATCGCGGTCGGCCGCGTCGCGAGGAGCGTGGCGTAGGCCTGTTCCAACGCAGTGTCGGACGGGTCGGCGCGCAGCGCTAGCGCAATGCCATAAGCGGCGGTCGCACCGATCAGCGGTGCACCGCGGGTCTGCATGCTGCGGATCGCGTGCGCCGCCTCCGCGAGGCTCGTCAGCCGTAACGTTTCGAATCGGTGCGGCAGCTTCGTCTGGTCGATGATCCCGACGGCATTTCCGTCTGGCTCGACCCAGATGCTGCGCATCGGCTTGCCGTCGACTTTCATGTCAGCCCTTTCCGGCGCTGAGATAGGCATGTTCCGCGCGAGAGGCAAAGGCCTTCACTCGGCTGGCGCCCCGCGTAGCGCAGTGACCATCAGATGGCGTACTTGCGCCTCGAGGTCGCGCGCCGTCGCCTTGCGGTCGACCACGGCATCGGCGCGGATCGGCTCGCCGGCACTGATCGTGACGTCGACCGCGCCGCGGCGGATAATGGCGGCGAGGTGAGGCAACAGATCGAGATCGCCATACCAGGCGACGCGTGGGCGGTGACGCCGGCCGAGCGGAACGCCATTGCCGGCCGTATAGGCGATGGCGGCGGGTTGGATTGCGATGTCGCCTGGCGCGGTCTTGCCTGCGGCCATCTCCACGGCCGCGAGGAGACTGGAGCGAAAGGGCAGGACGCGATTGCCGTCGCTCGATGTTCCCTCGGCGAAGAGAACGACACGGTCGCCGTCAGCGAGGCGCTCGCCGATCGTGCGGTTTGCTGCGACGGTCGCGCTGCGCCGCGTGCGGTCGATGAAGACGGAGCGTTGTAAGCGCGCGAGGAGGCCGAATATCGGCCACGTCGAGACCTCGCGCTTTGCAATGAAAACGACGGGCGCGATGGAGGTGATCACACAGATATCGAGCCAGGACACATGATTGGCGACGATCAGGACCGGGCCCGACGCGAAGGTTCCGAGCAGGTTGATGCGCACGCCCAGTAGGCGGCAGACGGCGCGGTGGAGGAGAATGGGGATCGTGCGTCGTGCTGGTAGCTTGAGGAGCAACGCAACGATTTGAAATGGCAGCAGCAGCAGAATCAGCAGGCCGACGGCCACCGCGACAGCGGCGACACGCATCAGTTCTTGGCTTTGTCGGAATCGCCGAGCGGCACGGCGTAAAGTTCGAGGCGGTGGTCGACGAGGCGATAGCCAAGCCGACGCGCCACCTTCGCCTGCAGTTCCTCGATCTCTTCGGAGGAGAACTCGATCACTTCGCCGGTGCGCAGGTTGATGAGGTGGTCGTGATGCGTGTCGGGGATCTGCTCATAGCGCGCACGGCCCTCGCGGAAATCGTGCCGCTCGATGATGCCGGCGTCCTCGAGCAGGCGCACCGTGCGGTAGACGGTCGAGATCGAGATACGGTCGTCGACCTCCGCGCAGCGCCGATAAAGCTCCTCGACATCGGGATGGTCGTCGGCGGCCGCGAGCACGCGCGCGATGACGCGGCGTTGCTCGGTCATGCGCATGCCCTTGGCTTCGCACTGGGCCTCGATGTCGCTCTTCTTCGCTGTGGTCACGATGCTACGTTGCGATGTCGTTTGCTGGCCGTCCACGCGCGCCCCCGCCGCGATGACGCCTGCAAGATAGGCGTGCGCGGGCGCTGCGTCTATGGCGCAACCGAGGTCAAAGGTCGCGCCGTAGTACCATCGCTGCCGACGTTCCGCCGTCCGGTTTGGGGTAATATCCGGCGCGCCGCCCGACTTCGGTGAATCCGGCGCGGGCATAGAGGCGGCGGGCGGATTCGTTTGCTTCGTCGACCTCGAGAAAGACCGTGCGGATGGCGAGGCCGGCGAGGCGCCGCAAGTGCAGATCGAGCATTCGGCCGGCAATGCCGCGTCCCCGCCGCCGCGGATCGATGGCGACGGAGAGAATCTCGGCTTCGTCGGCGGCGCGGCGCGACAAAATGAAGCCGGCGAACTGGCGTCCGAGGCGCGCGCGATGCGCAAGCACAGTGCGGTCGATCAGCAGCGTTTCGACTTCGTCCTCGCTCCAGCCGCGGCGGAAGGATACGGCGTGCAGCGCTGCGATGTCGGCCGCGTCCGCAGGCGTTGCTTCTACGATCGCGGCTTCAGCCGGTGCGAAGAATCGCTTGAGCGCGCCGATCATTGCCGCGGTAGGCGCGCCGCGTGTTGCGGCTGCGCGTCGGGCGCGCGCAGATAGAGCGGGTTCGCGGGAGCCGATTGGGAGTCGGCGACGGCGCCGAGTTTCGCGACCCATTCGATATCCGGCGCCGGTTGCGGCGCGGCGACGGTCGGGGCTTGGCCGTCTTGCGGCCAGGCCTGGGCCAAGGCCTCCGCGGCTGAGCCGACCAAATGTACCGGCCCTTCGATTTGCGGCAGAGCGTCCACCATCTTCGCGTGGCGCGCCGGCGCCAGCGTGCGTCCGCCGGGGCCGAAAACCTGGATGAAGACTTGCGCGTGGCGTGCGTCGATCGCGGCGACGACGGTCTGCGTGCTGTCGGCAGAAATCGCCGGCGCAGCATAGGCGGCGAGCGTCGAGACCCCGACCGCCGGGCGGCCGGCGGCCAGCGCGATGCCGCGCGCGGCGGAGAGGCCGACACGCAGGCCGGTGAAGCTTCCCGGGCCAACGGTGACGGCAATGCGGTCGAGTTCCGCGAACTCGAACATCGCCTCGTCCATGACCCGTGCGATCAACGGCATCAGCGCTTCGGCGTGGCCGCGCACCATCTCACGGCTTTCCCGCGCCATGACGATTCCATGGTCAGAATCGTAGATGGCGGCGGCGCAAGCGCCGAGGGCTGTGTCAATGGCAAGAACCCGCATGGGGTTCGGTTTGTAGCGGAGGAGCGGCGAGGAGCCAACTAGGGAGAGTGATCCGTCATCCTGAGGCGCCCGCACGCAGTGCGGGCCTCGAAGGATGAGCGGCCCAGAATTCGGTGCCCGTCGCCCTTCGAGGCTCGCCGACGACGTCGGCTTGCACCTCAGGGTGATGGAGAAAGGCTTTGCCTTACGTGCAGCTAGACCGGGCGAACCTCGGTGACGTCGGGGACGAAGTGCCGGAGCAGGTTCTGGATGCCGTGCTGCAGCGTCGCCGTCGAGGATGGGCAGCCGGAGCAAGAGCCCTTCATGTTGAGAAACACGACGCCGTCCTTGAAGCCGCGGAAGGTAATGTCGCCGCCGTCATTGGCGACGGCCGGGCGCACGCGCGTCTCGATCAATTCCTTGATCGTGTCCACCGTCTCCCGGTCGGCCGGGTCGAAGAACTCGGCCTCGTCGCTCGTCACGGGAGCGTCGGTGCGCACGATCGCGTCGCCCGACATGTAGTGCTCCATGATCGCGCCCAGGATTTGGGGCTTGAGCTGCTGCCAGTCTCCGTCGGCCTTGGTGACGGTGATGAAGTCGGACCCGAAGAACACGCCCGAGACGCCGGACACCTCGAACAGCCGTTCGGCGAGCGGCGATTGCGTCGCTTCGTTCGTGTCCCGCATCTCGAGCGTACCGTTCTCAAGAACGGTCCGGCCCGGCAGGAACTTCAAGGTCGCCGGATTGGGCGTGGGTTCGGTCTGGATGAACATGGTCGGCTCCTTGGCCGGCGGCAGGGCAGGCCGGCGATATTCGTATGGCCCTTAAGTGGGCCCTGGCGGCGCGCAGGTCAACGCTTGCCGCGCACGTACCAGAGCGGGATGAGGAAAAGTGTGTAGTGGTTTTCCGCCCGCATCCCGCTCCAAATATTAAATATCGATCACGTTCATGACTTTGGATCGCTTCGATCCAAAGTCATCGTGATCCAGCCCTGGAAGGGCTTATTCGGCGACGCTGAGGATTTCCCGCGTGCGGGTCACGCCCTTAGGCCAAACGCGGTCGTATTCCGCGATCAGGCCCTTGAGCGCGTCAGACCCCACGGCCGCTTTCAGCTTCTCCATGGTGGCGAATTCATAGAATGCGTAATGCGCTGAGGGGTCCGTCGTGCTCCAGGCGCGCGATGCGCCGTCGGCGCCGAAGGCCTTGATGGCGTCCGGAAGATGCTCGGTCGCGTACCAGCGGTCGAATTTTTCGCGCAGTGGCTCGTCCGAGACCACGGAGCGCACCATGAAGATCGCCTTGCGTGACATCGCTTTACTCCTCGCGCCGCGGGCGCGCCCTTACGACAGCGAATCGAGTTCGTCGTCGGTGAGTTGGCCCGGGACGATCGTGATCGGCACCGGGAAATCGGAGATCGTTTTTCCCAGCCCTGAAACGAGCGGGCCCGGACCGTCCTTGCCGACACCGGCCGCGAGCACCAGTGTCGCGATGTCCTGGTCTTCCTCGATCAGCCCGAGGATCTCGCCGACCAGTTCGCCCTCGCGGATCGCGCGTTCCGGCGTGATGCCGGCGACGCCGTTCACGCGCCCGGCGAATCGCGTCAGCGTCGTGTTCGCTTCCTCGTTCGCTTCGGCGCGCATCACCTCGGCGACGTTGAGCCATTGCTGGTTGCGATCATGCGGCTCGATGACGCGCAACATGATCAAACCGGACTCGTTACGTGCGGCGCGTCGTGCGGCGTAATAGACGGCGCGGTCGCACTCCGGCGTATTGTCGATGATGACCAGATATTTGGGCTTGTGGCCGGCCTCATAACTGCGGCGCTTGGAGCTCATCCCCTCACCCCTGATTTTTTCGACGGCGTCGCACGAGCGCAAATGCTGCCACGCCGGACGGGGTGGCGACAAGGCGCTATGCAACCGCCGATTCCGTACGATCCGCCGGACGGCCGTCAGCGCCGCACAAAGCCGACGATGTCCTTGACCGCCTTCATGGTTTCGTCGGCGATGGTGCGCGCGCGGTCGGCCCCGTCGACGAGAACGGCGTCGATCGCGGTGGGGTCCCGCACCAGCCGCTTCATCTCAGCGCCGATCGGCCCGAGCTTGGCGACGGCAAGATCGACGAGCGCACCCTTGAAGGCGGAGAACTGGCTGCCGCCGAAATCCTTGAGTACGTCGCCTTTGGTAATATCGGCGAGCGCGGCGTAGATGCCGACGAGGTTGTCGGCCTCCGGCCGCTTGGTGAGGCCCGCTTGCTCGCTTGGCAGCGGCTCCGGGTCGGTCTTCGCCTTGCGGATCTTCTGCGCGATGGCGTCGGCGTCGTCGGTCAGGTTGATGCGCGAATAATCCGACGGGTCGGATTTCGACATCTTTTTGGTACCATCGCGAAACGACATGATGCGCGTCGCCGGCCCTTGGATCAGCGGCTCGGTGAGCGGAAAGAACGCTTCGCCATGCCCGTGCTGATGGATCGACTCGTGGAAGTCGT
Organism: Hyphomicrobiales bacterium; assembly: GCA_017304555.1. GTDB lineage: Bacteria > Pseudomonadota > Alphaproteobacteria > Rhizobiales > Xanthobacteraceae > JAFKKS01. Next base: position 16,595 of record JAFKKS010000261.1, read on the forward strand.
TGTTGAACTTTTGCGCGATGTCGCGCGTGAGTTCGACGTGCTGCTTCTGGTCCTCGCCGACCGGAACATGGGTCGCGCGATAAAGCAGGATGTCGGCGGCCATCAGGTTCGGATAGGCATACAATCCGACCGAGGCATTCTCGCGGTCCTTGCCGGCCTTGTCCTTGAACTGCGTCATCCGGTTGAGCCAGCCGAGGCGCGCGACGCAATTGAAGACCCATGCAAGCTCGGCATGACCCGAGACCTGGCTCTGATTGAAGACGATGTGGCGCTTCGGGTCGACGCCGCAAGCGATAAAGGCGGCCGCGACCTCGCGGATATTGCGGGTCAGCTCCGCTGGGCCGCCCCACACCGAGAGCGGAACCGTGATCGCGTGCATGTCCACGACGCAATAGATGCAATCGTAGTTGGCCTGCAGTTCGACGAAGCGCTTGATCGCCCCGAGGTAGTTGCCCAAATGCAGGTTGCCGGTCGGCTGGACGCCGGAAAAGACGCGTTCTTTGAACGCCATGGGAAATCCTCTACTTTGTGCGATGCGACATGCCACGCCGGACCACGCGGCGCAAGGTAAGGCGTTCGGGTCGTGTTCCACGGTGAACCCGCGCCCCTTTCGCCTCCAGGCATATCACGCTAGGACCGCGATCCCTCCCTCTCTCCGGAAAGGCCTACATGAGCGAGCCCATCTACGACGTTCTTGGAATCGGCAACGCCATCGTCGACGTGATTGCGCGGACGGAAGAGGATTTCCTCGTCGCGAACGGTATGCGCAAGGGCGGTATGGCGCTGATCGACGAGGCGCGGGCGCACGCCATCCAGGCCGGTATGAAGGACACGACGGAGATCTCCGGCGGGTCCGCCGCGAATACGATCGTTGGCGTTGCGAGCCTCGGCGCGCGCGGCGCCTTCATCGGTAAAGTGAAGAACGACGACTTGGGCAGCGCCTTCGGCCACAATCTGCGCGCCTCCGCCGTGCATTTCGCGACGCCGACGGCGCAGGATGGACCGGCCACAGCGCGCTGCTACATTTTCGTTACGCCGGACGGCGAGCGAACGATGAACACGTACCTCGGCGCTGCACAGAATCTACGCCCTGCCGATGTCGACGAAACGGCGGTTGGCGCCGCCGCGATCACCTATCTCGAGGGCTATCTCTGGGATCCGCAGGAGGCCAAGGACGCATTCCTCAAGGCGGCTTCCGTCGCCCACGCGGCTGGCCGCCAGGTCGCGCTCACGCTCTCCGACGCCTTCTGCGTCGATCGTTGGCGCGAGGAGTTTCTGCATCTTCTTCGCTCCGGCACGGTCGACCTTCTCTTCGCCAACGAGGCGGAACTGCACAGCCTCTACCAGACCGCCGGTTTCGACGTGGCGGTTGGCGCACTCGCCAAGGATGCGCGCCTCGCCGTCGTCACGCGCAGTGAGAAGGGATGCGTCGTGGTCGACAAGACCGGGACGCAGGCAGTTCCCGCCCATTCGGTCACGAAGGTCGTGGATACGACGGGCGCCGGTGACTTGTTTGCGGCCGGTTTCTTGGCGGGGCACGCGCGTGGGCGCGATGCAGCGACCTGCGCCCGCCTTGGTGCGCTCGCCGCGGCCGAGATTATCCAGCACATCGGCGCGCGCCCGGCTGTCTCGCTCAAGGCGCTGGCGGCAAAGGCGGGATTGCCGATCTAGAGCGGGATGAGGAAAAGTGTGTAGCGGTTTTCCGCCCGCATCCCGCTCTAAAATATTAGAATCAATCACGTTCATGATTTTAGATCGATTCGATCCAAGATCATCGTGATCTAGGCCTCGGCATCGCCACGATTTGGTAACCAACGGTTAAGTCAACGTGGTTAGCGATAGGTGAATACTTTCACCGGGATCGCACCGATGGACACCGAAAAGAAGATCGAGCCGGTCGTCGCAGCGCCGGAGCCGGCCAAGGCGGAAGCCGCGCAAGCGCCGCAGGAAAATCAGGCCAACCGGATTGAAGCTTCAATGGCCGATAAGCCGGCCGAGGCCGCAAAGCCAGATGCGGCGCCGATCATTGCCGCCAAGGCAGACGCTCGCCCGGATATGGGCGAAGCCGACCACCCGAGGGCCACGGGCGCGCGCATTTCCTGGAAGTCGAACCGGTTTGCGTTTCTGGCGGCGACGATTGCGGTCGCCGCAGGCCTGGGATCGATCGCTGGCGCGGCCGGCTATTCGGGCGTGTCGCATATGATGGCGGCGCCGGAGGCAAAGCCGGCCCCTCAGGTCGTCCGCGTCGACAATTCAGCGGAGATGAAGAGCCTGCGCGAGACCGCCGCGCAGTTGCGGACGGGCTTCAAGCAACTCAACGACAACGTCAACGCCCTGCGGGCGAGCCTTGAAGGCACGGGGAAGGGCGCGAGCCCGCAACTCGCGAAGATCAATGACGCGGTCGCGCGCCTCAGCGAGAATGTCGAGCGTCAGGAGCGCAGCCACGCCGAAACCGTCCAGCGCCTCGCGAAAGCGGCCGACGCTCTCGACAAGCTTGAAAAGCGCGCCGGCGTGGATGTCACCGGATCGGTTCCGACACCGACCCCCAAGAGCCGCGTTGCCGACGCGAAGTCCACAATCCCGCGTCCGCCAGAGCCGCCGACCGTCGACGGCTGGCGTGTTCGTCGCGTCGTCGATGGCGATCTCGCCATCGTCGAAGGGCCGGATCGCGTCATCGAGGTGGTGCCGGGCGATACCATCCGCGGCGTCGGTCGGGTTCATGACATCAAGAAAATCGGCGGCCGTTGGGCGGTGCTGACTGCGAGCGGGCTGATCCTCTCGCGCCAGCCAAGCACGCAAAAAAAACGGCGCAGATGAGTGGGCGTCACGCCGGTTCCGGAGATCATCTGTCTTGTGTTCCTTTATTTTTGGCTTTCGGGACGCGCGCGGCCACAAAGTCGTCCTGCTACTGCCCGTGTTTGGTCATAGCTGAGCGTCGCTCTCGACACACTCCATACGCATGTGTCTCATCCAGGAGTTGCGGTGCGCCGGCGCAGACGTCGGCTGCTGCTGCACAGTACAGCGTATCGTTGCGCACTGATCTTGTGACATAGTTGTCGCGGGTGCGATGTGCCGGGGCTTTTTACCGATTTGAGGGGTTGTCGATGACGCCGGATGCGGGGCCAAAGGGGCGTCGCCGATTGCTCGTTGTGGAGGACGAGACGCTGATCGGGATGCTGCTCGAGGACATGCTGACTGATCTCGGCTACGAGGTCGTCGGCACGGCGCCGACCGTGTCGCAGGCGATGGACGTCGTGCGCGGCTCGGAGCTCGATGCGGCGATCCTTGACGTTAACGTCAACGGCGAGGCCATCAACCCTGTCGCCGCCTTCCTCAAGGATCGCGGTGTCCCCTTCATGTTCGCGTCGGGTTACGGCGAACGCGGCGTCCCTGCGGAATTCAGAGGGTGCCCGGTCTTGCAGAAGCCGTTCCAGCAGGAAGAGTTGGAAAACGCCTTGGCGTTGCTATTTTCCGAAGGCTCGGGTGCCGGGGGCACGGCCAAGCCGGAAGCGGTCTGAGCGGTAGCGCCTATAATTCCTACCTCTTTGTGGTGCATTTTCTGAAAAATTAACCGTTCCGCGTGTCTTCTTCCCCCTGACGACGAGGGGGATGACTGATGCCGGCGGCCGATCTGCGTGCGGACGGAGCGACGATGCTTGCGCGTCTCATCCACTCTGCGTTTTCGGTGCGCTCGCGCATCGCGCTTCTCGCCCTCATCCCGGTCGTGGCCTTCATCGCCAACGGCGTGACCTATACGGCAGGCGAGCGCGACATTTCGGATGCGTTCGGAAATGTACGGCGCGTCGGGGCGCTGGCCGATGCGAGTCAGTTGCTTAAATCGAATATTTCGGAAATG
>JAFKKS010000285.1 GCA_017304555.1 Hyphomicrobiales bacterium
GATTTGCGCAGTGGCGCCGCAATCGGCGCATCTTGTGTCGGCAGGGTGCTCTCGATGGAGGCGTAAAGGCTCCGCATTGTTTTTGCCGGTGTCAGGACCTCCTGCTCGTAGGTCTGCGCGACGGCGCCCCGCGCGACGTGCAGCGCGTCGAGACTGTTGACGAGACGATCCGTCGCCGTCGCCAGGGTGCTGACGGCGCCGGCCAAGGCCGGATCGGTGGCGGCCTGCTTATGCAGCCCCTCGAGAACGGCGGTGCGCCGGCGCACGATCTCGTCGCGCAATTGCGGTTGCGGTTGGTTGACATAGCGCAGCAGCAAGCCTTGGAGCTGCACCATTTCACTTTCCGGCGAGCCGAGCATCTGGCCGGATTCGCGGGCCTGCCGCAGTGTGCCCCATGCGCTGGACAGGTTGCGCGCGCCGTCCCAGATCAGCGCGGCGAGAAGCAGTACGACTGCCGTGTTGAGCCCGGCGATGGCGAAGATGCGCCAGCGGATGGGGAGCGCACGAATCTGCTGCTCGACGCGCATGCCGAAGCTCGCGGGCCTTGCAGAGGCCACGGTCGAAGGGCTTTCGTGTTGGCCAAGAGCCGCCACGCCAGGTCCTATTGCGATCTTTCGGCGCCGGAGAGGCCCCGAACGTCCGTGCAGGCGGGCGGTGCAACCGGGCGGAGTTCAACGCGAAGTAGGGCGACGGCACGTCCGGATGGCCGCGGCATCGCAGTCAACATCGTGTGTTCCCTCGCGCGAATGATCGACAATTCCCTACATCAACAGCGTCCGCGCGGCCAGCGGCCGGTTGCGGAACATCGCCGCGGGGGCCATGTGCCGGGCACTTGTGCAGTATATCTAAGGACTTAGAGGGAACTCCCAAAAGCCAACGGTCTGTATCGGAGGGTTATTTCGACCATGCTTGAATCCTTGCGGAAGCTTTTCAGCGACCTGGGTGGCGGCGAGAGTGGCCGGACATTCGACGAAGGGGACTATCGTGTCGCCGCCGCTGCGCTGCTCGTTCATATCGTCGGCATCGACGGGACGGTCACGGAGGCGGAGCGAGCCCACCTTCACGCGATTTTGAAATCCCGCTTCGATCTCGACGAAGCGCAGACGGCCGAGCTGGTCGAGGAAGCCACCCAAGCCGAAGGCGAAGCGGTGGACCTCTATCACTTCACGCGGCTGATCAACCGATCGCTGGATGAAGAGGGCAAGAAGCGCATCATCGAAATGATGTGGGAAATGATCTACGCGGATCACCAAGTTAACGAATTCGAGGATAACGTGGTGTGGCGCGTTGCCGATTTGCTCGGTGTGTCGTCGCGCGAGCGTATCGGACTGCGCCAGCAGGTCGAGGCAGCGCAGACGAAGGTGGAGACGACCGACTAGCTTTTGGAAGTCGGCCCTTCGGGTTCTCGACCGTTCAGGCGGGCGCAAGGCACTCATGTCGACGTTTCGGCCCATCGTGTTGGTCACCGGCGGATCATCCGGGATCGGCGCCGCGTTGGCGCGCGTCTTCGCCGAGAACAATCACGAGGTTGTGCTGGTGGCCCGTAACGGGGCGCAACTCGACGCCGTGGCCGACGACATCGGCGCGCGCGGCCTCAAGCGTCCGCACGTCCTGCCGATCGACCTGATGCGGCTCGATAGTGGCGCGCGTATCGGGCAGGAGCTGGCGGCGCGCGGGCTCGAGCCTGCGTTTATCGTCAACAATGCCGGCTTCGGCCTCGTCGGGGGAGCGTCAGTGCTCGATCGGGCCGAGCAGCTCGATATGATCGATCTCAATATCCGCGCGCTCACCGATCTGTCGCTGCGCTTCGTCGGCAGCCTGCAGCGCCATCGCGGTGGTCTGCTGAATGTCGCGTCCGTCGCGGCGTTTCTGCCCGGCCCCGGGATGGCCGTCTATTACGCGAGCAAGGCCTACGTGCTTTCGTTCACCGAAGCGTTGCATCATGAGTTGGCGAGCAAGGGCGTGCGGGTGACGGCGCTCTGTCCGGGTCCGGTGCCAACTGGATTTCAGGACCGCGCCGGCGTCGTTTTGAGCGATCGCGTGTCTGCGTTTTTCAGTTTGCCGCCGGAGCAGGTTGCGCGGGCTGGGTATGCCGCGCTTATGGCCGGGCAGCGCGTGATGGTGCCCGGCTTTGCCAACAAGCTGGTCACCACGTTCGTGCGCTTCATACCGCACTCGATTCTCATGCGCTTCGCCGACGAGCGTCAGCGAAAGCGCAAAATGTCTGGCACGCCGTGGTCGCAGCAGCCACTTTGATCATTTCGGCGGGACGAGCGACGATCAATATGGCGCGACCCAATTCCCTTAGAACGAATCCTGCATTAGGACAGAGGAACGAAGCAAATTTGTTTCGTCCGACCTCGTGACCACCGCATGAAGAAGCCCGTTCTCTGTATCGTCCACCAAGAACACTCCATTCCAGGCCGGGTGGGCTACGCGCTGCAGCAGCTCGGTTATCCGCTGGATATCCGGCGGCCGCGCTATGGCGATCCGTTGCCGGGAACGATGGACGGGCATACCGGTGCTGTGGTTTTCGGCGGACCGATGAGCGCGAACGACAGCGACGACTTTGTCCGCCGCGAGATCGACTGGATGGCGGTGCCGATCGCCGAGGACAAGCCGCTGCTCGGCATCTGTCTCGGCGCGCAGATGCTGGCGCGCCAGCTTGGCGCGAAAGTCTTCTGTCATGCGAAAGGCCTGGTCGAGGTCGGCTATTATGCGATCCGTCCGACGGAGGCCGGGCGAGCGCTTAGCGCCGCATGGCCTGAACATGTCTATCAATGGCACCGCGAAGGCTTCGACCTTGCGGCCGGCGCCGAGCTTTTGGCGGAAGGCGATTGTTTTCCGGTGCAGGCGTTTCGCTACGGCAGCGCGTTTGCGCTGCAGTTCCATCCGGAAGTGACGCAGGCGATGATGTGCCGGTGGACGGTGCGGGGGGCGGCGCGGCTGGAGCTACCGAATGCGCGGCCGCGGGAGCAG
>JAFKKS010000286.1 GCA_017304555.1 Hyphomicrobiales bacterium
GCGCCGCCGCCCAACGCGAGGAACGGCAGCACTGGGATGCCAGGTAGCAGCGCCATGATCAGCATCACCGCCGACGACATGCCGAGCGCCTTCGGGTAGCCGGAAAGCTGCTTCAGCAGCGCCTGGTCGGCGGCGCCGGAAATGCCAGCCTTGGAAACGAGCAGGCCGGCGGCGGTCGATACGATCAGTGCCGGCACCTGCGTCACTAGTCCGTCGCCGACAGTCAGCAGCGTGTAGGTGCGGCCGGCCTCGGCGAAGTCGAGCCCCTGCTGGCCGATGCCGATGACCATGCCACCGACAACGTTGATGAAAACCACGAGCAGACCGGCGATGGCGTCGCCGCGCACGAATTTCGAGGCGCCGTCCATGGCGCCGAAGAAGGCGCTTTCGTCTTCCAGGTTCTTGCGGCGCTCGCGTGCTACCTTCTCGTCGATCAGTCCGGCGGAGAGATCGGCGTCGATCGCCATCTGCTTGCCGGGCATGGCGTCGAGGTTGAAGCGCGCGGCGACTTCCGCGATGCGGCCGGAGCCCTTGGTGATCACCACGAAGTTCACGATCACCAGGATCGCGAACACGATGATGCCGATCACGAAGTTGCCGCTCATCACGAAGTGGCCGAAGGCCTCGATGACGTGGCCGGCGGCGCCCGAGCCTTCGTGACCGTGCGAGAGGATGAGGCGAGTCGAGGCGAGGTTGAGCGCGAGCCGCAGCATCGTTGCGATGAGCAGCACGGTCGGGAATGCGGAGAATTCGAGCGGCGTGTGGATGAACAGCGCCGTCATCAGGATAAGCACCGAGAGGATGATCGAGATGGCGAGGAAGAGATCGAGAAGAATCGGCGGCAGCGGCAGGATGAGGACGACGAGGATCGTCATCACGCCGATCGCGAGCGCGATGTCGCCGCGCCGCAGCGTCTCGCTGATGCTCGCGAATGTCGGCAGCTTAAAGCCCGCCGAACCGTTCTGGCCTGCCGTCACGTCGCTCATGCGCAACCACTCCGCCCTCCGACACGGAAGGCCTCACCCGGCAAGAATTGCCGGGTTTATGGTTAGCGACTGGTTAACGAAGCGTCGGCTCGGCAAACGCCGACCCTGAGTGGCCAACTCAAAACTCAGCCAATGGAATTAGGCTCATTCGCCTCGCGCCGCGATGCCCGGCCTTGTCCCGGGCATGACGAAAAAAGGATTCATCTCCAGCGCGTTAGAAAGTCCCCCGAAAACATTGCTCGCGTTTCCGGCCACAATCTGCGAGTCCGGCCCGGCGCCGCATCGCTCACCTAAAGATTTATCGTCGGAGAAATTTAGAGACCGGGTGCCTTCTTGCCGGCAGGGATCAAGCAAATCAGGCCTTCCCAGCAGATTCGACCAAGATCACCTCTTTCGCATTAGAATATTTAAAAAACATAACACTTGATGATTACTTCGTTTTTCGCAGAAAGGTGCTGCCTGAAAGCAAGGTAGCATCATGAGCGAGACAACGGCACGGCGACGTCAACTGCGGCGTCTGCCGAATTACCCGACCGCAACAAACCCATTTGTGTCGGATAGCGCACGTCTCCCTGAGGCGCTCGGATCAGTTCTGCAAGCGTCCGGTCGTCGTAGCAGCGATTCCGGACGGCGAACGGGCGCGCCGCTCTGCGGCCAATGGTGAGGGGCGGACGTCATGCAGCCAAAAAGCTTGCGGCGGTGGGCTTGGATTCACAAGTGGACGAGCCTGATCTGCACGCTGTTTCTCTTGATGCTCTGCATCACCGGCCTGCCGCTGATCTTCCATCACGAGATCGACGACCTGCTCGGCGTCGAGGTCGAGGCCCCGACATTGCCCGTGGGCACGCCGATGGCCAACATCGACAAGGTGGTCGCGGTGGGAATGGAAAAGGCGCCGGGCAAGGTCCCGCACTTCCTCGTCTGGGACCGTGACGAGCCCAACGTCATCCTGCTCAGCGTCAACGACAGCATCACGGCCGATCCGAGCACCAATCATCTGGTGCGGGTCGACGCACGCACCGCGCAGTTTCTCGACGCCCCGGATTTTCGCACGCGCTTCACGTACATCATGCTGAAGCTGCACACGGACATGTTCGCCGAACTGCCGGGCAAACTGTTTCTTGGCCTGATGGGCATCCTGTTCGTGCTCGCGACGATCTCAGGCATCGTCCTCTACGCGCCCTCGATGCGGAAGCTCTCATTCGGCACCGTGCGTAGCGAGCGACGCCGGATGGTGCGCTGGCTCGATCTGCACAATCTCATCGGCGTGGTCACGGCGGCATGGGTCATCGTCGTCGGCTTCACCGGCGTGCTCAACACCTGGGCCGATCTCATCATCAAGATCTGGCAGTTCGATCAGCTGTCGCACATGACGGCTGCGTACAAGGACAAGCCCGTTCCCACGCACTTCGCCTCGGTGCAAGCCGCCGTGGATACGGCGCGGCGCGTCATGCCGGACATGACGCCGTCCTTCGTCGCCTATCCGGGCTCGCTTTTCACCAGCAAGCAGCACTATGCGGTGTTCATGCGCGGCAACACGCCGGTGACGAGCCGCCTATTGCGGCCGGCACTGATCGACGCCGCAACCGGCGAACTGACCGACAGCCGCGATATGCCCTGGTACGTGTCGACGCTGCTACTCTCGCAGCCGCTGCATTTCGGCGACTACGGCGGCATGCCGCTGAAGATCATCTGGGCGCTGCTCGACCTGTTGACGATCGTGATCCTGATCACCGGCCTTTACCTCTGGTACGTGCGGCGACGGCGCCCGGTGAGCATCGCGATGGCCGAACTGTCACTTCCAGCGCGAGCACAATAATGCAGGCGCGATCAGCGAGATATTCGCTCGGCCGCATTTTCGCGTGGCCGATCGTCTTTGCGGTCTTGAGCAGTTTGGGACTCGTCTCGGCATTGCTTGGCGACGAGGTCTGGGACTGGCTGTCGTGGCTCGCGCTCGGCGCCCCGCTCATCGCCATCGCCTGGTTC
>JAFKKS010000287.1:0-4449 GCA_017304555.1 Hyphomicrobiales bacterium
GTGAAGTCAACGGACCGGAAGGAAGGCGTCGGCCAGTTGCAGAGCTATATGGCCGCCTGCCCGAACGTCGCTTATGGGATGTGGACCAATGGCGTAGAGCGCTTCTGCTACCGGCGCGTCGATACAGCCGGAAAGATCGCTTTCGAGGAAATTCCCGACATCCCCGGAAAAGGGCGCACTGAGGACGAGGTTGAGCGGCCACGCTTCGACCAGCTCAAAGCGGCGTCCTCAGACGCGCTCCTATTCGCGTTCCGCAGATGTCACAACTATATCGCGGGCAACCAGGGTTTACAGAAACCCGAAGCGTTTTGGGAACTCCTCAAACTGATCTTCTGCAAAATTCACGACGAGCGAAGCTCTGACGAAGTGGAGTTCTATGCGACATCAAAAGAGCGTCATGGCCTGAATGGCCAGCTAAAGGCGAAGAAGCGCCTCGATAGCCTTTTCGGCGCAGTCAAGGCGGAATACCCGAGCATCTTTAGAGAAAATGATGCGATCGAGCTAAGCCCGGCCGTCCTATCGTACATCGTGAGCCAGTTGCAGATGTATTCGCTTCTGGAAAGCGACATTGATGTGAAGGGCCGCGCTTACGAAGAAATTGTCGGTTCCAACCTTCGTGGTGATCGCGGGGAATTCTTCACTCCTCGGAACATCTGCCAGATGGCAGTTGCGATGCTCGATCCGACTGAGCGGCAGGTGATCCTCGATCCCGCGTGCGGGACGGGTGGGTTTCTGATCACCGCAATGAATTACGTGATCGAAAAAATCCGAGCCGCAGAAGTCAGCAAATGGGGGGATGTCGAGCGAGCGGAAACCGCGATCCGCCAGCGCGTCCAGCGTTTCGCGCAGTCCAATATTGTCGGAATGGACCTCAACCCGAACCTCGTCAAAGCCTCGAAAATGAATATGGTGATGAACAACGATGGCGCAGGCGGACTATTCCAGGCAAATTCGTTGAAAGCGCCGGCGACTTGGGAGGACGATCTTCGTGCGCGCAAGCTTATGGGGAAAGTGGACCTTCTGTTCACGAACCCGCCGTTCGGCTCAAAGATACCGATCGATGAACCCTCTATTCTGGAAGCCTATGACCTCGGGCACGCGTGGGCATACGATTCGAAGACCGACAAGTGGACGATGACGGACGCGGTGCAGAAGTCGCAGCCGCCGGAAATCCTCTTCATCGAACGATGCGTGAAGTTTCTGAAGCCGGGCACAGGGCGCTGCGCAATTGTGTTGCCTGACGGCATCCTTGGGTCGCCCGGGCTAGGTTACGTGCGCGAATGGACACTGCGCAACGCGCGCGTGCTCGCGAGCATTGATCTTCACCCGGACACTTTTCAGCCGCATGTCAGCATTCAGACGAGTGTTTTGGTTCTGCAGCGCAAGACGGAAGACGAGATCGCGGTCGAAACGGCGGCAGGGCGTATGAATGACTATGACGTGTTCATGGCTGTTGCGAACCACATCGGCCACGACAAGCGCGGCAACGTCACTCGTGATCGAAGAGGAAACGAGATCGTCGAAGAGCTCGAGGAGACTGTAAAAGAGTACGAAGAGGGCAAGCACATATAAAAGAAGCAGCGTACGCAGCGAAAAGTCATTGACGACAACACCCTTCAGATCGCGCAGGCGTTCCGGTCATGGCTCTACGAGCAAGGCTGACGCCGCCACGCGAGTTCCAGACCGATTGGCCCTGGCACAAGGTCAAATCGTCGTCGATTCGTGCGTCCCTGTTGTTCTCAGCTGGCCGCCGAATGGAGGCCGAAAATTTTCTCGCGAGTGGCTTCGGTACCCGGTTGGCAATGGAGTCGAAGCAGGGCGGTTGGACGCAATTGCAAGAGATCGCAAGGACATGGCAGCCGTCGCGTCTCAAGGGCATTCAGGTCAATGCCGAGTTCGGCACTCCGTTCCTCGCAGCCACCCAGGTTTATGATGTCCGGCCTATCCCGAGGAAATGGCTGTCCCTGAACCGGACCAGTGATCATGCAGAACGTTTCATATCTCATGGGACGATTCTCGTCACATGCTCCGGTAGCGTCGGCCGTGCCATGCTGGCCCACGCCACAACGGATGGCGTACTGGTTTCTCATGACCTATTGCGTGTGGACGCCAAACAGAATGATTGGCGTGGATGGATCTATTCGTACCTTCGAGCGCCCACTGTTCGAGAAATGATGAAGGCGGCGCGCTATGGTCACATCATCAAACACCTAGAAACGCATCACCTCGATAGCCTTCCAATTCTTCGTCTCCGGAAAGAATTGCGAGCCGCGTTTGAGACGCGCGCGAAGGAGATCATCGAATTTCGCGACCGCGCACACCGTCTGGTTAATCAAGCGGAAGCCGACTACGCGCAAGCTATCGGCGAGCCGCCTGACCTTGGGGATGGCTCGTTAGGCTTCGCGGCCCGCGCAAGCGCAATGTTCGGCCGCGGCAGGCGGCTAGAAGGCCATTACCACAATCCAAGAGCGCGGGCAGCAGAGCACGCCGTGCGGTCGGGCGGCCGACGCATCGAAATTCTTCGGACACTGGTCGAGAGTGTATTTGTTCCAGGCCGCTTCAAACACGTCTATGGAGACGACGGCGTTCCTTATCTCGATAGTGCCCAGATTCTTGAGGTGGCGCCTGATATTGAAAAACGTGTCCTATCGCTGAAAGGAGAAAAGCAGGCAGGCTATCTGGTTGATGCTGGTGCCTTGCTGCTTCCCTGTTCGGGTCAGTTGCACGGAATAATCGGCAGCGTGGTGCTGGCTACCACTTGGCACGAGAACAAGGTGCTTACAAACCACGTCCTTCGAATATTGCCGAAGGCCAAGGCGCAAATACGAGTTGGGTACTTGCAGCAGGTGCTAAGCCATCCCGTTCTCGGGCGGCCACGTGTTTTGAAGGGAGCCTTTGGTTCGAGCGTGCCCGAACTATCGCCGGAGGATATCTGTGACCTCTCGGTACCCAGGCTACAGACATCCGTCGAGGACAAAGTCGCAGACGCAATGGAAGAGGCGGCAAAGCTTCGCGCTCGCGCCGATGAACTTGAGGAAGAAGTTGCTACCGAAGCGGATGATCACGTAAGCCGGTTCTTGGCGGGAGAGAGACATCACATCGAAAGCTGAAGACGGCACGAATATAGAGCGTGCTGCCTGCCTTTCGTCTCCCAAATTTTCCTATTCACTCTCAATAGTCCGTACCGCGCTAATGAGCGACGGTCGGCGGCATGCGGAGTCTACTCCATCGACTGTTTGGCGGCCGCCGGGGCTTTGATGCCGCCGCGGCGGCCGGCGTTGGGAAGGCGCAAAGGGTATCGAGGCGCTGAACGCCTCGATCCTCGCTGGCGCGACGACGGCGGCGCGCCGCGCCGGCTGGTACGCCCGCAACAATCCGTGGGTTGCGTCCGCCGTCCAGGGCCTTGTGGCGAACGCGATCGGCGCCGGCGTCAAGCCGCGCTCACTCCATCCCGATCCAACGGTGCGCGAGCGGCTGCATGGGCTGTGGCGGCGCTGGACCGACCGCTCCGACGCGGCGGGCCTGACCGACTTCTACGGCCTTCAGGCGCTGGCGCTCCGCGCCATGATCGAAAGCGGCGAGAGCTTCGCGCGGCTACGCTTCGCCGAAGCCGATGACGGCCTGCCGCCGCTCTCCATCGATCTCCTCGACCGCGAACAGGTGCCGACCGATCTTCACCGCGATGTCGGCGGCGGTGTCCGCATCCGCGCCGGGATCGAGTTCGATGCTGCGGGCCGACGCATCGCCTATCATTCCTATCGCCATCGTCCGGGCGACGCGCTGGCTCCGATGGCGCTCGACACCGTGCGCGTGCCGGCGGCCGACATGGCGCATCTCTTCCAACCGCTCGCAGCCGGGCAGTTGCGCGGGATCACCTGGCTCGCGCCGATCCTGCTTCGCCTGCACGAGCTCGACCAATACGAAGACGCCGCTTTGGTAAAGGCGAAGGTCGCGGCGCTGTTCACCGGCTTCATCCGCGATCCGGACGGCACCGTCGCCGGCCTCAACAACGGCAGTGCCGTCAATGGCGTGCTCAATGTCGGCATGGAGCCGGGCAGCCTGATCCCGCTGCCGCCCGGCGCCGATATCCAGTTTTCCGACCCGGCCGATCCCGGCGATTACGGCGCCTTTGTCAAGAACCACATCCGCGCCATCGCATCGGGCCTTGGCGTGCCCTACGAGCTCGTCTCTGGCGACCTCGAGGGCGTCACCTATTCCTCGATCCGCGCTGGGCTTGTCGAGTTCCGCCGCCGCATCGAGCAGCTGCAGTATGCGGTGATCGTCTTCCAGTTCTGCCGGCCGGTGTGGGAGCGCTTCGTGCGGCTCGCCGCGCTTTCCGGCGCGATCGACGCGCGCGGCTTCGACCGCGATACGGCGCCCTGGCTCGCGGTCGAATGGCTCCCGCCGAAATGGGAGTGGGTCGATCCGCTCAAGGACGCGCGCGCCGAG
>JAFKKS010000287.1:4479-4956 GCA_017304555.1 Hyphomicrobiales bacterium
GAGCAAATCCGCGCCGGCTTGAAGAGCCGCAGCCAGTCGATCGCCGAGCGCGGCTACGACATCGAGGAGGTTGACGCGGCGATTGCCGCCGACCGCGCCCGCGAGGAACGGCTCGGCCTTGCCTTCGACAGCGCGGTTCAGGAACCCGCGAAGGAGGCGGCGGATGCCTGATCTCTTTGTCCGCAGAGCAGCGCTGGCGCCGCAGACCGCCGACGCGGAAGCCCGCACCGTAGAAGCCGTATGGACCACGGGCGCTGCGGTGCGCCGACGCGATCAAGCCGGCTTCTACATCGAACGGCTTTCGCTCGATCCCGAGGCGGTCGATCTGTCCCGCCTGATCGGCGCGTCGGTGCTCGACGCGCATCGCCAGAGCGCCGTGCGCGACGTGCTGGGCACCGTGCGCGGCGCGCATGTTGATGGCCGCCAGGGCGTCGCCACCTTGCAGTTCTCTGCCCGGCCGGAGGTCGAGCCGATCTG
>JAFKKS010000288.1 GCA_017304555.1 Hyphomicrobiales bacterium
GGCGCGGCGCGACGATGGCTTTCAGCGGATCGTAGGGGAGCCCGTGGTCGTTCTTTGCGGTCTCTTAGAACATGGGTGCTCCGGATTTCCTAAGCCGCGCTAGCCGGCGTAGCGCGTGACGATGCTTTCAAGCGGCGGCCGTGAGCGGTCCTCGGGCGCCGCCGTCGGCGTGCCGATGTGAATGAATCCGACGATGCGTTCGTTGGCCTCGACGCCGAGCGCCTTCAAGACGCGATCGTCATAGGCGTACCACTCCGTGAGCCAGCTTCCGGCATAGCCGAGCGCGTTGGCGGCGAGGAGGAGGTTGGTCGCAGCGGCGCCCGCCGACATCAACTGTTCCCATTCCGGGATTTTCGGGTGCGCGCCGGCGCAGCTGACAACCGCGATCACGATCGGCGCGCGCGACAGCCGCCGCCGCTCGAAGTCGAGCTGATCGGCGGTTGCGGACGGCTCCTTCGCTTGGAACGCTGCCGCGATCTTTTCACCCGCGGCAGCGCGGGCCGCGCCTTCGAAGATGATGAAGCGCCACGGCGTGAGCTTGCCGTGGTCGGGCACGCGTGAGGCAATGGTCAGGATGGTGTCGAGTTCCGCCGCGCTCGGGCCCGGCGCGACGAGCTCCATCGGCTTCACCGAACGGCGGCGCTTGAGCAGATCGAGAGCGTCGGGCATAGGGATCCAAAAACGAGACAACAAGTAGCGTACAGAGCGCCTAGCACAGCCGCCCAAATGGCGCTAGCGGCTTGAAATCGCCGCGATTCCGGCCCAAAACGCAGCATCTTCCCGCGCCGGAGAAAAGGTCCTCTCTTGGTCAGACGCTTTCTGCGTTTCGTCCTCGCCGTTTCCGTTCCGATGATCGCTGTCGTTGGTGACGCCGGCGCGCAGTCGGGTGGTGCGTCCATGTTCGCGCCGCCGGCGCTGTCGGCGCCTTCGGCAGGCCAGCCGCCTGAGCTCACGCCGCCGAGCCTCGGCAGCATCACCCAGCCCGGCACCATTCCACCCTCGCATGGGACAAGTCCGACGCCGATCGTCCCCTCGGCGCTCGGCACGATCTCCGCCTCGGCGCGGTTCGGCAAAGATATGCCGACGATCGTGTCCGGCCTGCATTGGCGCGTCTTTTCCGACAAGCCGGACCAGACCGGAATCTTTCGCCTGATCAAGGAAGACCGCAACCCGACGCCGGTCTTCACGCTGCCGCCGGGCGGCTACATCGTGAACGTTGCGATCGGGCTCGCCGACGCGACCAAGCGTATCCAGGTACGCACCACCGATACGGTGCGGGAAGTCTTCGACATCACGGCGGGCGGCGCGCGTTTCGAGGGCAGAGTCGGCGACACCAAAATCGCGCAGGGGCAGATTTCCTTTGAGGTTTTCCGCGGCAGCCAGTTCGATGGCCGCGAGAAGCGCGCGATCGCATCCGACGTGGCGACCGGCGATATCGTTTTGCTGCCCGAGGGCACCTACCACGTCGTCTCGAACTACGGCGACGGCAACGCCGTCATGCGCTACGACTTCCAGATCAAGCCGGGGAAGCTGATCGACGCGCGGATCAATCATCGCGCCGCTGTCATCACGCTGAAGCTGGTGGGTGAGAAAGGTGGCGAAGCGCTCGCCAACACCGCCTGGTCGGTGCTGACGCCGGGCGGTGACGTCATCAAGGAATCGATCGGGGCCTTTCCCGTCGTCGTTCTGGCGGAGGGAGATTACGTCGCGATCGCACGCAATGAGGGCAAGGTCTATAATCGTGAATTCAAAGTCGAAACCGGCGTCGATCGCGAGATCGAACTGCTGGCGCGCTGAGTATCGTGTCGGGAACCGAGAGATTGTCTGAGGCGGCGAGGGCGCTGCCGGATGCGCAACCGGGTCGGGCCGCTCCCGCTCAGCCCCCGGTCTTCGAGCATCCCGATCCCAAAACGATCGCTGTTCTCCTCGACGTCGACGGGACCTTGATCGAGCTTGCCGCCACGCCGCAGGCTGTGCATGTGCCGCCGAGCCTCAAGCACACACTGGCGGTATTGCGCGATCTTCTCGGCGGCGCACTGGCGCTGGTTAGTGGCCGGCCGCTTGCTGACCTCGACGACATCTTCGATCCGCTGCGGGTTGCTCTTGTCGGAGGCCACGGCGCCGAGATGCGGCTCAAGCCGCGCGGCGAGGTCGAGCGCACACGCGTTCCACCGATGGACGACCGCCTGCGGCGGCGTCTGGTCGCGATCGCCGCCGATACCGAAGGCGTGCTCGCGGAGGACAAGGGTTACTCGCTGGCGCTGCACTATCGGTTGGCGCCGCAGGCCGAGCGCTATGTGCATGACGAGATCCTGCGCGCCTGCGCGGCGTTCCCCGACGTGCCGGCCGAAGTCTTGCCGGGTAAATCCATGTTCGAAGTGAAGCCGCCGGCCTTCAATAAAGGCATGGCGGTGCGGGAACTGATGCGGAAAGAGCCGTTCGCCGGCCGGCGGCCGATCTTCCTCGGCGACGACGTGACCGACGAGAGCGTCTTCGTCGTGCTGCCGGAATTCGACGGCATCGGCTATTCCGTCGGCCGGCGCTTTCCCAACACGAAAGGCGTCTTCGCGACGCCACGCGAAGTGCGCCACTGGCTCTACGGTTTCATCAAGCCGCGCGAGCGTGTGGGGACGTAGAAGAACCCGTCATTGCATCGCGCGTTCGCGCGCGCCCATCACAAGTCCTCATCCTGAGGAGCATCGCGAAGCGATGCGTCTCGAAGGATGGCGGAGGGTTGTGGCCATCCTTCGAGACGCGGTCTGCGACCGCTCCTCAGGATGAGGGCAACATATCCGCGAGCGTTTCTTGATTCATTCTTCGAGAACGCGCGCTCAACTCCCGGAGTAGACTCACAAAATCCCGAAACGCGCGAACACGTCCGCGAGCTTCTCGCCGCGCATCAGCGCTTCCTCGGTATCCTCATCGAACACCACGCCGGACACTTCCCGCTCTGGCTGGCG
>JAFKKS010000262.1:0-7199 GCA_017304555.1 Hyphomicrobiales bacterium
CCCCTCGCTCTCCATGTAGCTTTGGGCCAGCGGAAACTGGATGCCCTGATACTTGCCGATCGCGTTGCCGAACACGACACGCTCGTTGGCGTAAGTGACGCCCTTGCGCGTAAAGAAACGGCTGCAGCCGGCCGCGGCCGCGGCCGCGAGAATCCCGCTGATCACTTCAAGCTCCTTCAGGCAGACAAGCCCACCGTCGAGTTCGCCAACCAGGCTATCGGCCGGAACGGCGAAATTCTCGAACGTCACTTCCGTCCCGCCATAATTGTTCATCGCCTCGATCGGCGTGATGGGAAGGCGAGCGCGATCCGCTGTGAGATCGACCAGGAACAGCGACAGCTTGTCTGGGCTATCGCCCGTGCGCGCGACGACCAGCATCAGATCGGATGTGTCGGCGAAGCGCACCCAACGCTTGGCGCCGTTGAGCACGAAGCCGTTTCCGCTGCGTGTCGCCGAGGTCTGGATCTTCTTCGTGTCCTGGCCGCTCGCCGGTTCCCAGATCGCCAAGCTCTGCAGCTTCGCGCCTTCCGCAACCCTCGGGAGAATGGCGGATCGCATCGCTTCGTCGCCGTGGCGCACAAGCAGTTGCGAGAGCGCGAACTGCTCGGCGAGCGTATCGCCGTTACAGCCGGCGGCGTGGACCGTTTCGATGATGCGCGCCAGCGCGCTCATCGGTAGGCCGATTCCATCGTACTCTTCGGGAATGCCTGCGCTGAGGAACCCCGCCTGTTCCAGCGCCGTTAGGAACGCCGCAGGATATCGCTCGGTGAGGGGGGCGTCCTCGAGGTCGCGCCAGTACTTCGATGGAAACTCTTCACAGATCGACTCCAGCGTGCGGAAGATTTCCGAGTCGCCGTCTTGGCCACTCGTTATCTCGACGCTCTCAACCTTTTCGTGGATCATCGCGCGCGCCGCTCCAACTCAATAGGACCTCGGCAGCCCGAGAACGTGCTGTCCGATGAAATTCTTGATCATGTTCGGCGACACCGGCGAATTGCGCGACATGCGCGTGTCGCGCCATTTGCGCTCGACGTCCTTCAGAGGGTCGAGAGCGTCGAGGCCGAAGGCGGTGAAGCATAGGTTCGAGCAGGTCCACACCGCTTCGCCCGAAAGATATTTGCCCATGTTCGCCTCGGCGCCGCACGGAAGCTTGGCGTCGAACATCGCGGTCGCTTTGCGCACCATAAGGTCGGCGGAGCGCACCAGCGCGTAGGCACGGGCGATCGCCAGATTGAGCGCGCCGGCGCTGCCGGCTGCGTGCCCGGCCATGCCGCTTTCGCGCGTATAGGCGACCAGCTTGTCGAAGAAGTACCAGGCGTTCCCGATCGCTTCCGTCGAGACGAGGCAGCGCTCCGCATTCATGCCGTCGAGGATGTAACGGAATCCCTTGCCCTCTTCGCCGATCAAGGACGAGGCCGGGATCGGCACGTTCGAGAAGAATATTTCGGTGGTGTTGTGATTGACCATCGCGTCGATCGGGCGGATCTCCATGCCGTTCTTCTTGGCTTCGCGCATGTCGACGAGGAAAACCGATACGCCTTCCGTTCGGCGCTTGACCTGGTCCGGCGGCGTCGTGCGCGCCAGCAGCAGCATCAGGTCGGAATGCGCCGCGCGCGAGATCCACACCTTCTGGCCGTTGACGACGTAGCCCTCGTTCGTTCGGGTTGCCTTGGTCTTGAGTTGGGTGGTGTCCGAGCCGGTGGTCGGCTCGGTCACGCCAAACGCCTGCAGACGCAGCGCGCCTTTGGCGATCTGCGGCAGATATTGCTCTTTCTGTTCGGGGCTGCCGTGCCGCAAGATGGTGCCCATCGTGTACATCTGCGCATGGCAGGCGCCAGCGGCTGCGCCACTACGGTGAATGGTCTCGAGAATGACCGCGCCAGCGCGCACGGGTAGTCCCCAGCCGCCGTATTCTTTGGGAATCAGAGCGGACAGGTATCCGGCATCCGTGAGGGCCTGGACGAATTCGGTCGGATAGCTCGACGACGGTGGCTGCCCCTCGAGGTCCCGCCAATATTTGGTCGGGAAGCGGCGGCAGAGCTCGCGAACGCCCTTCCTGAGTTCAGGATAGTCGTCGCCGGCGTCGAAGACGACCGGTTGAGGTGTCACCGTCTGGTCCATTCTCACGTTTCCAGGATCGAATTGATGCCGTTCACGCGCACCTCTCAACGTCCTTTGAAGGCGGCTTTGCGCTTTTCGTTGAAGGCTCTCACGCCTTCGAGCCGGTCTTCGGTTCCGACCAGGCGGTTGTAGGCTTCGATTTCGAACGCGAAGCCGTTGAAGAGGTCGACCTGCGTCGCGATGTTGAGCGATTTTTTCGCCTGATAGATCGACAGCGGTGCGTTTTCACAAATGGTCCGCGCGACCGCGAGAACGTCGTCCATCAACTCTTCATTCTTACAAACCTGGTTGACCATGCCCCATTCGTAGGCCTCCTGCGCGGAGAAGGGGGCTCCAGTCATGATGATCTGCTTGGCGCGTCGCACACCAACCGCGCGCGGCAAGTTCTGCGTCCCCATGCCGCCGGGCATAATCCCAAGTTTGACTTCGGTCAGCGCGAAGGTCGCCCGCTCGGCGGCGAAGATGAAGTCGCAACTCAGTGCCGTTTCCGTGCCGCCGCCTCGTGCAGCGCCGTTGACGGCGCAGATAATCGGGATGGGGCATTGCATTAGCGACTGGCGTGCGCGCTCGAACAGATTGTGCTGCGCCACCCACTGCTCGTTCGTCATCTCGTTGCGTTCTTTCAGGTCGCCGCCGGCTGCGAAGATGCGGTCGCCGGCGCCCGTCAGAATGATGCAGCGGATGCCCCGCTGATCGATATAAAGACTGGTCCACAGATCGAGGAAGTCGCGCCCCATCTGCGTGTTGGTGGAGTTGCCCGCGTGCGGTCGATTCAGCGTCACGACCAGCAGATGCTCGTCGATCCTGTCGAGCTTGAGGGTCTCATAGTTTGGCTGCATGGGTCTCTTCGCTGCGTGTCCGTGCCGCGGCCGGTCAAGCCGATGCGCGATCTCGATCCTTGGGCCCGAACCTTTAACAGAATCTCTGTTGGCTTCTCAACTGCAAACACAATTTTGGATGCAAAATAGCACGAAATCTGGTTGAGTGGGTTCTGTTCATATCGCACGGATCGCACAGTTGCCCTTCGAAAGTGCCTATTCAGTACGAAAAATCGAAACTCGGACGACGCGTGACTCGTGTGCGATCATCGACCGCGGTCCATTGACGCTTGCAATGTTGCATGCGAAACTGAATGAAAAATAGAGTTAGATCTTAGGCGCTTCCGGGAGAACCTCAATGCGATATCCGTCGAACTTGCTGTTTTTGGCCGGCCTCGCGGTCGCGCTTGGTGCCGCTCCCGCGAGCGCGCAGGAGCCTCTCAAGATCGGAGCGCCGGTCTCGACGTCGGGGCGCTATGTCGCCTACGGCGCGCAAGCCAAGAACGGTATCGAAACGGCGGTCGAAGTCTGGAAGAAGGTGCGCGGCGACAAGGTCGCTGGCCGACCGATCGAGGTTCTCTTCCGCGATACGCAGTCGAACAACGCCATCACCGTGTCGCTGATGAACGCGTTTATTCAGACCGACAAGGTCAACATCATCATCGGGCCGGACGGCTCGAATGTCGCCGCGGCGGCTGTGCCGCCGTGGAAGAAGCTCGATGACCGCCCGATCTGGTTCATGCCGGGTGGTTCGTCGGATGTGATCGAGAAGGAGGTCGGGCCGGACCCGTATTTCTTCCACACCTATGCGTGGTCCTACTATTACCACGAGAATAACGTGAACGCGCTCAAGGCGCTGGGTACGAAGAAGAAGGTCGCGCTTCTCTATTCCGACGGCGCGTATGGGCGCGCCCACATCGAGGATGCGCGCAAATATGTGAAGGAAGCGGGCTTCGATCTCGTGGCGGACGAGCTGGTCCGCGAGGGATCGGCCGACTACGGTCCCACGTTGGCGAAGATCCGTGTGCGCCGCCCCGACATTCTCTATGTGCTGGTGCAGACCAATGACGCGATCCAGCTGACGAAGCAGATTCACGCGGCGCGCCTCAATATCCCTTACCTCGTAGGCACCGCGCAGACGCAGTTGCGCGAGTGGCAAGAGGCGACCGGCGAGTCGCAGGTCTGCTGGACCGGCGTCACCACGTGGGTGCCGGGGCTGAATTATCCCGCCGACAAGAAGGAGCCGAAGCTCTTCCCGTCTGCCGCCGACTGGGAGAAGATGTGGTTCGAGAAGTATAAGACTTCGCCGGACTTCTTGGAGGTCGGCTACTACGCCACCACGATCCTTGCTCTGCTGGCGGTCGAGGCGACGCAATCAACCGATCGCGAGCGCCTCAAGGAATGGCTCGAGAAGCAGGACTATCAGACGCCGCTTGGCGACAGCCGCTTCAAGAAGAGCCGCGTTGCGCTGCATCAGGCGTTCGGCACGATGGTCGTGTTCCAGCGGCAGAAGCAGCCTGACGGAAGCATCACCAGCGTCCTCGTTTATCCGGAACAGGTAGCGACCGGAAAACTGAAGCCCTGCACGCAATAGCGCCGCTCGTTCTTTCTACCGGAGCCACTGATGGACCTCATTCCTCAGGCCTTCAGCGACGCCGTCCTGCTCGCGGGGCTTTACACTCTGATGGCGGTCGGTCTGTCGCTCGGGTTTGGCGTTGTGCGAATCATCAACTTCGCTCACGGCGAGATGATTATGCTCGGAGCCTATGGCGCCTTTTGGCTCTTCACGCTGTTCGGTGTCGATCCGCTCATATCGCTCCCCGCTCTCATCGTAGTGGGATATGTGGTGGGGTGGCTTCTGTTCAAAGGATTCATCGCCAAAGTTCTTGATGCGCCGCATATCAACCAGATCCTGCTCACCTTCGGGCTGGGTCTGGCGATTCAGCACATCGCGATCATCCTGTGGACCGGCAACGCGCGTTCGGCGACGCCCGTCTACGCAACGTCATCGTTTCTGATCGGTGACGTGTTGGTGGTGCACGGGCGTCTTGTCGCGTTCGCGGTGGCGGTTGTGATGGTTGCGGCCCTCATTGCCTGGCTGCGCTGGTCTGAGACAGGGCTGGCGACGCGGGCTGTCGCGGAAAACCGTGCCGCCGCGACGCTCATGGGTGTCGACGTCCGGCGAATCTATGCGTTGTCGTTCGGCGTGAGCTGTGCTCTCGGCGTGGCGACCGGCGTGGTCGTCAGCTTCATCCTCACGATCACACCGTTCATGGGCTTTCCGATGCTTGTTAAAGCCATTGCGATCGTCATTCTGGGCGGGCTCGGCAGTATCCCCGGCACCGTCATCGGTGCTCTCGTCCTCGCCTTCGCTGAGACCTTCGCGTCGTACTATTTGCCGGAAGGGTCTGGCTGGGCCGAGGGCATTGCGTTCGTCCTTATCATCGGGATCCTCATTCTCAGGCCACGTGGGATCCTGGGTGAGGCAGTCGAGACCTAGTGATGAATATGCGCTACGTCTCTGTGTCGCTGTGGGTTGCGGGCCTGCTTCTCGCGTTGCTGACGCCGGTGTTCGGCTCTCCGACGATGGTGGACATCACGTTCCGCACGTGCTCGCTTGTCGTTCTTGCGGTGAGCTGGAATCTGATGGCGAGCGCGGGCCTGATTTCGCTCGGGCATTCGGCATTTTTCGGCCTTGGGGGCTACGCCGCGATCTTGGCTACCAATTCGGCCGGCACGCCATTCTGGCTTTCGCTGCTTGGCTCTCTGGTGGCGGGCGCGATTCTCGGTTTGGGCTTGGCGCTGATCACCGGGAAGATGCGCGGAATCTATTTCGCCATCACGACCTTGGCGGTGTCCGAGGGCCTGCGCGTGATCGCAGTGATGTTGCCGGATCTGACCGGCGGCGCAAAGGGCGCGTACCTTGCTCCGGATAACTTCCCCGGTGCATTTACAGTGAACATGGCGATGGGGATTGCGGCTGTCGGCACCTGTCTGATCGCGTGGGCGATTAGCCGATCGCGGTATCATTTCGCATTTCGTGCGATGCGCGCAAACGAGGGCGCGTCGCAGATGCTCGGCATTTATCCGTTGAAGTACCGGGCCGCGATAACGGCAATCTCCGGTTCGGTGGCGTCGCTTGCAGGTGCCGTGGAAGTCTGGCACGGCGGCTACATCGATCCGGCCCTCGCGTTCGACCTTCACATCACCATCACTTCGCAGATCGCGCCGATTCTCGGCGGCATCTATACGCTGTCGGGACCGGTTCTCGGCGCCGTCGCGACCACGCTCATCGGTGATGCCACGCGCATTGGCCTTGGCCATATCGAGGGGGCGAGCTTGCTGGTCTTCGGCCTCATTCTCGTTGGTTGCGTCCTCTATTTGCCGCAAGGCATTCGCGGCGGCATCGCGCAGTTCCTCGACCGGCGTTCCAAGCGCTCCGCATCGACGCCCATGCCTGCTGACGCGGGTCAGCGATGACGCCGCTCCTCGAGCTCTCCAATGTGCGTGCGGGCTACGGGCATTCGCTCGTCTTGCAGGACATCTCGATGTCGCTGCACGAAGGGGAAATCGTCTGTTTGCTTGGCGCCAACGGCGCGGGCAAGACGACGACGACGCGTGTCATTTCCGGCCTCCTTGCGGCCGGGTCGGGCGAGGTCAGATTCGCTGGCAACAACATTGCTGCGGTGCCGGCGCATCGGCGCGTCGATCTCGGGATCTGTCTGGCGCCCGAAGGCCGGCAGGTCTTTCCGAACTTCACCGTGCATCAGAATCTCTTGATCGGCTCCTATTCGAAAACGGCACGGCAGCGCCGGGCGGAGAAATTCGAGCAAGTCTATGGCCTGTTTCCGCGTCTTGCGGAGCGTCGCGCGCAGAAGGCGGGGTTGATGTCGGGCGGCGAGCAGCAAATGCTGGCTATTGGGCGCGCGCTCATGGGGTGCCCGCGGGTTCTGATCCTCGATGAGCCGTCACTGGGACTGGCGCCCAAGATCATCATCGATGTCTACGAGACCGTCGCGGCCATCGCGAAACTCGGCTTAAGCATTCTCTTCGTCGAGCAGAACGTGCAGGCGGCGCTGATGATCGCGCACCGCGGCTATGTCATCGCCAACGGCCGAATCGCCGCGTCGGGCACGACCGCCGAACTGCAAAGCACGTCTCTCGTTCAAGAGGCGTTCCTGGGAACCAAGACCGGAACGGGCCGGGCGCCACCTGGTCCCGCCCGCCTTTCCGCGCACTGAGGTTAGCCGTGCTGAAGAT
>JAFKKS010000262.1:7209-29599 GCA_017304555.1 Hyphomicrobiales bacterium
CGGGGGCATCAAGGCCATCGCCGATGTGTCGTTCGAGGTGCGGCCGGGCCAGTTCTTCGGCATCATCGGCGCCAATGGTGCGGGCAAGACGACGCTGCTCAATCTCATCACGGGCTATGCTCCGCCCTCGTCCGGGACGATCGAATTCGAGGGAGAGCCGATTCACGGTTTGCCACCGTATCGGATAGCGCATCGCGGCATCGGCCGGACATTCCAGATCACGCAGCCGTTCGCCGAGATGTCGGTGCGTGACAACGTCATGACGGGCGCACTGTTCTCGCGTAACGGAGCACGGCGCTCGCTGAAGGAAGCGCGCGCCATGTCCGAAGAGCCGTTGCGGCTCGTGGGTCTAACCGACCAAGCGGATGTGCCGGCTGGCGCGCTGACGCTCGGCGGCAAAAAGAAGCTCGAACTCGCGCGTGTGCTCGCGACCGAGCCCAAACTCATTCTGCTCGATGAAGTCATGGGCGGCCTGACGTGGGGCGAGATCGAGGACCTCATGTCGACGCTGCGGCGCATCCACGCTGCCGGCGCTACGATCGTGATGATCGAGCATGTCGTGCATGTAATCGTCGATCTGTGCGACCACGTCTTCGTCCTGAACTTCGGACGCGAGCTTTTCCGCGGCACACCGCAGGATGTCATCACGCATCCCGAGGTCATCGAAGCCTATCTTGGCAAGCCGATTGCCGCGGGAGCGGATGCGTGAGCGCCTGCTGACGAACGTCCGCCACCACAGAGCTGGAACGTTGATCGATTTCCAAGTCTTGCAACTTCAAAAGGTCCACAGCGCATGGCATTCGAAACCATTCTCACGAACCAGGACGGTGCGTCCTTTGTCATCACCTTGAACCGTCCGGACCGCCGGAACGCATTCAGCATCCAGATGATGAAGGAGATCGCCGAGGCGTGCCATGCGGCGGAGAAGGATCCGTTGATCCGCGCGGTCATCATCACGGGTGGCACCAAGTACTTTTCCGCCGGCGCTGACCTCAACGAAGCGATGGCGATCAAGACGACCGCCGACGGCGTCGCCTACATGACCAACTGGGAAACGCTCAACAACGCCATCGAGCGTCTCAGCAAGCCGGTAATCGCGGCGATCGAAGGTTTCTGCATGACCGGCGGATGGGAATTCGTCATGGCGTGCGACATCCGCGTCGCTGCCGAGAACGCGACATTCGCGCTGACGTCATCGAAAATCGGCACGGTTCCCGGCGCAGGTGGCACGCAGCGGCTTCCGCGTGAGGTTGGTGTCGGGAAGGCGCTGGAAATCCTTTTCGCGGCGGAGCCGATCGACGCCAAAGAGGCGCACCGCATCGGTGCGGTCAATCGCGTCGTTCCGAACGGCGGGGCCCTCGATGCTGCGAAGGCGATGGTCAAGGTCTACGAGAAGCGCGCGCCGCTCAGCCTCGCTTATGCGAAACGGGCCGTGCGTGCAGGCATGCAGATGGACCTGGCTTCGGGCGTCGAGTTCGAGCGCTTCCTCGTTACAGCGATCTACAACACGGCAGACAAGAACGAAGGCATCGGCGCCTTCCTCGAGAAGCGCGAAGCCAAGTTCTCGGGCCGCTGACGATGGCAGGTGAGTCGATGAAGAGCGCTGAGCCACTTCCGCTCGAAGGCGCCAAGGTCGTCGACCTCAGTCGACTTCTGCCAGGCCCGTGGTGCGGCCAGACTTTGGGCGATCTCGGTGCAGATGTCGTCAAGATCGAGCAGCCCGAGATCGGCGACTATGGCCGTTTCAACCCGCCCTATTATCAAGAGGGCGGCGCCTACTTCCACAGCGTCAATCGGAACAAGCGAAGCATCACGCTCGATCTCAAGCGCGAGGAAGATCGACGCGTCGCGCTGGACCTGCTGCGTGACGCCGACATCGTCATCGAATCCTATCGGTCCGGTGTGACCGAAAAACTTGGCATCGATTATTCGTCCGTCGCGAAGGTCAATCCGGGTGTCATCTACTGTTCGGTGACGGGTTTCGGTTGCGACGGCGAATTCGCGCGCGTCCCTGGTCACGATCTCTCGATTCAGGGCGCGGCCGGCATTCTCAATCCGGGCGGCTTCGGGGGCACGCCGCCGATGCCGGGTTTCCAGGCCGCGGATTATGCCGGGGCGACCTATGCAACGATGGCGGTCCTGGCGGCCTACATCCAGCGGCTCAAGACGGGGCGCGGCCGGCATCTCGACATCGCGCTCTACGACAGTCTCGTTGTCTTCTCGAATATCGCGCTCGCGAGCGCGCTCGCACGGACCGCGGGCTTTTCCGGCAAGCCCGAGCTCGAAGTCTGGGGCTCCAATCCCCGCTACGCGATCTATCCGACCCGGGACGGCAAGGCAGTGACGGTTTGCTTGCTCGAGACGCGGACGTGGGAGCGCTTTTGCGAATTCATCGGCCGGTCGGATTTGATCTACGAGGAAACCCACGCCGACCGGCATACGAGCCACGGCGAGCGCGCCGACGTTTTCCGCAAAGTCATTGGCGATCTTTGCCTCGCGCACGATCGCGACCCGCTTGTCGCCAAGATGGTCGAGGCCGACATCGCGATCTGCCCCGTCTATTCGCCTGATGAAGCCCTGGCGTCGTCAGAAGCAAAGGCGAGGGGGCTTGTCCGGATGGTTGAGCATCCGGTCGAGGGGAGCATTCCGCAGATATTCGATCCGTTGACACGCGCGGGGCTTGCCGATCCGCAGCGGCGCTTGGCGCCACGCCTCGGCGAACACAACAGTGAGGTCAAACGCGACTTGGAGGCCGGGCGCAAGAAGGCGCCCGTTACAGCCGGCGGGAGAGAATAATGACCGCAGCCGAGAACAAGACGCTCACGTTTGCGAAGCAGATTTTGCAGATCGGCCGGGATGGGCTCACCGACGTTGATCGTGAGCAGTTGCGACGGCTGATCCTCGATCTTCTCGGTGTTTCCCGTATCGGTGCGACGCTTCCTTGGACGCGGGAGATGATCGCGTGGGCGGAAAGCTTTCGCGGTAGTGGTCAGGCGCCCGTGGTCGGGACGAAATTGACGGTTGCGCCCTGCATTGCCGCGCTCGTGAACGGAACGGCCGCCCACGGCTACGAACTCGACGACACGCACGATGCGTCAATGAGCCATCCCGGCGCTGTCGTCATTCCGGCGGCGCTTGCGGTCGCGGCCGAGCGGGGCGCGTCGCTGGACGAGACGCTCGCGGCGATCGCCTGCGGGTATGAAGCGATGGCGCGCGTCGGGATGGCGGCCAATGCATCGCAAGTTATCGAGCATGGTCATCATCCCACCGCGCTGTTCGGGCCCTTCGGCGCCGCGGCAGCGACGGCGCGGCTGATGCAACTTGACGAGCATGGGCTCGCGCGCGCCTGGGGGCACACGCTCTCGCTCACCGGCGGGTCGATGCAATTCTCCGACGAGGTGGAAGGCACGGCGGTCAAGCGCCTCCATGCAGGATATGCGGCTCACCACGGCGTGCTCGCGGCGGAACTCGCCGCGCGTAATATCGGTGCGCCTGCGCGCGCGCTCGACGGCAAATACGGCTTCATGGCTTTGTATGCGCGGCCGCCGAAGATGGAAGAGCTTGTCGTCCCGCACGATGCTCCGCTGCAGATCCACGCCATCAGCTTCAAGCCGTATTCCTGCTGCCGTCTCTTTCATTCGCTGATCGACGGGCTGCGAGAGGTGAGTGACGACTTCAAGCTCAAACCGGAAGCGATCAAGCGCATCGCCGTGCGCGGCCCCGGCGTCCTCGCGGACCAGCACATGATGCGGCGGCCGACGTCTGTCATGGCGGCTCAATACAGCCTGCCGTTCGTGGTTGGTGCGACGCTTGTCTATGGGGCGCACCGCTATGACACCTATCGTGAGGAGAAACTCACCGACGCCGACATCCTGTCGCTTGCCGATCGCGTGGAGTGCGAGGCCGACGCCGGCATCGAAGCGCATTACCCGGCGCAGATGGGCACGGCGGTCGAAATCACGCAGGCGGACGGCACGCGGCGCAGCGCAACCGTGATGAACAGCCGTGGCACGGCCGCTAATCCGCTTTCGACGGATGCGCTCTACGCCAAGGCGGAAGGGCTTGTTCGCGAGATCGAGCCGCGCGTCGATCTTGGCGCTGCGCGCGGCAGGCTTTGGAGCGCCGTGAGCGGGCGCGATGTCGCGCAGTTGTTCGGAGCGACGTGACGCTTTCGCCGCGCCTAAGGCATCGCGAAGCCACCGTTGACGCTCAACACCTGCCCTGTGATCCAGGAGGCGCGCTTGCTCACAAGGAACGATATCGCCGACGCGATATCGTCCGGTTCGCCGAGACGTCCGGTCGGATACATGCGCAGAACCGTCTTCTGCCGGCGCGCGTATTTTTCCTCGCCCATGTCGGCGCGCATCTTGGCTTCGCGTTCGGCGCGCAATTCGGTGTTGGTCGCGCCGGGCGAGAGAATGTTGAGCGTCACGCCGCTCGTTCCCACTTCCTGCGCGATCGATTTGACGAGCGCGACGACGCCGCCTTTCGCGGCCGCGTAGTAGGAGAGCCGAGCTTGCCCCATCCTGGCGGAATCGGATGCGAGACACACAATGCGCCCGTAACGGCGTTCCATCATGCCCGGCAGAACCGTGTGGATCATGTTCATCGGGCCGAACAGGCAGACGTCGATCATGCGTTTCCAGTCGGACGGTTGCGAATCGACGAACAGCTTGTCGTCAAGCACGGCCGCCGAGTTGATCAGGATCGAGAGCGGTCCGATTGTCGCTTCGGCGTCCGCAACCAGCCGGCGGACTTCCTCGAGGTTCGTCACGTCAACTTTGAGGCCGACAACCTTGGCGCCGGAGGCGGCGGCAAGGCGCTGCGCCGAGGCAGCTGCGGCCGCGCCGTCGATGTCCGCCAGTGCAACGGCGGCGCCCTCGCGGGCAAGAACCTCGGCGGTGGCGTAGCCGATCCCCCGCGCGCCACCCACGACCAGGCAAGCCTGTCCTCGAACTTCGAGATCCATGACGACGTCTCTCCTCGCGTTGAACCGAAGGTGTTACTGCTGGCCGAGGCGTGCGGCCCGGGCGCTTTGCCATTCTATAGATCGTATTCTAAACTGCATGCAAATGTCTTTCATGCATGCCTATCTCGTTCAACTCCTTTGCTGCGTGCAGTTGGACGATATGTTCAGATTTCGCTTGACGCAGTAATGCTCGTCTGATGACTTTGCATCCAAGCTTGGATGCAGTTGATACAATCGCCCGAGGTCTGGGCAATCTGTTTTGACAACGTCGACTCCGCGCTGCTGTCAACCTGACGTCGGCGGGCAACTGCCAAATGAGAGTAAGGAGGTGGTCTTGGCATCGAAGTTGTTCTCGCCGCTTGCGCTCCGCGACTTGAAATTGCCCAACCGCATCGTGGTTTCACCCATGGGGCAGTATTCCGCGAACGACGGCTGCGTGTCTGAGTGGCACCTCATGCATCTCGGCACCCTCTCGGTGTCGGGCGCCGGCCTGCTGATTATTGAAGCGTCCGCCGTGAACCCGAGTGCGCGTTTAAGCCCGCATGACTGCGGCCTCTGGTCGGATGCGAATGCGGCGGCGCTCGAACCCGCTGTTCAATTCTGCCGCAAGTTCGGCGGCGCCAAGCTCGGCCTTCAGCTTTGGCACGCTGGCCGCAAAGGATCGGTCACGGTTGCTTGGGAAGGACAGAAGCCGATCCCGGTCGACAAGGGAGGCTGGGCGCCGGCTGGCGCTTCGGCCATTCCGTATCCGGGGCGCAACACGCCCATCGCGCTCGATGCCGAAGGCATCCGCAGTGCGATTGCGGATCATGTGGACGCCGCAAAGCGCGCCGACGCCCTCGGCATTGATCTTCTTGAGGTCCATGGCGCGCACGGCTATCTCATTCATAACTTCTTGTCACCGACGACCAACAAGCGCACGGATGAGTATGGCGGTTCGCTCGAGAACCGCATGCGGTTTGGTCTCGAAGTCTTCAAGGCGGTGCGCGACGTATGGCCGGAGCGCAAGCCACTCGGCATTCGTCTCTCCACGACCGATTGGGTCGATGGTGGATGGGAGGTCGAGGACAGCATCGCGTTCGTTCACAAACTCAAGGCGCTCGGTTGCGACTATGTCACGGCGTCGAGCGGCGGCTCCGTACCAGAGCAGCGGCTCAACGTTTATCCGGGTTATCAGGTGCCGAACGGCGAGCGTATCCGGCAGGAGACCGGCATGTGCACGATGGCCGTGGGGCTCATCACCGAGCCGCGCCAGGCCGAAGATATCCTGAGTTCCGGCAAGGCTGATCTCGTCGCGCTCGGTAGGGGCATGCTCTACAATCCGCGCTGGCCCTGGCACGCGGCGGTCGAACTGGGAGAAGAGTTTTATTACCCGAAGCAGTACGAGCGTTCGCATCCGACGATGCGCGCCGGTGATTTTCTAAAACCTGCGCGTTGATGCGCTGGATACGTTAGACGGTGCGATGAGAACCATCGTGCCGCAAGGAGAGTGAACGTGAGCGAGACGACTTATACAGATATTCTCTACGACGAGCGCGACGGCGTGGCGACGATCACCATCAACCGGCCGGACCGGATGAACGCGTTCCGTATGGCGACCTATGCCCAGGTGACGGACGCTCTCCATCGTGCGGGATGGAACAAGGAAATCAGCGTTATCGTGCTCACCGGCGCGGGGACGCGCGCCTTCGGCACGGGCGGCGATGCAGGAGACAAGAAGTCGGAGCGCGCGGGGCGCGGTACGCTCGGCGTGCCGATCGAAGAACTGCATGCGGCGATCCGCGACGTACCGAAGCCGGTCATCGCGAAGGTCCGCGGCTATGCCATCGGCGGCGGGAATGTCATCGCGACAATGTGCGACCTGACGATCGCCGCCGAGAGTGCCGTCTTCGGTCAGGTCGGCCCGAAAGTCGGCTCCGTTGATCCCGGCTTCGGGACGGCTTTTCTTGCGCGCATCGTCGGCGAAAAGAAAGCGCGGGAAATTTGGTACCTGTGCCGGCGCTATACGGCCACCGAAGCGGCCGCCATGGGGCTCGTCAACAAGGTCGTCCCCGATGACGAGCTCGATGCCGAGGTCGATCGCTGGTGCGCGGAGATCGTCGAGCGAAGCCCCACGGCGATCGCCATCGCGAAGCGGTCTTTCAATGCGGATTCGGAGAACATCCGCGGCATCGCCAGCATGGGATTCCAGGCGCTGGCTCTCTATTACGGCACGGCGGAATCGAAGGAAGGCGGCAACGCATTCCGGGAGAAACGCAAGCCGCGCTTCAAAGAGAAACTGATCTCGGGCTGAAGCGTGCGGCCGCCGCCGCTCGCGTCTTCCTCCTCCAACCGTTAACAGCGACATCGGAGTTCATCGCGTGGATTTCCAGCTCACCGCCGAGCAGCGGATGATCCAAGACTCGGTCCGCCGCATGGTGAGCTGCGACATCCAGCCGATTCTTGATGCACACAACCCCGACGCGCCGTTGCCGAAGGAGGCGATGCGGCAAGTCCTGCAATTTTGCTCGACGCAAGGGCTGATATCCGCACGTGTTCCTGAAGCCGCCGGTGGGGCAGGGCTCCCGACCCTGGTCTACGGATTGATGATGGAGCAGCTTCCGCCGGTCGTGACCTTGGCGGTGCTTGGCCAGGAGGTCACCGTCACGCGGATTCATTTCGAAAGCACGGATGAGCAGCGGGAGCGCTTTCTTCCCGATCTGATGGCGGCGCGAAAGATCACCTGCACCGGCACGACCGAGCCCGATGTGGGATCGGACCCGCGCGCCGTGAAGACGCGCGCGGACGCCGACGGCGACGACTACGTTCTCAACGGCCGCAAGATGTGGATCACCAATGCCAGCATCTGCGACGTGATCAACGTGACGAGCTCGGTCGGCAAGGACGAGCGCGGGCTGAGCCGGATGATGCGGATCGTGGTCGAACGCGACGCTTCGCCTTTCGAAGCGCACGAGATCCCGACGCTCGGCCTGCGGCAAGGACACCTCGGCGAAGTCGTGTTCGAGAATTGCCGTGTTCCAAAAGCCAACCAACTCGGCCAAGTTGGAGACGCGGCGCGCATTCTGACGCTGACCTGGCTTGCCAACCGTCCAATCCTCGGCCTCTGCGCCGTTCACATGGCGGAAGCGGCGCTGCAAGCCGCGCTGAAGTACGCGGGAGATCGCGTGCAATTCGGCCGGACGATCGGGTCGACCCAGCTTGTGCAGGAAATGCTCGCCGACATTTCGACCGCGATCACGACGAGCCGCTTGCTCTGCTATTACGCGTTGAGCTGCATCGACAACGGCGACCGCGCCAACCAGATCTCGGCGATGGCGAAGCGCTATGCCATCGCGAACTGCCAGCGCGCGGTTTCGCTCGCCATGGAGGTGCATGGTGCGATGGGCATCAGCCGCGAACTGGGGCTGGAGCGTTATTATCGCGATATCCGCATGCTGCCGATCCCGGACGGTACGAACCAAATTCTGACGCTCATCGAAGGCCGTGAACTGACGGGAACGCAGGCATACCGAGTGTGACAACGGCGTCGCGTTCGACCCTTTCAGGTGTCGTCGTCCTTGAACGGGCGGATCGGCCGTGCGTGTCCATTTGCGGGAGCCTGCTGGCGGACTTCGGCGCGACCGTGCTGCATGTCGCGGGCGCCGGGCGTGACATCGATCTGAGTGCGTCCGCTCTCGCGAGAATGCAGCACCGCGCGGTGAGCGGAAAAACGCGGATCACAGCGGTGGACGATGCAACGTCGTGGCACCGACTGGTCGAGCGTGCCGACGTCGTATTGCTTGCGCCTCAAGAGTCGGATGAGCACGATTGGCTTGCGCGTGAGAGCCGCCGGCGGATCGTTTGCGCCTTCAGCTCGTTCGGCACCGATGCGCCTGCCGGAACGCAACATGCGGGCGAAACCGCGCTGCAGGCCGCGGGTGGCATGATGGCGGCGACCGGGGCGCAGGGCGGTGGCCCGGAGCGCGCCAACGTGCCGATCATCGAGACGTTCGCTGGGCTCAACGCCGCGACCGCGATCCTGGCGGCGCTACGTACGGGGAAGCCGACATTCCTCGACATCGCGGCATTCGATGGCGCGGTAGCGCTGCTTTCGACGTTCGTATCCACGATCGTCGCGGGACGTGGCGACGGCTATCGGATTGGCTGTGGTCACCATCTGTGCTGCCCCTGGAATGTCTATCGCGCGGCCGACGGCTGGGTTCAGCTTTGCTCCGCCACGGATGTGCATTGGCGATCCATCGCCCGGCTACTCGCGCGCGATGATCTGGGCGACGATCCGCGTTTCGCCAAAAGCAAAGATCGACTCCAGAACGCGGCCATGGTCGATCAGATCATCGGCGGCTGGATTGCCGAGCGAAGTGCGGACGAGGCGGTTCGCCTCCTTTTGAGCAGCGGGCTTCCGGCTGGGTGGGTGCGGACGGTGCCGCAAATCGTTAGCGATCCCGATCTGCGCGCGCGTGGCATGGTGATCGACGGCGGTCCGCCCGATAGCTCGAAGCCTCATGTCGGTTCGTTTGTCAGCGCCAGCGCGGGGGAGGCGCGCAGCGAGCAATCATCCGCCGCGGACGTCGATGAGATTCTTGCCGCTCTCGGTCAAAGGACGATTCACTCAGGGCGAACAGCGTCCGCTGACGCGGCGCCGCTTAAAGGCGTCCGCGTTGTCGAGATCGGGGCCTATACGGCAGGCCCTCTCGCGGGGCGCTATCTCGCCGACCTCGGCGCCGAAGTCATCAAAATCGAGTCCCCTGGCGGCGAAGTGTCGCGCGGGTGGTTGCCGCAATTCGGCGAACACAGCGGCTACTTCGTCAACTGCAATCTCGGCAAGACATCGGTCGTCCTTGATTTGAAGAGCCCGGCGGATCATGCGCGCTTCGTCGATCTCGTGCGCACCGCTGACGTTCTGCTGGAAAGTCTACGGCCGGGTGCGCTCAATAAACTTGGGCTTGGCCCGGACAAGCTACTCCAGGTGTGTCCGAGCCTGATCTACTGCTCGCTCTCAGGGTTCGGACGGGCTGCCGGCCCGCGTCCCGCCCTCGACAGTGTCGTGCAGGCCGAAGTCGGCATGATGTGGCTGGTAGGAGAAGGCGATCGGCCGCAGCGCGTCGGCGTCTCGATCGCGGATCAGGCGGCCGCACATGCGGGGCCGCTCCTCATTCTGGCTGCACTGCGGCGGCGGGAAGCGTCCGGTGCCGGCGGTCTCATCGATCTGTCGATGCAGGACGTGCTCGCGTGGGCCACTGGGCCTGCTTGGCCGGACGGCGGCGCGGCGCTTACGCCGTGGACAGTGCTTGAGGCTGCCGACGGCTGGATTATCGCGCGTGGCGATTCTCCGGCGGAACCCATCGTCGCTAAGGCAAAATCGCTAACGCGCAACGCCGCGGTCGCGCATCTGCAACAAAACGACATCGAGGCTGTCGGCATTCTCGAAATGGGAGAGGCTCTCGTTCACGAGGCGATCCGCCGCCGCAATCTCGTGCAGTTTGTTGAGGTCGAGGGCGGCGCAAAGCTGCCGATCCTATCTTCGCCGCACCGGATCGGCCTGCCGGCAAGCCTGGAGCGGTTGCCGAGTCCAGCGGGAGCGGACACGGCCCGAATCCTCGGGCAGCTTAGTGCCCGATAGGTCGCGCGCCTCAAAGCGGGTCGAAGGAGAGGGGAGGTACTTCGTAGAGTTGCGAGAGTAGGGCGTCGCGCGCCGCTTGCACGTGCTTGCGCAAGGCCTGCATCGCGGCGCGTTTGTCGTGTTTGGCAAGCGCGGCCAGAAGTTGTTTATGCTCGGGCACGGCGAGCCTGCTGCGGTCGTAACGATAGCCCTCGTGGCGACGCTTCAACGCAGCGCGCTCAAACGTCTGCGCCAGGAGGCGCAGGACGTAGCGATTCCCTGAAAATTCAGCGAGCTTCAAGTGAAACAGTGTGTCGGCGAGGATGTGCTCGGTCAGCGCGTGCCCGCCGATCAGTCCTTCGTAACGCTTGGCATAGGCGGTCAGCGTGTTCATCTCGTTACGAGACAACGGTCCGCGGTCGAGGGTCACCTGCAGGGCGAACAGCTCCAATGCTTCGCGTGCGCCATAGAGACCGTAAGCTTCGTCACGTGTAATGCCGGCGACGTAGAATCCGCGCCGGGGCAAGCGGGTGACGAAGCCTTCCTGGTACAGCCGTTCGAGAGCCTCACGTACTGGGGTGCGCGATACTTTGAGCGCTTCGGCAAGTTCCTCGTGCACGAGCTTTCGCCCTGGTCCGAGCTGGCCGAACAAGATCATCCGCTTGATACTGCTGTAGGTCAGCGAATTGCGGCTCGGCGGCTCCTGGTTCTCGGAACCGGCCGCCTCAATGATGTCCCAGACCGTCTCCCACTCGAGCTTCGGCGGCTTGCCGAGCTCGGGCGCCGTTCGTCCGGTGCGTTTGGTCGATAACGTCGTTGAGGTCACTGCGTTGCTCCCACCGAGAGGATACAACGAGCGCTTGTATTTCGCCAGCACGAATAACTCATTTGCATCCAACCTCGAGTGTATTTCAACAGTAGTTTAGGGTGCAGCGACGCCGCTGTGTCGAGTTTGCCCGCCTTCGAATTCAAGTCGCCAATCAGCGAAATTGTTCGCGGATGAGGGCAAAAAGACTTGCGCTTTCCCACCGCGCGATAATCGATAGGGTGTTGACGGGCGCACTGGCAAGTCGGTTGCGTCATGGCAATTTTTCATGCAATTTAGTATCCTAAATTTCCAATGACGGTGCCGTGCCCATGCAACCGGTTTCGCGTGGCACCAGAGCCAAAGAAGCAGTCGGTAGCGACGTCCGAGCAGTCGTCCTTTCCATGCAGCATCCGTTCAGATCGCTCCGTTATTGCGCCTTCGCCGGCGGTGTTCGGCGATGATGCCTTGCGCGCCCCTCAGCGGTGTCGTGGTTGCGGAATCGGGAGACCGCATCGGCGCCGGCGTCTGCGGCTCACTTCTGGCGCAGCTTGGCGCCACTGTGATCGTTCCGGAATGGTCCGACGCTCATGCCGGCAAGCACCGGCATCGCGCCCAGATGGTTGCCGGCAAGAAGAGCATCGGCCTGCGGCGCGGAGAGGCTTCCGAACAAGCGCTGCTTGACCGTCTCGTTGAACGAAGCGACGTCCTCATCACATCGAGCGATCTCGATCCTGCGGCGCGCCCCCGTGCATGGCCGCGAGCGGCGACGCGGGTCGAATGCGACATCACGGCCTTCGGGGAGGGCGGGGTATCGCCTGGTGCGCCGTTCTCGGACGCACAAATCCAGGCACTGTCGGGCATCTTGGACACGACGGGCATGCCGGATGGGCCGCCGACGCCCATCCGACTTCCCATCGTCGAATTCATGACCGGCGTTTATGCCGCGGCAGCCTGCCTTGCGGCGCTTCGCGTGCGCAAGCAAACCGGCGAAGGCCAGACCATCGATATGGCGCTTTACGATTGCGCCTTTGCCGCGATGGCGACGTTCCTGCCGCGCCTCTTCGAGAACAGCGAAGCGCGGGTTGGCCGCGTCGGCAACAGACACGCGATGGCCTCGCCCTGGAATGTTTATCAAGCGTCTGACGGGTGGGTGCTGATTTGCGCGGCGAGCGACGATCAGTGGCGACGCATTTGCGGCGTGCTCAGCCGGACGGAATTGGCGGACGATCCGCGCTATCGTCGCGTTGCCGATCGGCTGGCGCGCCATGCCGAGGTCGATGGATTTCTGCAGGTGTGGGTCGGCGAGAATACGATCGAACGCTGCATCGAGGTGCTGGGAAGCATCGGCATTCCCTGCGGTCCGGTGACGAAGGTCGAAGGATGTCCACGCGAAGCGAACCTCGATCACCGCGGCGCGATCCGTCGCGTTGCGGTTCGCGGTGGCGCCGAGACGCTGTTCGTGCCGGCGTCGCCACTGCGTATGAGTTTGACGCCAGGCCTGTCGCCCGAGCGGATTCCCGAACGCGACGAGGATAGGGTCGAAATCACTGCATTGATCGAGGCTGCGCCCGGGACGGCGCCGCGCGTTGCGTCGCGACCTGATGTGCTGCCGCTTCAAGGTTTGCGCGTTATCGAGATCGGCCATTACACGACCGCGCCGCTCGGCGCGCGGCATCTCGCCAATCTCGGCGCCGACGTCATCAAGATCGAGCCGCCCGAAGGTGAGGCCGTGCGAAACTGGCCACCTGCGCAAAACGGCACGGGCTATTTTTTCGCGCTCACGAATGCCGACAAGCGGACATTGGCATTGGATTTGGCGTCACAGGACGGCGTCGACGTCCTCAAGCAGTTGATCGCGCGCTCCGACGTCCTGATCGAAAACCTGAAGCCCGGCGCCCTGGCAAAGCGCGGCTTTTCCACCGAAGCGATGGCGCGCATCAATCCGCGGCTCATCTACTGCGCCGTCTCAGGCTTCGGCGCCGACACGATCTATAGCGGGCGGCCCGCCTATGACACTGTGATCCAAGCGATGTCGGGTTTCATGGATTTGACGCGCGCCGGCGATGTCCCGGTGAAATCCGGTATCTCATCCGCCGATCTCATGGGCGCGGAGATGGCTGTTGTTGCCATCCTTGGCGCTGTCGAAGCGCGGGATCAGACAGGGCTCGGGCAGGCCATCGACCTCTCGATGCAGGATGCCGGGTCGTGGCTCACCATGCCGCTCTGGAATGGAGACGAGTCGGCGCCGCACTCAAGAGTCCTGCAGGCGAGCGACGGCTTCGTGATGGTGGAGGATGACGGCCCTGCTGGGCCGGAAGGCGCGATGCCGCCGGACCGCGCGGCAAAATTCACGCGCGGCGAGCTCGCGAACGTCCTGCGCGACGCCGGTCATCGTGCCGCGCCGATCCTGTCGGCCGTGGAGGCGTTGGCGTCCGATCAAACCCGAGCGCGGAACCTGGTGTTTTATGCGAAGGACGAGACGGGAGATGAATGGCCGTTGCTCGCCAGTCCGCTCCGCCTCGAAGGGACGCCGCCCGTCGCTCGTGAATTGATGCGGCCGCTCGGGAGCGATGGCGACGCCATATTAGCTGAGCTTGAAGTCAAAGAGCCGACGACTAAAACTGCGCGGCAGGGGGCGTAGCGTTATAGCAGCGCGTGACACTTCCTTGGCAGGCTGCCGCAGCGGGTTTTCGAAGGAGCCGCAATGTCCGATTTGCCGAAGGCGATCCAGATCAATGAAGAGGGGCCGCGAGAGGGCTTTCAGTTCGAGCGTGGCGCAATCCCGACCGCCCGAAAGATCGAGCTGATCGACAGCCTGTCGGACACTGGCCTGAATCAAATCCAGGTTGCCTCGTTCGTGAATCCAAAGAACGTGCCCGGGATGGCGGACGCCGACCAGGTTGTTGCAGGGTTCACGCGTAAGCCCGGCATCCGCTACACGGCGCTATGGTTGAACGAGAAGGGCCTGCAGCGCGCGCTGGCGACGGGCCGGCTCGATGTGAAAGGATCCCTCTCGCTCACCGCCTCGGAGGTTTTCCTCAAGCGCAACCAGAACCGGACGGCTGCGCAGGATATCGAAGCCGAGCGCAGCATCGCGGGGATGTACAAGGCGAACAACGTGCCGGTTGAGCGTGCGTCCATCCGCGCCGCTTTCGGATGCAACTACCAGGGAGACGTGCCGACCGCGCACGTCGTCGACTTGATCGGCAAGCTCATCCAGGCGGCGGCCGATGAAGGTTTCACGATCAAGCTGGTCTCGCTCGCCGACACGATGGCGTGGGCGACGCCGGCGAGCGTGAAGCGGCTCGTTGGGGCGGTTCGCGAGACATATCCCGATCTGCAGATCGCTCTGCATCTGCACGACACCCGCGGAATGGGAATCGCGAACGCCTATGCGGGACTAGAGATGGGCGTGACCATCTTCGACTCGTCCGTTGCTGGTCTTGGCGGCTGTCCGTTTGCCGGCCACAGCGGCGCGGCCGGCAATGTGTGCACCGAAGATCTGGTTTTCATGTGCGACGAGATGGGAATTGCGACCGGTGTCGATCTCGCGAAGCTGATCGTCTCGGCGCGCCTTGCGGAAGACGTGGTCGGGCATCCGCTTCCCGGCTCCGTCATGCGCGGCGGAACGCTTGCGGCGTTGCGCGACGCCATCAAGACGGGAGCGGCGGCGTGAGCGCCGTGCGGTCATGAACGGCTTCATCGGTACCAGCGTCTCGTTTCTGGAGGACCTTTATCAGCGCTACGAAGCGGACCCGATGTCGGTCGATGCGAGCTGGCGCGGCGCATTCGATCTGGCGCGTGCGCTGTCGCAGCACGATGGAGGTCAGAGCCAGCCAAATGGCGCAGGCGCGCCGATGGCGTTGCTGGCCGAGATCATCCGTCAGCGCGGGCATCTCGGCGCGGCGCTTGATCCGCTGGGGCGGAACGACAAGGACGATCCGACGCTCGAGCGCAATCTCGCAATCAGTCACGATGCGTCGCGCGCGCTCGCGCCGTTGTCCGCGCTTTATCGCTCGTCGCTAACGATCGAAACGGCTCATATCGACGATCCCGAAATGCGCGCCTGGGCGCATGCGGCGTTCGAGCGCGAGCGCGCGCCGCTGTCGCGCGCAGAGCTTCTGACGACCTACGAGAAGCTCGTGCAGGCGGAGATCTTCGAGGGCTTTCTCGGTCGCAAATATCCGACCAAGAAGCGCTTCGGGGCGGAGGGCGCGGAGGCGCTTTTCCCTCTGATGGATCGGCTCTTTCGTGCGGCGGCTCTCAGCGGCGTCGAGGAAGTCGTCGTCGGCCCGATGCATCGCGGCCGCACCAGCCTGATGGGGATCATCTTCGGCCTGCCGCTCCCGGAACTGATGGCGAAGTTCAAGGGCGCGCATCCTTTTCCCGCCGACACGCGCGTCGCGGCGGATGTGCCGTATCATCTCGGCGCGGAGGCCGAGCACGAATTCGAAGGCCGCAAGCTTAGCGTCACGCTTTGCCCCAACCCCTCGCATCTCGAAGCCGTCGATCCAATGGTGCTCGGCCGCGTGCGTGCCCGGCAGGATCTGCGGCAGGAGAAGGACGCAGCGCGCGTGCTCGGATTGCTCTTTCACTCCGACGCCGCCGTCGTCGGGCAGGGCATCGTCGCCGAGACGCTCCAACTCGCCGCTTTGCCGGGCTTCACGACGCGCGGCACGGTGCATGTCGTCGTCAACAATCAGATCGGCTTTACGACGGAACCTTCGGAAGGGCGCACCTCCCGGCACTGCACCGGTCCGTTCAAGGCGATCGACGCGCTCATCATCCATGTGAACGGCGACGATGCGGAAGCCTGCGTGCGCGCGGCCGATCTCGCGATCGCATTCCGCCAGCGTTTTGAGCGCGATGTCGTGATCGACTTCATCTGTTATCGCCGCAACGGCCACAACGAGCTTGACGAGCCGCGTTTCACGCAACCCGTGGCTTACGCGGCGATCGACGACCACCCTTCGGCCCGCGAACTGTTCGAGAAACGCCTGTTGGCGGAGGGCGTGCTCTCGTCCGAGGCCGCGGCTGGCATCAGCGAACAGTACACGAGCACGCTGCAGCAAGGCTACGATGCGGCCGGCGACTGGCGCCCCAACGAGACCGCCTATCCAGGCGGCCGGTGGGAGCCGTTCAGGCTGCGCGCGCACCAGGTGGAGGAGCCGCAGACCGGCCTCGCGGAAGATCGTTTGCAGCATCTGTTGCAGGCACTTGCAACTCCGCCCGCGGATATTTCCGTTCATCCGAAGGTCAGGCGGCTTGTCGAGCAGCGCGCCGACGCCGTCACGCGCGGCGTTCCGTGGTCGCTGGGCGAAGGCCTCGCCTTTGCATCGCTTGTTACCGAAGGCGTGCCGGTTCGTTTGAGCGGGCAGGACGCCGTGCGCGGCACATTCTCCAGCCGGCATTTCGGTGTCGTCGATGTGGAAACCGGCCGGCGCGTTTCGACGATTGCGCGGCTCGCGCCGAGACAGGCGCCGTTCACGATCCTCAACAGCCCGCTCTCCGAATACGGCGTGCTAGGCTTCGAGTACGGCTACAGCCTCGAGCGCCCAGACGCCTTGACGCTATGGGAGGCGCAATTCGGCGATTTCGCGAACGGCGCGCAGATCGTGATCGACCAGTTCGTTGTCAGCGGCGAGGAGAAGTGGATCCAGCCGTCCGGGCTCGTGATGCTCGTGCCGCACGGGCTAGAGGGCCAGGGGCCTGAGCACTCGTCGGCGCGACCGGAGCGCTATCTGCAACTCGCGGCGCGCGACAATATCCAAGTCGCCAACCCGTCGACGCCGGCCAACTATTTTCATCTGTTGCGGCGTCAGGTGCTGCGGCGTGTCCGCAAGCCCCTCATCGTGCTGGCGCCGAAGGCCCTGCTGCGGCTACCTGCGGCGGTGTCGCCGCTTTCCGACTTCGGCGCGGGACATACGTTTGTGCCGGTGATCACGTCGGGGCCTGTTCGCGCAAGCCGCGTCGCCTTTTGTACGGGCAAGATCGCCTATCAGCTCGAGCACCAGCGCGCGGAGCGTGGGGTAAGCGACGTTCAGATCGTGCGTCTCGAGATGATCTACCCGCTGCCGGCCGAAGCGCTCTCGGCCGTTCTCGCGGCCTCGCCGGATGCGGAGCTTGTCGTCGTCCAGGAAGAGCCGGAGAACATGGGCATCTGGTCGTGGCTTCGGCCCCGCCTTGAAAAACTTGCAGCGGCCTCCGGCCATCGCAAGCCGACGCTGCATTTCGTTGGCCGGCCGGAATCCCCGTCG
Source organism: Hyphomicrobiales bacterium (assembly GCA_017304555.1). Lineage (GTDB taxonomy): Bacteria > Pseudomonadota > Alphaproteobacteria > Rhizobiales > Xanthobacteraceae > JAFKKS01. The sequence goes on from JAFKKS010000262.1 coordinate 24,843, forward strand.
CCCGCGGGAAGTTTCCACGGCGATCACGACAAAGACCAAGCGGCGGTCGTCGCCGCGGCGTTCGAAAGCTTATCGCGCGACCAATAATCAGTGATTCCGCCATTGCAGGGATCGGAGCAAGCCGATGTCGAGTGCGCTGTTTTCTCCGATCACGTTGCGTGGGCTCACGCTGCCGAACCGCATCGTCGTGTCGCCGATGTGCCAGTACAGCGCGGTCGATGGCAGTGCGACGGATTGGCACCTGATGCACCTCGGCAAGTTCGCCGTGTCGGGCGCCGGCCTTGTCATCATCGAGGCGACGCATGTGGAGGCGCGCGGACGCATCACGCATGGATGCCTCGGGCTCTACAGCGACGACAACGAGCGCCAGCTCGCGCGCGTCGTCGATTTCTGTCGCAACGCCGGCCGCGCACGGATCGGCATGCAAATTTCGCACTCAGGCCGCAAAGGCTCGGCGCGCCTGCCGTGGGTGGGCCGAGGTGAGCCTCTAACGGCCGGCGAAGAGCCGTGGGAGGCGGTCGCTCCCTCAGCGGTGCCGCATGGTCCGGGCTGGCCGGCGCCACGAGAGCTGGATGCGGAGGGATTGGCGGTCGCCAGAGAGGCGCATGTCGATGCGACGCGGCGCGCGGCGCGTATCGGCATCGACCTCATCGAGGTGCACATCGCGCATGGCTATTTCCTGCACGAATTCCTGTCGCCGCTGTCGAACAAGCGCACCGATGCCTACGGCGGCTCGCTTAAGAACCGTATGCGCTATCCGCTCGAGGTCTTTGCGGCGATGCGCGCGGTCTGGCCGGCGGATCGGCCGATGGGCGTGCGCCACTCAGTGACGGACTGGGCCGAAGGCGGGTGGACACCCGCGGATGCCGAGGTCTTCGCCGCCGAATTGAAAAGTCTCGGTTGCGACTACATCACCGCGACGACGGGCGGGCTGTCGGTAGATCAGAAGATTCCGATCGGCGAGGGACATCAGGTCGAATTCGCCCGTCGCCTGCGTGAGAAGACCGGCCTTCCGACAATGGCGGTTGGCATGATCTTCGATCCGCACCACGCGGAGCAAATCATCCGCGAGGGTGATGCCGATTTCGTCGCGCTGGCGCGCGGCATGCTGTCGGACCCGCATTGGCCATGGCGCGCGGCTTCCGCCCTCGACGCGGATGTGAGCTATCCCGTGCAATATGTCCGCGGCTACAAATCGAGCTGGTTGCGCTCGATGCGCGCCGATAATGAGCGACGCGCGGCGCAGTGACGCTCTCGCCGGGTTCGTCCTGGTAAAGACATGCCCCGAGAATCGAAATGGCCGGAACGAGCCCGGCCATGTCGACGGAGAAACGTTAAGCGGAGGATCGGCCGCTCGTGAGCCCTTGCCGGAGAGCTGCTTGAGTTTGGCGAAAACGGCGTTGACGTCGAGTTCTTCGGCCGGCTTCTTCGCTTCCGTCTCGGGCTCTTCCTTGGCGGTCGTGACTTCCGCCGGCAGTAGCGTCACGCCCGGCTCGCTCGGTGCTGGCTTCTCCTTGGCCGCACGCTGCACTTCGAGGTCGAGCTCGAGCTGCGAGCACAGGCCGAGAGTCACCGGGTCCATGGGCTGCAGGGTCGAGGCGTTCCAATGAGTGCGCTCGCGGATCGCCTGGATCGTGGTCTTGGTGGTACCCACCAGCCGCATGATCTGGGCGTCCTTCAACTCAGGATGGTTGCGCACGAGCCAGAGAATGGCGTTCGGGCGGTCCTGGCGGCGCGAAACCGGGGTATAGCGGGGGCCGCGCTTGGTCTTGGCCTGGGGAAGGCGGACCTTGGGGTCGGCTAGCGCCAGATGAATGCTCGAATCCGCCTCCGCCGCCGCGATCTGCTCACGGGTCAGCTGGCCGGTTAGGATCGGATCGAGGCCCTTAATGCCCTGGGCAGCGTCCCCGTCCGCGATGGCCTTCACCTCAAGGGTATGCAGCTTGCAGAAATCGGCGATCTGCTCGAACGACAGCGCCGTATTTTCCACGAGCCAGACGGCTGTCGCCTTCGGCATCAGCGGTTGAGTCGCCATAACAATAATCCTTTTCCGCTTCGCCCGCCCCAAGGCGAAGCCTGTTTGTCATCTAGAATGACTGGAAGTCATTGGAATATAAGCACCGGCTTGGTTGCTGTCTATCGGAAGTGCGCATTCGCTTGACAGCGGCGCGCCCCGGTTCCATTTCCAGGCCATGGAAAATGCCGCTTCCGCGCCTGTCAGGCCGCCGCTGAAAGTGATCCTTTGCGCCCCCCGCAGCTTCTGTGCCGGGGTCGTTCGCGCCATCGAGACGGTGGAACGGGCGCTGGCCATGTATGGCCCCCCGGTCTATGTCCGCCACGAGATCGTCCACAACCGCTATGTGGTCGAGAGCCTGAAGGCCAAGGGCGCGATTTTCGTCGAGGAACTCGATGAAGTGCCGGACACCGACGCGCCGGTCGTTTTCTCGGCGCATGGCGTCCCCAAATCGGTCCCGGACGAGGCTTCGCGCCGCAAGTTCTTCGCACTGGATGCGACCTGCCCGCTGGTCACCAAGGTGCACCGCGAGGCCGAGATTCATCACCGCCGCGGCCGCGAAATCCTGTTGATCGGCCATGATGGTCATCCGGAAGTCGTCGGTACTATGGGCCAGTTGCCCCCGGGCAGCGTGACGTTGATCGAGACGCTGGCGCAGGCCGACAGCTACGTGCCGACGGATGCCTCGAAGCTCGCTTATGTGACGCAGACGACGCTTTCGATCGACGACACCGCCGAGATCGTGGAGCGCCTGAAGCAGCGGTTCCCCGATATCGTCGGGCCGCACAAGGAAGACATCTGCTACGCCACCACCAACCGCCAGGAAGCGGTGAAGCAGGTGGCGCCGCGCGTCGACCTGATGCTGGTCGTCGGTGCGCCGAACTCGTCGAACTCGCAGCGTCTCCGCGAAGTGGCGGAGCGGTGCGGCTGCCCGCGTGCCTTCCTGGTGCAGCGTGCCGCCGATCTCGACTGGTCGGTGCTCGCGAACGTCAAGACGCTTGGCATCACCGCTGGCGCCTCAGCGCCGGAGATATTGGTCGAGGAACTGGTGGAAGCGTGCAAGGCGCGTTTCGCCGTCACGATCGAGACGGTGCTTGCGACCAACGAGGACGTGTTCTTCCCGCTTCCGCGGCCGCTGCGCGGCAACGAGGCGGCGGCGTAAGGCGCGATCGGCATTTATCAAACAGCCAGAATCTGTCATTCCGGGGCGCGGTCGTAGGGCCGCGAACCCGGAATCCGTAACGTCAGTGCTGCAGTGTATGGATTCCGAACTTGCCGCTTCGCGGCAATCCGGAATGACAATCTAAGCATATCCTGCAATCGTAGCCGGACGATCGAGCGAGAATCCCACTCATGGCCGTCTACACCGATGTCTCGGCGGAGGAACTTACGGCGTTTCTCGCGCGCTACGAGATCGGCGAACTTCTGTCCTACAAGGGCATCGCCGAAGGCGTCGAGAACTCGAACTACCTCGTCCATACGAGCCGCGGCGCCTACATCCTCACGCTCTACGAGAAGCGCGTTGACAGCGACGACCTTCCGTTCTTCCTCGGCCTGATGGAGCATCTCGCGGCGCAGGGCCTGAATTGCCCGCAGCCGGTGAAGGATCGAAACGGCGAAGCGCTCGGCTTGGTGGCCGGCCGCCCGGCGGCGATCGTCACCTTCCTCGACGGCATGTGGATCCGCCGCCCGTCCGTGTGGCATTGCGCTGCGCTCGGCGAAGCGCTGGCGAAACTGCACCTCTCCGGCCTCGATTTCCCTATGCGCCGAGCGAACGCGCTCTCGGTACAGGGTTGGCGTCCGCTCTATCAGCGCGCGGAGGGTCGCGGCGACAGTTTGCGGCCCGGCCTTTGCGGCAAGATCGGTGAGGAATTGGCGCGTCTCGAAGCCGACTGGCCGTCGGGCTTGCCGCAGGGCGTCATCCACGCCGATCTCTTTCCCGACAACGTCTTTTTCCTCGGCAACAGGCTGTCCGGCATCATCGACTTCTATTTCGCTTGCACGGACACCCTGGCTTACGACGTTGCGGTCTGCCTCAACGCCTGGTGCTTCGAGAGCGACCACTCGTTCAACGTCACCAAGGGGCGGGCGCTGCTGCAGGGCTACGCCAAGGTTCGCGCGCTTTCCGCCGCCGAGCAGGCGGCGCTGCCGATCCTCTCGCGCGGCGCGGCGCTGCGTTTCCTGCTTACGCGGCTGGTCGATTGGCTCAACGTGCCGCCCGGCGCGCTGGTAAAGCCGAAGGATCCGCTCGAGTACTATCGCAAGCTGCGTTTCCACCAGTCGGTGGGCGACGTCGGCGCTTACGGGCTGGCGGCCTGATTTCGCACCATGAGCGAGGCCGACAAGAAGACCATCATCAGCATCTATACGGATGGCGCCTGCTCGGGAAACCCCGGCCCAGGGGGCTGGGGCGCGATTCTGAAATGGGCGGGCCACGAGAAAGAGCTCAAGGGCGGCGACCCCCACACCACCAACAACCGCATGGAATTGATGGCGGCGATTTCAGCGCTCGAGGCGCTGAAACGCCCCTGCACCGTCGATCTGCACACGGACTCGCAATATCTGCGCAACGGCATCATGCAGTGGATCCACGGCTGGAAGCGCAACGGCTGGCGCACCGCCGATAAGAAGCCGGTGAAGAACGTCGATCTATGGCAGCGACTTGACGCAGCGATCGCGCGACATGACGTGCGCTGGCATTGGGTCAAAGGCCACGCCGGTCACGACATGAACGAGCGCGCGG
>JAFKKS010000289.1 GCA_017304555.1 Hyphomicrobiales bacterium
GCGTCGGCCTGCCGTTCCAGTCCGACAGCGGGTTCACCGGGCAGATGCCCAACATGGTGTGGCTCTACCGGCGTCCGATCCTCGACTACTGGGCCGAGCACGAGGAGGCGCTGGGCACGGTCATCACCCATGTCCTGATCCACGAGATCGGCCACCATTTCGGCTTCTCGGACGAGGACATGGAGGCGCTCGAGGCGAGCGTCGCATGAGCGCCATGCGACCACTGGGATGACAAGCGGCGATACCCGCGTTAAATCAGAACCTTCACCGAGAGACTGAGCCGATGGAAAAGTTCACCGTCCTGGAAGGCGTCGCGGCGCCGATCAAGCAGATCAACGTCGATACCGACGCGATCATTCCGAAGAATTATCTGAAGACCATCAAGCGCACCGGCCTCGGCAAGGGCCTTTTCGCCGAGAAGCGCTTCCGTGAGGACGGCAGCGAGAACCCCGATTTCATTCTCAACAAGCCGGCCTACCGCAAGGCGAAGATTCTCGTCGTCGGCGACAATTTCGGCTGCGGCTCCTCGCGCGAGCACGCGCCGTGGGCGCTGCTCGACTACGGCATCCGCTGCGTGATCTCGACCTCCTTCGGCGACATCTTCTACAACAACTGCTTCAAGAACGGCGTGCTGCCGATCCGCGTCTCGCCGGAAGACCTCGAGAAGCTGTTCGACGACGCCGACCGCGGCGCCAATGCAACCATCACGATCGACCTCGAGAACCAGGAAATCCGCGGGCCGGACGGCGGCACCGTGAAGTTCGAAGTCGACGCCTTCCGCAAGCACTGCATGCTCAACGGCCTCGACGACATCGGCCTGACGATGGAAAAGGCGCCGTCGATCGGCACGTATGAGAACAAGCTCAAGGCCGAGCGCCCCTGGCTGTGACCTCTTCTCCCTCCCCCTGAAAGGGGGAGGGTTGGGGTGGGGGTCGTCATCGTCAGGTTGTTGGCAGAAATGACCCCCTCCCGGATCGCTTCGCGATCCGACCTCCCCCTTTCAGGGGGAAGACGAAGAAAAGCCTCACATCAAATGCACGGCGTGCGGTGCGAATAGCCCGATGCCCATGAAGGCGATGCCGGCGAGGCCGAGTCCGCCGGCGATCCAGCACAGCGCGATCATGCCGGTGATGACGGCGGCTGACGCCAGCACGATGCCGATCTGCAGGAGCGCCGACGCGACCTCATAGTGGTGGTAGCGCGCCATCGCGAGGTCGCGCTTGTGCTCGGCCGCCTTGGCGCGGGCCATCAACTGCTTGCGGCCTTCCGGCGGTTCCGCCTCGTCCTCGTAGCGCCCGGCCGTTTTCAGCCACGCCTCGACCTGCTTGTTCATGGCCTCCGCGACCGGCGTGTTGTCGGCGACGCCGGCGCTGGTCTTGAACATCTCGGCGGCGGTGCGCAGCGTCGTGATGCGGATCGTCTTGGCCTGGAAGAACGCCCAAAGGTTCGAGGCTTCGACATTGTCGCTGATCGCCGCCGTCTGCGCGCTCTTGCCCAGCGTCTCGGAGAAGGCGAGGAACAGCGCCAGCACCGCGATGACGAGCGCGATCTTCCGGTTGCGGCTGTCGTGGCCGCCACCGCTGCCGCCGTGATCGTGCTCTTCGTGGTTGATCTTGTGTTCGGCCTCGTGCTGCACCGCGTGCACACCGTGACTCATCGCGTCGTCCCCCCCGCTTCGTCGGTCGGACAGCCTGAGGCGAAGACAATGGCGGCCGCAAGGCGTGGTGACGAACTTCGGCGCGCTGTCACCGCCGCGCCACGCTTCCCTTACGCGCGCGGGTGGGCGCTCACATAGACGGCGAGCAGGCGCTCGGTGTCGACTTCCGTGTAGACCTGGGTGGTCGAGAGCGAGGCGTGCCCGAGCAATTCCTGGATGGCGCGAAGATCCCCGCCGCGGGCGAGGAGATGGGTGGCGAAGGAGTGCCGCAGCGCATGTGGCGTCGCCGAGTCGGGCAGGCCCAGCGCCCCCCGCATGCGCTCGATCGCGAGCTGGATGATGCGCGGCGAGAGCGGCCCGCCCTTGGTGCCGACGAACAGCGGCCCGTCCGGCGGGAGGTCGTAGGGGCAGAGCCGGACATAGTCCGCGACCAGTTCCGTGACCCGGTGCAGTACCGGCACCATGCGTGTCTTGTTGCCTTTGCCGAGGACGGTGATGGCGTCGCCGCGTCCCGGCTCGGGGAAGTCCTTGCGCTTGAGCCCCAACGCCTCGGAAATGCGCAGGCCCGACCCGTAAAGGAGCGCGATCACCGCGGCGTCGCGGGCGAGCACCCAGGGCTCGCGCGGCTCGCCGGCGCGGGTGTCGGCGTCCGCCAGTGCGCGGGCGGAAGGCGCGGGCAGCGGCTTCGGCAGGGTCTTAGCGAGCTTCGGCGCCCGCACGGCGGTGAGCGCCGCGACCGTCCCTTTGCCCTCGCGCTCCAGGAAGCGCGTGAACGAGCGCGTGCCGGCGAGCGCGCGCACCAGCGAGCGGCTGCCGATCCCGCCCATGCGCCGCGACGCCATGAAGGCGCGCACGTCCTGCGGGGCGATCTTGGCGAGCGCCGCGAGCGTCATCTTGCGGTCGAGGTGCTCGCCGAGGAAGGCGAGGAACTGCAGCGCGTCGCGCTGATAGGCCTCCAGCGTCTTGGGCGAGAGCCGCCGCTCCGCCCCCAGATGCGTCTGCCAGCGCGCCAGCGCCGCGACGGTATCGGCGGGAAGGGCGGTCAGGGCCGATTCGGCCGGATATGTGGGATTGCTTGACACGTCGGGCATAATCGCAGCCGGTTCCTTCCTCCGCATTAACGTTCGAGATTCGGGCAATTTCCGCGATGGCCAAACGCATCGTCGACGTGCTGGCGCCGGTCGCGCTCGACAAGGCCTATTCCTACCGCGCGCCGGCGGAACTCGAGCTAGCGGCCGGTGACATCGTCGCGGTGCCGCTTGGGCCGCGCGAGG
>JAFKKS010000290.1 GCA_017304555.1 Hyphomicrobiales bacterium
GCGCCGCTTCGCATCCGCCATCTTCTGCGCGATGCGCCGGCGCAAACCGATGACTTTGATCTCTTCGACGGCCGTATTGGCAACACGAGCACGGCCGGTGGACGCAGGTTGCTCCCCATCGCGAAGAAAAGCGTCGAGATCGTCATGCAGAATGCGGCCCGCCGGCCCAGTGCCACGCACCTGCCGGAGATCGACGCCGACCTCCAGCGCACGGCGACGCACGGCAGGCGATGCGATCGGTTTTTCCCCTGCACCGCGCGGCGGACCGACGACAGCACCCGCCGCAGATGCCGATCGAGTAGCTCTGATGGGGGACGCCGGTGGCATAGCTTCGGTTTCCCGCTTCGGCGCAGACGTCGACTTCGCCGCGCGCGCCTCCGGCTTCTCTACCGCCGGATCGTGCTTTGGCGTTTTCTTTTCATGCTTCGGATCACCGGATGCTGCGGTTGTCGCAGTTGGTGCAACCTCGGGCGTTTCCTTGGTTGCCGCTCCACCGGAAACCTCGAGGCGAACGAGTTCCGCTCCGACCGCCAGCATCTGGCCCGCCTCGGCGCCGAGTGCCGTGACTGTGCCGTCAACAGGTGACGGGATCTCGACCGTTGCCTTGTCGGTCATCACCGCGGCGATCATCTGGTCCTCGCGGACGGCGTCGCCGACCTTGACGTGCCACTCGACGACTTCGGCCTCGGCGACGCCTTCGCCGATGTCGGGGAGCTTGATGCTGCGAGACGCCATCTACGCCTCCATCACGGCTTTCAGCGCACGCCCAACGCGCGCGGGGCCGGGGAAGTAGTCCCACTCCTGCGCGTGCGGATACGGCGTATCCCATCCGGTCACGCGCACGATCGGCGCTTCGAGGTGGTAGAAGCACGTCTCCTGCACCAGCGCGGTTAACTCCGCGCCGAAGCCGGACGTCAGCGTCGCCTCATGCGCGACGACACAGCGTCCCGTCTTCCTGACGGACGCTTCGATCGTCTCCAGATCGAGGGGAAGCAACGAGCGCAGGTCGATGATCTCGGCGTCGACACCTGCCTCCTCCGCCGCAGCCTCGGCGACATGCACCATCGTGCCATAAGCAAGCACCGTGACGGCATTCCCCTCACGCCGCACCGCCGCCTTGCCGAGCGGCACGCGGTAATGCCCGTCCGGCACCTCGCCTTGCGGATGCTTCGTCCACGGTGTGACCGGCCGCTCGTGGTGCCCATCGAACGGCCCGTTATAGATGCGTTTCGGCTCGAGGAAGATCACGGGGTCGTCGTCCTCGATCGCCGAGATCAACAGACCCTTGGCGTCGTACGGATTTGATGGCACGACCGTCTTCAACCCCGACACATGGGTGAAAAGCGCTTCCGGGCTTTGGCTATGCGTCTGGCCGCCGAAGATACCGCCGCCGGTTGGCATGCGCACGACGATGGGCGCGGTGAACTCGCCGCCTGAGCGGTAACGGATACGCGCCGCCTCGGACACGATCTGATCGTAGCCGGGATACATATAATCCGCGAACTGCACCTCGACGCATGGGCGCAGCCCGTAAGCGGCCATGCCGATCGCGGCGCCGATGATTCCAAGCTCGCTGATCGGCGCATCGAAGCAACGGTTCTTGCCGAAGCGTTGCTGCAGCCCCTGGGTGCAGCGGAACACGCCGCCGAAGTAGCCAACGTCCTCGCCGAAGACGACGACGGTGTCGTCCTTCTCCATTGTTACGGCCATCGCGTCGCGGATGGCCTCGATCATGGTTCGGCGCGGCATCTCAGTAACCCGCCTGCTGGCGCTGCCGCCGCAGATGCGGCGGCATTTCGGCGTAAACGCCCTCGAACATGTCACGCGTCGACGGGCGCGGCCCGGAGTGAAGCGTTCCGTGGGATTCCGCTTTGCGCTGCGCCGAGACGACCTCATCGAGGATTTCCGCTTCGCTCTGCTTGTGGCGCTCCTCCGACCAGGCGCCGCGCAGAATGAGATGCCGCTTGAGCCGCGCGATCGGGTCGCCGAGAGGCCAGGCTTCGACCTCGGTCTTCGGCCGATAGACGGAGGGGTCATCGGACGTCGAATGCGCGCCTGCCCGATAGGTCACATACTCGATCAGCGTCGGACCGAGGTTACGCCGCGCGCGCTCGACCGCCCATTTGGCGACAGCATAAACGGCGAGATAGTCGTTACCATCCACCCGCAGCGCCGGAATGCCAAACCCGTGACCACGCGCGGCGAACGTTGCTGCGCCTCCACGTGCAAAGCCCTGGAATGTCGAAATGGCCCATTGGTTGTTGACAATGTTGAGCACGACCGGCGCCCGATAGGTCGACGCGAAGACGAGGGCAGCGTGAAAATCCGACTCCGCCGTCGACCCGTCGCCGATCCAGCCAGCCGCGATGCGCGTATCATGCCGGATGGCGGAGGCCATCGCCCAGCCGACCGCCTGAATGAATTGCGTCGCCAGATTCCCGGAGATCGAAAAGAACCCGTACTCTTTCGACGCGTACATCACCGGCATTTGACGCCCGTGCAGTGGGTCCTTTTCGTTGGAAAAAATCTGGTTCATCATATCGACCATTGGATAATCGCCGGCGATAAGCAGACCAGCCTGTCGATAGGTCGGGAAGTTCATGTCGCCCGGCGCGAGCGCCTTGCGGAACGCGGTGCTCACCGCCTCCTCGCCGAGATGCTGCATGTAAAACGACGTCTTGCCTTGGCGCTGCGCCATCAGCATGCGGGCATCGAAAGCTCGCAACCGCATCATGTGCCGCAGCCCGACAAGCACCTCCTCGTCCGAGAGAAGGCCGGACCACGGCCCGACCGCGCGGCCTTCATCGTCCAGCACGCGAATGATCGTATAGGCGAGGTCGCGAATATCCTCCGGGCGCACATCCACGTCAGGGCGGCGCACCGATCCGGCAGCAGGAACCTCCATATCGGCGAAGGTCGGCGTTCCACC
>JAFKKS010000291.1 GCA_017304555.1 Hyphomicrobiales bacterium
GCCGGCAGGCCGGCCTCGCTCTCGCGGAGACGCTGGCGCATCTCCACTACCTCATCGCCACAGGCGCCGTGGTCGAAACAGAGGGCACAGGCCAGATCACATTCGTACGCGCTTGAACGCGTCAGAACGATTTCGGCAGGCCGAGTTCGCGCTCGGCGATGTAAGTCAACGCGAGATCGTTCGAAAGCGGAGCCACGGCATATAGACGGCTCTCTCGAAATTTGCGCTCGACACCAAGTTCGCGCGCAAAGCCCATCCCGCCAAAGACTTTCAAGCAAGCGTCGCCAGCCTCCCATGAAGCTTGCGACGCCAGGAGCTTCGCCATGTTGGCCTCGACCCCGCAAGGCTTTCCCTCATCAAAGAGGCGCGCTGCCTGCTCGACGACCAGGCGCGCCGCGTAAGTTCGTGCATGAGCTTGCGCCAAGGGGAGCTGGACGGCCTGGTTCTGGCCTATCGGGCGATCAAAGACGCGGCGCTCGCGTGCATAGGCCGCAGCTTTGTCGAGAAACCAACGCGCGTCGCCGATGCACTCGGCGCCAATCAGGATGCGCTCGGCATTCATCCCCTGCATGATGCAGCGGAAGCCTTGTCCTTCCCCACCGATGAGATGCTCAGTGGGGACTTTCAGATTGTCGAATAATATTTCCGTGGAATTGTGGTTGACCATGGTCGCGACGCGGCCAATCTCGACGCCATTGCCGCGCGCTTCGCGCATATCGACCAACAGAACGGAAAGCCCATTCATCCGTTTGTCGGTTTGGCGCGGCGCCGTGCGCACCAAAACCAACATCAGGTCGGTTTCCAGCGCACGTGAAATCCAGAGCTTCGTGCCGTTCAGGACGTAATGGTCGTCGACACGGCGCGCCGTCGTGCGAATGCGCGACGTATCGGTCCCCGCATCCGCCTCAGTTACCGCAAAGGCGAGAAATTTCACCGCGCCATTCGCCACTTGTGGGAGCCAGCGGGCTTTGAGCACCTCGCCGCCGCTGTGGATCAGAGCGCCCATGACGTTCATTGCGGCGTGGCAAACGCCGCCATCGGCGCCGCTGGCGTGAACTTCCTCTAGAATCACAGCACCTTCGACGAGGCCTAACCCGCTGCCGCCATAGGCTTCCGGAATCAACGCTCCGGTGAATCCGGCCGCGGTAAACGCCTCCAGAAACCGCTCTGGGAATCCGTCCTTTTCGTCCTGCTCGCGCCAATAGTCTGCGCCGTAGGGCGCACAGAGCGCGCGGACGCTCGCCCGCAATTCGGCATGCGTATCCATCGGCCCACCATAACCGCTCTTCCGGTTTTGATAAATCGTTTCGTTTTTGGAGAAACGGGAGGCTGATGCGTGAACCGGCGGCTTCAGCCGCGGCGCGCTGGAACGATCTTTCCGGACCAGCCAAGCTTTCGGGACACGCGCCAGGTCGCCGCCGTCAAATCGTCGATCAGTTCGGGCGTCGGCGGTTCGGGGACAAACTGTGTGAGACCGCAGATCGCCAGGGTGCCTGCGAGGCTGCCGTCGTGCTGGAACACAGGGCCGGCAATGGCATTCATCCCGACAACAAGCTGATCCGGCGCGCTAGCCCAACCATTCATGCGGATACGCCGGATTTCTGCGCGAAGCGCGGACGCACTTGTCAGTGTCTGAGGCGTATGCGCCGCCAGCGGCTGACGCAATACGTTCTCAAGAAGATCACCCCCGCCGAAAGCCAAGGCGAGCCGCCCCTGAGCGCTCGAATGAAGATCCAGTGTGGCACTGACCTTCAGGCCGATGCTGATCGGCGTTCTCCCGCGAAGGACGTCAAGGATCAGCATCCGTCCCTTGAACAGGATGGCGGTGACGACCGTATGTCCCAGTTTCTCCCAGAGAAACTGGGCCTCCGGCTTCAACACCGTCGCAAGGTCGAAGCGATCTCCTACCGATTGACCGAGCGCGAAAAGGCGCACACTGGGCGCGTAGCGTGACGTCGCGGCGTCCTGGACAACATAGCCCCGATCGACCAGGGTCTGCAGCAAACGGAACGCTCGCGCTTTTGTTGTGTCGAAATGCTCCGCAATCTCGGTCACACCCACATCATTGCCGGCATGGACAAGGAACTCGAGGATTTGCAGCCCAAGGCGCAGCGTCTTGACGCCGGAATCCTGTGTGTCGTCCTTTTTCGCCGCCGCAATTTGCGGCTTGGCCGGCCGTCCAACCTTGGCCTTCGATCGATTGCTCGCCATGTCCGCAGTGGTAGACAGAATCCGGCCCCCTTTCAACTGAGCGCCGTGCATTCCTCGGGAGCGCTTATGCCCTCTTGCCAAGTGAAACGGCTCGGTCCACTTTCGTAACAGCGTTTTGTTTTTGTAAGTCGAGGACCGGTGAGCATCCTGACGTCGTCCATTTTGCCTGGCAGTGGTTCCTTCGCGGAACAGCGGACGGCGATGCTGCAGCTTCTCGATTGTGTCGAGGACCTCAAGCAGCGTATCCGTGATCGGTCGGACTCGAAGCGGGCCGATTTCGAACGCCGCAAGCAACGGCTGCCACGTGAGCGGTTGGAGTTGCTTTTCGACCCGGGCCGGGAGGTGCTGGAACTTTCGCATCTGGCCGGATTCCGGATGCACGACGACGACGGCGAAGCCGAAGTCCTCGGCGGCGCCGTCATCAGCCAAATCGGCTTCGTCGAGGGTGTCCGGGTCATGGCCCTCGCCAACGACAGCGCCATCAAAGGTGGCGCGACCATGCCCATGGGGCTGAAGAAATATTTGCGCGCGCAAGAGATCGCTCTGCAGAACAAGTTGCCGGTGATCATGCTGGTCGAAGCCGCCGGCGCCAACCTGAACTACCAAGCCGAGGTTTTCGTCGAAGGCGGCCGGCGCTTCTACAACATGGCAAAGCTCTCGGCCGCCGGCATTCCGCAGATCGCGGTGGTGCACGGCTCGTCGACCGCCGGCGGCGCTTATATCCCCGGCATGTCGGACTATGTCGTCATGGTCCGCAATCGCGCCAAAGTCTTCCTCGCCGGGCCGCCGCTGCTCCGGGCCGCCACCGGCGAGATCGCGCAGGACGAGGAACTCGGCGGGGCCGAGATGCACTCGACCGTGCCCGGCACCAGCGAATTCCTCGCCGAGAACGACGACGACGCCATCGCCACGACGCGCGAACTTGTTCGCAGTCTCGGATGGAATGAGAAAGTGCCGCCGCGCGCAGTCACGCGGGCGCGTCCTCCGCGCTACGACGTCGATGAGTTGTGCGGCGTCGTCCCTGCCGACTATCGCAGACCCTACGATATCCGCGAGTTGATCGCGCGCCTCGTCGACGGCTCCGATTTCGTGGAGGTCAAGCCAGCCTACGGCACGCACATGGTGTGCGGCCGTGGCTTTGTCGGCGGCTTCGCCTGCGCATTCATTGGCAACAACGGCCCGATCCACGCCGAGGATGCCACCAAGACCGCGCAGTTCATTCAGCAATGCTGCCAAAGTGGCACGCCGATCGTTTATCTGCAGAACACGACCGGCTTCATGGTGGGCAAGGACGCGGAACGCTCCGGCATCATCAAGCACGGCGCGAAAATGATTCAGGCGGTCTCGAACGCGACCGTTCCGAGCGTCACTTTCATCGTTGGGGGCTCCTTCGGGGCCGGAAATTTCGGCATGTGCGGACGCTCCTACAGCCCACGCTTCCTGTTCGCGTGGCCGAACGCACGCATTGCTGTGATGGGCGGTGAGCAGGCGGCGACTGTGATGTCGATCGTCACCGAGCAGAAGCAGAAGCGCCGCGGCAAGCCCGTCGACGGCGAGAAGATTGCAGCTATGCATAAGGACATTGTCGATCGCTTCGACGCCGAATCCAGCGTCCTATTCGCGACGGCGCGGATTTGGGACGACGGGATCATCGACCCGCGCGACACGCGCCGCGTGCTGCAGATGTGCCTCGAAATATTTTGGGAAGCTGACCTGAGGCAATTGAATTCGAGCAGCTTCGGCGTCGCTCGGATGTGACGGGAGGAGGCAAGAACAATGTTTACCGCTGAGCATGAAGAACTGCGCCGCTCGATCCGACGTTTCGTCGACAGCGAAATCAATACGCATGTCGACGAATGGGAAGCCGCGCAAGAATGGCCGAGCCACGATATCTGCAAGAAAGCGGGCACTGCCGGCTTTCTCGGCATCAATAAGCCCCAAGTCTATGGCGGCATGGGGCTCGATTACACGTTCCAAACCGTTTGGGCGGAGGAGCTTGGCCGCATCCGCTCCGGCGGCATTGCCGCAGCGCTCGGCGTGCAGACCGACATGGCCACGCCGGCTCTTGCCAAACACGGCAGCGATGCGCTGCGTGAGGAATTTCTTAAGCCAGCGATTGCCGGCGACATGGTCGTCTGCCTCGGCGTCAGCGAGACCGGTGCGGGTTCGGATGTCGCCAGCTTGAAGACCCACGCGCGAAAAGATGGCGGTGACTACGTCATCAACGGCGGCAAGATGTGGACGACCAACGGCAACAAGGCCGATTGGATCTGCCTGCTTTGCAATACCAGCGACGAAGGCGCGCCACACCGCAACAAGTCGATGATCGTGGTTCCGCTCAATCTCAAAGGTGTGAACCGCAACACGAAGCTGAAGAAGCTCGGCTTCCAGGCTTCTGATACAGCCCAGGTGTTCTTCGACGAAGTTCGTGTGCCCCAGCGTTATCGCATCGGAGACGAGGGCCAGGGCTTCGTCTACCAGATGGAGCAATTTACTGAGGAGCGGCTGTTCTCGGCGGCGCGCACGATCATGCAGATGCAGTGCGCGATCGACATGACGGTGCAGTACACGCGCGAGCGCATGGCTTTCGAGGAGCCGCTGCTCAACCATCAATGGATCCATTACACGCTCGCCGATCTGCAGATGGAGGTGGAAGCGTTGCGTGCGCTCGTCTATCGCGCGGTGGAGACCTATGTCGCTGGCGGCGACGTAAAGCTCCTCTGCGCCGCCGCTAAGCTGAAGGCTGGCAAGCTGTCGCGCGCCATCCCCGACGCGTGCCAGACCCCACGCGGACTATCCAGAACGAGGCTGGTGCCGATCATCCGGCCTTCGCGGCGCCGGTCCATTCCGATGTCCGCCTCGCGGATGCGGAACACGGCTCGCTGGCCGGCATTGTCGATCACGAGCGTGGCATTAC
>JAFKKS010000292.1 GCA_017304555.1 Hyphomicrobiales bacterium
ATCACCGACCATGCGGCCGTCATTGCGTTCTGCCGGGCCAACAAGGTCGATTTCGTCGCGGTCGGTCCGGAAGGGCCGCTGGTCGCCGGCATCGTCGACGATCTCGAGGCGGCCGGAATCAAGGCCTTCGGCCCGACGCGGGCGGCGGCGCGGCTCGAAGGCTCGAAGGGCTTCACCAAGGACCTCTGCCGCGACAACGGCATCCCGACCGCCGCCTACGAGCGCTTCACCAATCCGGCGGACGCCAAGGCCTATGTGGCCGCGCGCGGCGCTCCGATCGTCATCAAGGCGGACGGCCTCGCTGCGGGTAAGGGCGTGGTGGTCGCGGAAACGAAAGCCGAGGCCGATGCCGCGATCGACATGATGTTCGCAGGCGGGCTCGGCGAGGCCGGCGCGGCGGTCGTGGTCGAGGAATTTCTCGAGGGCGAGGAAGCCTCGTTCTTCGCGCTATGCGACGGCGATACGGCAATCCCGCTCGCCTCGGCGCAGGACCACAAGCGCGTCCTCGACGGCGACAAAGGGCCGAATACTGGCGGCATGGGCGCCTACTCTCCCGCGCCGGTAATGACGGCCGCCATGGAGAAGCGGGTGATGGACGAGATCGTCCTGCCGACGATCCGCGCCATGAAGGCGATGGGATGCCCGTTCAAGGGCATCCTCTATCCCGGACTGATGATCACCGCCGAAGGTCCCAAGCTGATCGAGTACAACACCCGCTTCGGCGACCCCGAATGCCAGGTGCTGATGCTGCGGCTGACGTCCGACCTGCTTCCCGGCCTGATGGCGGCGCGCGACGGGCAGCTAAAGAATTTCGATCTGCGCTGGTCGAAGGATGCCGCGCTTTGCGTCGTCATGGCGACGCAAGGCTATCCCGGCGACTACGCCAAAGGCGCGCGCATCGAGGGCCTGGCCGCCGCCGCGGCGGTCGACGGCGTGGAGATTTTCCATGCCGGCACGAAGAGCGACGGCGCGCATATCCTGGCGAACGGCGGCCGCGTGCTGAACGTCTGCGCCAGGGCGCCGAGCGTGCGTGAGGCGCAGGCGCGCGCTTACGCCGCCATCGACCGCATCCGCTGGCCGGAGGGCTTCTGCCGCCGCGATATCGGCTGGCGGGCGGTGGAGCGGGAAGGCTGATCCGGCCCGTAGGCTGCGCCTCCGATCGCACGCCGCCATTGCGTCGCCGCAAATCGCTGAATACCTCCGAGAACTGACGGCTTGGCTGATGGAGAGCCCGCGATGAAACGCGCCTTTTTTGCATTTTTTGTCCTGACCGCGATCGTGCTCGCCGTGCCGATGACCTCTGCGCAGGACGCGGCGCCGGATAGCGAGAACGGCCGCTATTCCTTCAACCAAGTGCCTGAAGGTTTGCTGCGGCTCGACAGCCGCACTGGCCATGTCTCGCTTTGCAGCAAACGCGCCGCCGGCTGGGCCTGCCAGGTGGTGCCGGACGAGCGCACCGCGCTTGAAGCCGAGATCGGCCGCCTGCAGAACGAGACGGCCTCCCTCAAACGCGAGTTGATCTCGCGCGGCATCGCGCTGCCGGGCGCGACACAAAGCCCGGAGCGGCCGGGCGCGAAGAACGACGACCTGACGCTGAAGCTGCCGAGCGACGCGGACATCGACCGGGCCATGACCTTCTTCGAGAAGATTTGGCGGCGGCTTGTCGACATGGTGCAGAACATGCAGCGCGAGATGGACAAGAAGAACGCCGAGAAAGAGAAAAGCTAAGCTTGCGCGGCTATGCCTTCCGCTTCACGCTTCAGTCCCGATCTGATCGCGACCGATACGCTGACGATCGCGACCAAGGGCGAGGGCTTTGTCGAGATCACGCGGGAGGCGCGCGCCTTTCTGACGCGCGTCGGCGCGGGTGACGGCGCGCTGTTCGTTTTCGTGCGGCATACGTCGGCCTCCCTCACCATTCAGGAAAACGCCGACCCGGACGTCCAAACCGACCTCAAATCGGCCCTGCGACAATTGGCGCCGGAAGACGCCGGTTGGACGCATACGGCGGAGGGGCCGGACGACATGCCGAGCCACGTCAAGGCCATGCTCACGGGCGTATCCCTGCACGTGCCGGTGATCGGCAGACGCGCGGCACTCGGGACCTGGCAGGGCATTTACCTTGTCGAGCACCGGGCGCGGCCGCACAACCGCGAGGTCGTCCTGCAATTCATCGGCCGCGGTGCGACCTAAGTAGACTGGGCGGCGGACCCGGGCCGTGCGACGGTCGATTCGATGGAGTGGGGCTTGACCCGGAGCGCGACAACCAGGGAAATATGCATCGACGTGGGCAAAACCGCGGTCGAGGGCGCTTGGTTGAACGAGTCAGCACAATATCGGCTGGTCATCGCGGACGATCATCCGCTGTTTCGCGGGGCCTTGCGTACCGCTGTTTCCGGCGTTTTCGCAGACGCCGAAATCTCCGAGGCCGGGGCTTTCGACGAAGCAATCGCGCTGCTCGAGCGCGGGCCCGATGTCGACCTCGTGCTGCTCGACCTATCGATGCCGGGTGTGCGCGGCTTCTCCGGCCTGATGTATCTGCGCGCGCAGTATCCCGCCGTTCCGGTCGTCGTCGTGTCGGCCAATGAGGATGCCGGCGTCATCCGCCGCTGCATGGAGTTCGGCGCGTCGGGCTTCATCCCCAAGACCCTCGGCATCGAGGACATGCGCACGGCGATCGGCGTCGTCCTCGCGGGCGGCGTCTGGACGCCTCCCGATGTCGACCTCAAGGGCGGCACCGACGTCGCGACGGCGGAAGTCGTGTCCCGGCTCGCTACGCTCACGCCGCAGCAGGTGCGCGTGCTGATGATGCTGTCGGAAGGCATGCTGAACAAGCAGATCGCCTTCGAACTCAATCTGTCGGAAGCGACCGTGAAGGCGCATGTCTCCGCCATCCTGCAGAAGCTCAACGTCGAGAGC
>JAFKKS010000293.1 GCA_017304555.1 Hyphomicrobiales bacterium
TGAGCCTTCACGCCGCATTGCGCACCCTCTCCTGTTCCGCGTCCGGCGCCTGGAAGTAGTGCGCATAGATGGCGTCGAGGCTCGGCTCTTCGACGGAGAGCTGCCGCAACGCGCCGCCGCCGTTAACGACGGCTTTCGCCGCGTCCGAACGCACGTCGCGATCGGCGATGAGGCGGTAGCGATCTCGCTCCGTCTGTTCAACTTTGCCCACACCGGCGACTGCGGCGAGCCGGTCGGCGAGTCCGACGCCCGTCGCCTCGACTTCAACAGCAAAGCCGCCGCCGAGCACTTGACGCGCCAGATCCGTGACCGTGCCCATCAGCGCGATCTTGCCGTTCTGGAACAGCGCCACGCGATCGCACACGCGCTGTACCCGCTCGAGCAGATGCGACGAGAGGAGGACGGTGACGCCCTCCGCCTTGAGTGTGCGGATCATCTCGAGGAACTCCTCGGTCGCCTGCGGGTCGAGGCCCGATGTCGGCTCGTCGAGGATGGCGATCTGCGCCCGCTTCATCACGATCTCGGCGAGACCGAGCCGCTGCCGCATGCCGCGCGAGAATGTCGCGACACGCTTGTCCGCAACGTCACGCAAACGCACGCGCCCGAGCGCGTCGGCGATACGCGTGCGCCGCTCCGCCGCCGAAAGCCCGAGCAGCCGCGCCGTATAGGCGAGGTTTTCCGCCGCCGAGAGATTGTCGTAGAAGCCGACCTCGTCCGGTAGATAGCCGACCGCGCGCTTCACCGCGAGCGGCTCGCGCGTCGGGTCGTGCCCGAGCACGCGAATGCTGCCGTCCGATACTTCGGTCAGCCCGAGCATCATCAGGATGGTCGTGGTTTTGCCGGCGCCGTTCGGCCCGAGGAGTCCGAACACCTCCCCACGGCCGACGGCGCACGAAATGCGGTCGACAACGGTCGCGTTGTCGTATCGCCGGGTGAGGCCGATCGCCTCAATGACATTCTCGCTCATCGGCGACCGAACCTGGCGACCGCGCCGACCATGATGAGCAGAGCGATACCGAGAATGCCGGCGCCGGCGACGCCCCACATCGTCGAGGTCGAGACCGTCACCCGGAAGTCGCCGGAGGCCTGGTCGCCCTGCGAGGATGCGCGCAGCGACGCCATGTAGTCGCCGGCCAGCGACTTCAGCGAGGGCGTGATCAGCGCCTGCACTTCGGTATGCTGGTTCGGCGCAATGCGCTCGATCGTCTTGGGTTCGAACTCCACCTTCCAGCCGCTCGGGCCGGTGCCGGAAAGCTCCACCGTCTCCGCCGGCGCGCTGCCGTCATTGGTGACGACGACCGGCACCGTCGACTGCTTGCCTGCCTGCGCCTGCGCGCTCATCAGGCCGTCGCGGCCGGAGATGTGCAGCCGCGGCTGCCCGACGATCTCAAGCGCGAGATCGGGCTTCGCCGTCGCGTCCTCCGCAGCGACGGTGACCGACAAGGGATAGCGCCCCGCGCCGATCGTGCTCGGCGGGCGCACCTTCAGTTTGATGTCCTTCGACTGCCCGGCCTCGACCGGAATCGAGCTGAGTTCCTGGCTGCCATAGGATTCGGTGAACGACGTCTCGAAATTATGCGGCGCTTGCGCGGCGAAGCTGACGAGCAGATTGCGACCGCTGTCGTTCTTGATGGTGAGTTGATAGTCGAAGCTCGATTTCGCGCTGCCACGCAGCGACGGAAGCTTCGGCTTCAAGGTCAGCTTCGCGGGCAATTCTTTCGCCAGTGCAATGGCGACCGGCAGGCTGACATTCTGCCCCTGCCCTTCGGCGTTCACGGTGATGGTTTGCGTGCCCATCTGCGCGTCTTTCGGCACGTCGAGACGCAGCTGCAGCGAGACATTGCCGTTCGTCGGCGCCATCGCTGCGGCGACGGGCTGGCCGCCACCGAGCAGCGTCGCCGACCAACCGGCGGGCACGCCGGAAAGCTTCAGCGAGAGCCGCTCGGGCGCCAGGCCGTAGTTCTGCAGCTTCAGCGGAACAGTCGACGTCGTTCCCGGCCGCACCGTCACGGCGGGATAATCGGTGAGAAGATAAAGTCCCTTTATGGCCGGCGCAGGCGCATCCTCAGCCCAAGCCGCAGCGCCATTCAAGGCAAGAAAGGCAGCAAGAAATACCGACGAAAGTCTTCGCATTTGGCGACACCCCAAGAACCGTGATGTCGCCCCCCTTTCGCGACGAGTCGGCAAAAGCCGCGCCGCGATGCGTCATTTTTACGCGCGGTAATTCCAAGAAAAAAGGGCCGCTCACGAGCATATGATCGGCCGCCGCATACATTGTTGCAGGCTCTCGCACGCGCGTTGCAACGCGCCTTCGCGTTCGGTGTGCGTTGCTGTTCGCAAAAATCCGGCGGGGAAGATCGATCGCGCGAAGAGGTAGAATCTCCGCGGTCTATTTCTTTTCAGGCGCCGCCTCGACGGGTCCGCCCGCTTTTTTCCACGCGCCGAATCCGCCCTCGATATGCGCGACCGGCTTCAGCCCCATTCGCTGCGCCGTCTGCGCGGCGAGCGCCGAGCGCAGCCCGCCGGCACAGAAGAACACGTACTTCTTGTCCTGCGCGAACGTATCCTTGTGATACGAACTCGCCGGGTCGATCCAGAATTCCAGCATGCCGCGCGGACAATGAAATGCGCCCGGCACCCTTCCGTCGCGCTGCAGTTCGCGGATATCGCGGATATCGATGAGGACGACGTCGTCACGGCCCTGAAGCTTGATCGCCTCGCCGACGGACAGCGTCTCGATCTCGCGCTCCGCCGCTTCAACCAGCGCCTTGACGCCGGTCGTGATCTGCTGGGCCATGAATGTCCACCTTCAGTTGGAAGCCACCGACAAGAGATGGCTGAGAATATACGCGAAGGCGCCCGCCGCGATAGCCGCCGTCAGCGCCCACCGCAGCAGCGCACCGTAGGTATGA
>JAFKKS010000294.1 GCA_017304555.1 Hyphomicrobiales bacterium
GGTGGATGCCGTTCGCGAGCAGCGCCGAAGCGAGCGTGTCGCCGGCGCAGCCGGTGAGGCGTCGCTCGTCGAAAGTGAAGTTGATCGGCTTCGCGCGATCGATGCGGCCGCCTGCAGGCGTGCGATATTTCTGGCTCACGGCGCCACTCCGTCAGGCGGCGCGTCGCCGGTTTTGTAGGTGCACGCGAACTTGTCGCTCACCGTGTCGCGGATCGCATTGAAGAACTGCCCGCAGCCGTGCACATGCCGCCAGCGCTCGGCGAAGCGGCCTTTCGGGTTGCTGCGGCGATAGAGAAACGACGCCCATTCTTCGTCGCTCAGCGTCGACGGGTCGTGCGGCCGCGCGAGATGCGCCTCGCCGCCGTAGCGGAACTCGATCTCCGGGCGTGGGCCGCAGTAGGGGCAATCGATCAGCAGCATGCTCGCCTCAATGCGCCACGGCGGCGGCGGCCGCTTCGTCGATCAGCCGTCCGGTGACGAAGCGCTCCATCGTGAACGGCGCGGCGATCGGGTGCGGCTCGTCGCGCGCGATGGTCGCGGCGAAGACGTGGCCGGAGCCGGGCGTCGCCTTGAAGCCGCCGGTGCCCCAGCCGCAATTAACGAAAAGCCCTGGCACCGGCGTCTTGCCGATGATCGGCGAGCGGTCGGGTGTGACATCGACGATGCCGCCCCAGTTGCGCAGCATGCGCATGCGCCGGAACATCGGGAACAGCTCGCAGATCGCGTCCAGCGTGTGCGTGGTGATGTGTAGGCCGCCGGTCTGCGAATAGGAGATGTATTGGTCGGTGCCGGCGCCGATGACGAGCTCGCCCTTGTCGGACTGCGAGATGTAGGCGTGGATGGTGTTCGACATGACGACGCAGGGCATCACCGGCTTCACCGGCTCGGAAACCAGCGCCTGCAGCGGGAAGCTTTCCAGCGGCATGCGCACATCCGCCATGCTCATCACCACCGAGGTGTGGCCGGCGGCGACGACGCCGATCTTCTTGGTGGCGATGTCGCCGCGCGTCGTTTCGACCCCAGTGACGGCGCCGTTGGCGTCGCGGCGGATGCCCTTCACCTCGCAATTCTGGATGATGTCGACGCCGAGCCTGTCGGCGGCGCGCGCATAGCCCCAGGCAACCGCGTCGTAGCGCGCCACGCCGCCACGCCGCCGCAACGCGGCGCCGAGCACCGGATAGCGCATGCCGGGCGCGATATTGAGCGGCGGGCAGAACTCCTTCGCCTGCTCCGCGGTGAGCCATTCGTTGTCGATGCCGGCGAGGCGATTGGCATGGACGTGGCGCTTGAACACCTGGATGTCGTGGATGTTGTGCGCCAGCATGAGCACGCCGCGCGGCGAATACATCACGTTGTAGTTGAGCTCATGGGACAGCCCTTCCCAGAGCTTCACCGCGTGGTCGTAAAGCGCCTCGCTCTCTTCCCAGAGATAGTTTGAGCGGATGATGGTGGTGTTGCGCCCGGTGTTGCCGCCGCCGAGCCAGCCCTTCTCCAGCACGGCCACGTTGCGGACGCCGTGCTCCTTCGCGAGATAGTAGGCGGTGGCGAGCCCGTGGCCGCCGGCGCCGACGATAATGGCGTCGTACGCCGGCTTCGGGTCGGGCGCGCGCCATTGCCGCGGCCAGTCCTTATGGCCGGCCATGGCATTGCGCAGAAGGGAGCCGAAAGAGAACGTGCCCATGCGTCGGGTCTACAGCCTCAGGTCTATTGGCTCGGGAGCCTACTGCCTCGCATCTACGCCCGCTTGAAGGCGCGAGCAAACCAGTATCCACTATCCCTCGTCAATTCCGACCTCCCGCGTTTCAACGGACCTCCCCATGAGCCTGCACGACGACAGCATCATCATAGACGGCCTCATCATCTCGAAGTTCGGCAAGGACGTGTTCGAGGACATGCACCGCGGCGGGCTCACGGCGGTGAACTGCACCTGCTGCGTGTGGGAGGGTTTTACGGAATCCATGCGCAACGTCATGCAGTGGAAGGCATGGTTCCGTGAATACGGCGACATCATCACCCAGGTCTACACGACCGAGGACATCAAGCGCGCCAAGAAAGAGGGCAAGACCGGCATCATCCTCGGCTGGCAGAACCTCTCCGGCATCGAGGACCAGATCGGCTATCTCGGCCTGTTCAAGGAACTCGGCGTCGGCATCATGCAGATCGCCTACAACACGGCGAACCTCGTCGGCACCGGCTGCTATGAGAAGGACCACGGGCTCACGGATTTCGGCCGCGAGGTGATCGCGGAGATGAATCGCGTCGGCATCCTCTGCGACCTCTCGCATGTCGGGCCGAAAACCAGCGAGGACGTGATCCTCACCTCGAAGAAGCCGGTGACCTACAGTCACTGTTTGCCAGCGGGCTTGAAGGAGCATCCGCGCAACAAGTCCGACGCGCAGCTTAAATTCATCGTCGACCACGGCGGCTTCGTCGGCGTGACGATGTTCACGCCGTTCCTCAAGCGCGGTGTCGATGCGACCGTCGACGACTACGTCGAGGCGATAGAATACGTCATCAACATCTGCGGCGAGGACAATGTCGGCTACGGCACCGACTTCACACAGGGCTACGGGCAGGAATTCTTCGACTGGATCACGCACGACAAGGGCTTCGGGCGGCGGCTCACGAATTTCGGCGAGGTGATCAATCCGAAGGGGCTGCGCACCATCGGTGAGACGCCGAACCTCACCGCCGCGATGGAAAAGCGGAAGTGGCCGGAGCCGCGCATCCGCAAGGTGATGGGCGAAAACTGGATGCGCGTTCTTCGCGACGTGTGGGGTGCGTGATGGGCAAGCCCGCCGTTTCGATCGAGGTCGATGACGCGACCGGCCGCTGGTATGTCGACGGCCTGCCGATGATGCTGATCCCGCAGCACTTCTTTCTCAACAACCACT
>JAFKKS010000263.1 GCA_017304555.1 Hyphomicrobiales bacterium
GTGACGAAGAGGGGGAAGCTCCACTGCGGGAAGGCCCACTTTTCGACGGACGCCCACATCAACGTGATCGCTGCGCTCCAGCGCATGATGTCGAGAGGGCGCCAGCCAAAGAAGTCGGTGTCGAAGCCGCGCAGGGCGAGATAAACGGCGATGCCGAGGAAAATCGGATAGTCGGCGAGGTGGAACGCGCCGTATTCTTTGGTCGCCAAGCCGAAAAGGACCACGATGCCAAGGGCGGTCAGCGGCATCGTCCGCCGCCAGATCAGGCAGGTCGCCATGGCGAGTTGAAGCCAGGGGACGAGCGGCATCGTCGTCTTAAGCTCGGGGGTCAGCAGAATCCCGCCCATCGCCCACAATGAGACGAAGAAGAAGCCGCAAACGATGCGGATCATAAGATCGACGTTCGGAAGGAGGTCCGTGGTCACGCGATCGATTGAGCGGACCATGGCGTGGCCGACAGGCGTGCCCTCGACCAGGCACCCGGCAAGCAATGTCAGGATCGCGACGGCGACAAGCTGTTCGAAATCCGGGCAGAGGACGTTCTCAAGCCCGCGCGGTTGCCCCGCGACGTCATAGGCGCAGAACCATTTGACATGCGCGCTTGCTTCCCCACCGAGACCAAAAACCCATACGACAAACGCCAAAAGGATAACGCTTGCCAGCCGGATAGACACGCGGCCGACCATGGGGCCCCCTCGACTAGATATTGAATAAAATCTTTTACCAGCTTTATGGGCTTTTGTTAATATCTTGGTAACCGTAGGTTGCCGGTTTGTGATCGTGTGGTTAATATTCCTTTCCCCGGTGCGGTGGCACCGTCACCTTGGCGTGACCTCGGTTGCGTTGATGGGCCGAAGCGGCCACGCTATTTTCGTCGCTATCAGCAACACACGGCGGTCGTTGAACGCGAACGCTGGGACGGCAGATGGGAACCCTTTCCCCGTGCCGGCGGCGGTAGGATCGGGATCCGGCGCCGCTACGATTTACGGTAAATAAACCCTAATAAATAGTTACGGAATGGGAACGGCTTTTAATCAATTCAAAGGAAATGCGACGCGCGAGCGTTAATGGGCGTCGCGTATCTTCAAAATGGAAGCCGAAGGGAGGAGATAAAGAATATGGTTGCAGCAATCAGCTTGGCGAGCATGCTGTCGGGCGCGACGCTGGCCTATTTCGCACCACAGGTGCAGGGGCGGACCGAATTGTTGGAACGGTGCGCGGGCGTGCTTTTGATTGCCGGCCTGTCGCTCATTGGCAGCGGCTTGCGACTTTACTGCTGATCGAAGAGGCCGGTTGCCGTCGAGGCAGGCTTCAGCGCGGAAGGATTGGCATTGTCACCGGCTTCGGTTCGCCGGTCAGAGTTTCAAGAAACGCCACCAAGTCCGCTTTTTCCTGATCCGTAAGTCCCAGTGGCTTGATTTCATTGGACCGGCTCGGGCGATCAATTCCCCCCCGATTATACAGTTCGATCACCTCTGCGAGCGTCTTGATGGAGCCGTCGTGCATGTACGGGGGCCGACGAGCCACGTCGCGCAGCGTTGGCGTCTTGAACGCGTATTTGAGCTTCTTCGATGTCGGGAAGAATTGACCCCGCCCGATATCGTCACCTGTCGCCGAGCCGATGTCGTGGAAGGACCCATCGGTGAAGGCCCAGCCCGAGTGGCAGGCGGCGCAATTGGCTTTGCCGTTGAAGATGTCGAAGCCGCGCTTGGCTTGCTCGCTGATGGCCTTCTTGTCGCCGTCGATCCATCGATCGAAAGGCGCCGGCGTCGAGACGATCGAACGCTCGTAAGTCGCCACGGCGCGTTCGATGTTGGGCCGGCTGATGGCGTCGTTGCCGAAGGCAGCGTGGAAGGCGTCGACATAGCCCGGGATCGCCGCGAGCCGTTTCACCAGCTCTGCTTCGGACAAGTTCATATTATTTGTCGCGGTGATCGGACCGAAGGTGACCGCCTCGAGGCTGGGGAATTTTCCGTCCCAGCCGAGAATGGGAACGGTGCCGACATTGAGCAGCGTCGGTGAGCGAAGCGGCATGGAGGTCTGCGTGTCGCTCAGCGCGCGCGGCAGCCCGTCCGTCCACGATAGCGACGGGCTATGACATGTCGCGCATGAGCGTGACTGCGAGCCTGACAAAATCGGATCGAAGAAAAGGAGTTTGCCCAGATGCGCCTTCGCGGGCGTGTAAGGGTTTTCTTTGGGATAGGTCACCGGCACCGCAGGGCGCTTGTATTCCGCGCGCCAGGCAACACGATGCGTTGCGCCCGCGACCGCAACCACGGAGCATGTCACAAGGAGCACAGACGCCAGTGCTCTGCACGTCCCAAGATTCATAATAGTCCTCAACAAATATCAGGTTGGCCGAGGACTGTTGACGATTTGCTAACGTAAGGCCCATTGGCGGGTTATCATTAAGGCTCAATTCGATCCGCACGCTAATAACGCCGATTGCAATGCCTTCAGGTACTAAATCTCTACTTATGCGTGTGCATTCGTTTTTTGTCGCTTCGGTCGGCGTGCGTGATGGTCAGCGAAAATAGCGAGGATGCTGTTGGCGCATGATCGGGCTGTACGCGATCGACTTTGACAGGTGCTCGCTCACACATCCCTGAGCGCGCAATGCGTCCCCGGTTTCGATCGCGCTGACGATGGCCGTGTGGTCGTCGACGACCTGCTGCGTCTTTCCCTCGACCGGCAAATGAAGATGACGCAGGCGATCGATCTGGCCGTTTTGCCGGCGGACCGTCGCCCAGAGATCAGGAATTCCGGCCGCGCGATACATCGCAGCGTGAAACGCGAGGTCGAGATCCCAGAAACGGGCAAGGTCGTTGCGCTTCGCGGCCCATTCCTGCTGGTCGATGATGGAACGAAGCGCGGAGACGAGCGCAGCGTCCGCCGCCTCGCTGAGGACGCGAGCGATCTCGGTCTCCAAGGCGCGGCGCAGGAACTGCGCCTGCCGTGCGCTCTCCACGTCGATCAGGCTGACGATGGTGGTGTGCTGCGGAAATATCTCGACAAGGCCTTCCTCCTGCAGGCGCAGGAGGGCGTCCCGGATCGGCGTGGAACTGAGCCCGAAGCGCTCCTGCAAAACCGGCCGCAACAACGGAGTGCCGGGTGGGAGCGCAAGCGAGATGATCTCCTCGCGCAATACCTCGAAGACATGCGCGGCCGCTTGTCGGGATTTATCGCGCGGAACGGGCGCCGGGCGCGTCGCGTGGTCCATTGATGGGCCTCCGATCAAGCTTGGGCCGTCAAGCATGCTTATAGCCGCGTTGACACGCTAATGCATTAGTGCTTTTTCGCGGTCAATATCCGGCGGCCAGCAAGGATCCGGAAACCCGCAAGGCGAGGAATTTCAATGTTGGATCGGCGTCAAACGCTTGCGTTGCTGGCCGGGTCGGCGGCCCTTGGATGGTCCCGGCACGCCTTCGCCCAGCAAAAATCCCAGATCGTCGTGTCGCGGCAATTCGGCATTCTCTATCTGCCGACGCATGTCATCGAGAAGCAGGGACTGATCGAGAAGCATGCGGCGAAGCTGGGCTTGTCCGGCATCACGACCAACTGGGTGACGCTTTCGGGAGGCGGTGCGCAAACCGATGCACTCCTCTCGGGCAATGTCGATCTCGTCAACACCGGCACCGGCAATCTTCTGTTGCTGTGGGACCGCACTCGCGGCGGGGTGAAGGGCATCGTCGCTTCGTCGGCGCAGCCGCTCGTCCTGATCACGCGCAATCCGAAGATCAAGGAACTGAAGGACTACGGGCCGGATGACAAGATCGCGGTGCCGACGGTGAAGATATCGACCCAGGCCATTCTGCTGCAGATGGCGGCCGGGAAGATGTACGGCGCTGACCAATGGTCGAAATTCGACCCGAACACGGTGCAACTCAGCCACCCCGACGCGGCGGCGGCGCTCGCCAACCCGAACCATGAGGTGACGAGCCACTTCTCGGCGCCTCCGTATCAGACCTACGAACTCAAGAACGTGCCCGGTGCGCACGCCGTCGTGGATTCGACGAGCATCATCGGCGGACCGTTGACGCAGGGGCAATTCTTCACGACGACGAAGTTCGCCGACGCCAATCCAAAGCTCGTTCAGGCGATCCGTGGCGCGGCCGAGGAGGCGAGAGCTTTCATTCAGTCCAACACCAAGGATGCGATTACGATCTACAAGGAGGTCACCGGCGACAAGGCGAGCATCGACGATCTCGCCGACTTGCTCGCGCAACCCGGCATGATGGCGTGGGATCTGCCGCCGCAAGGCACGATGAAATTCGCGCAGCATCTGCACAAGGTCGGGACGTTGAAGACGCTGCCGGCCTCATGGAAAGATTATTACCTGCCGGCCGCCCACGATCTTGTGGGAAGCTGACGCACCCGATCCAGGTTTTATCTCGGCTCGATCAAGGCTCTGGAAAAGCGAGCCTTCGATCGGCTATCGTATGATGATCGTATTTCCCGCCGCCTCGACGGGTTCGGCGACGATGCGCATTGTCGCTGCCGTCCGCAGAGCTTTCCGCTTGACGAGATGTCGCGCCCATGAGCGCGATAGCTGATGAAAGAGTGTCGCCATGTCCCGCAAATCGCCATCCGAACTGAGAAGCGCCCGCTGGTTTGCGCCCGACGATTTGCGCGCCTTCGGGCACCGTTCGCGCGCGATGCAGATGGGCTACGCGCCGGAGGAGTGGAAGGGACGCCCGGTCATCGCGATCCTCAACACATGGTCTGACGCGCAGCCGTGTCACATGCATTTCAAGTCGCGCGTCGATGATGTGCGCCGGGGCATCTTGATGGCCGGCGGCTTCCCGATGGAACTGCCGGCGCTGTCCCTTTCGGAATCTTACTTGAAGCCGACGACCATGCTCTATCGCAATCTGCTCGCGATGGATGCGGAAGAACTGCTGCGCGGCCATCCCGTCGACGGCGTCGTGCTGATGGGCGGTTGCGACAAGACCACGCCTGCGCTGCTGCTTGGTGCGACCAGCATGAACATCCCGGCGATCTATCTGCCGGCGGGCCCGATGCTGCGCGGCAACTGGAAAGGCAAGACGCTCGGCTCCGGCTCCGATGCCTGGAAATTCTGGGACGAGCGGCGCGCCGGCAAAATCTCCGACGCCGATTGGGTCGATGTCGAAGGCGGCATCGCGCGCAGCTACGGCACTTGCATGACCATGGGCACGGCCTCAACGATGACCGCGATTGCGGAATCGATCGGCATGACCCTTCCGGGCGCGTCGTCGATTCCTGCCGCCGACGCCAATCACATCCGCATGGCCTCGGAATGTGGCCGCCGCATCGTCGAGATGGTGTGGGAAGACCTGACACCGAAAAAGATCCAAACGCGCCCAGCCTTCGAGAACGCGATCACGGTCGCGATGGCGATGGGCTGCTCGACCAACGCGATCATTCATCTGATCGCGCAGGCGCGCCGCGCGGGGCAGGACACCGGCCTCGACGCTTTCGAGGCCGCGAGCCGTAAGGTCCCCGTGATCGCCAACGTGCGTCCGTCCGGCGACAGATATCTGATGGAAGACTTCTATTACGCCGGCGGGCTGCCGGGCCTGATGTCGCGCATCAAGGAGCATCTGCACCTCGACGCCATCACGGTCACCGGTAAGACGTTGGGGGAGAACATCGCGCGTGCCGAGGTGTACAACGACGATGTCATCCGCACCGTCGACAAGGCGATCTATGCGGAAGGCGCGCTCGCCGTTCTCAGGGGCAATCTCGCGCCCGACGGTTGCGTCATCAAGCCGTCCGCCTGTGATCCACGGTTTCTCAGGCACACCGGCCCGGCGCTCGTGTTCGACGATTATCCGTCGATGAAGAAGGCGATCGACGATCCCAACCTCGAGGTCACCGCCGACCACGTTCTGATTTTGCGCAACGCAGGACCGCAAGGCGGGCCCGGCATGCCGGAGTGGGGCATGCTGCCGATCCCGACCAAGCTCGTGAAGCAGGGCGTTCGCGACATGGTGCGGCTGTCGGACGCGCGGATGAGCGGCACGAGTTACGGCGCGTGCATCCTGCATGTCGCGCCAGAGGCCTATATCGGTGGACCACTGGCGCTCGTGCGCAACGGCGACATGATCACACTTGACGTCGCCGCACGCACGATCAATCTCGATGTTCCCGAGGCGGAGCTCGCGGCGCGCCGCGCCGCGTGGAAGCCGCCCGCGACGCGCTACGAGCGCGGCTACGGCTGGATGTTCACGAAGCACATCAAGCAGGCGAACGACGGCTGCGACTTCGATTTTCTCGAGACTTCATTCGGCGCGCCCGTGGGCGAGCCGGCCATCTTTTGATTTGGGAGTAATAGAATGTCTAATCTCAGCGCCGCGACGCGCGACAAACTCAAGACGGTCAGCACAGCGACGATTTCGACGGCGCTGTTCAAACGCGGCCTGCGCAATCAGTTCATCCAGGACGTGCATCCGATCAATCCGGGTCATGGAAACATGGTGGGTGAGGCGTTCACCCTGCGCTACATTCCCGCGCGGGAAGACCTCAATCCGATCACCGTGTTCCAGAACCGCGCGCACCCGCAGCGCAAGGCAGTGGAGGAATGTCCTCCGGGTGCGGTGATAGTGATCGACAGCCGCAAGGATGCGCGCGCGGCCTCCGCCGGCGCCATCCTGGTGCGCCGTCTGATGGTGCGCGGCGTCGCCGGCGTCGTCACCGATGGCGGCTTCCGCGACAGCCCCGAAATCGCCGACTTGGCGATCCCTGCCTATCACCATCGCCCTTCCGCGCCGACCAACCTGACGCTGCACCAGGCGCTCGACATCAATGTGCCGATCGGCTGCGGCGACGTAGCGGTATGGCCTGGCGATATCGTGGTGGGAGACGGTGAGGGCGTCATCATCATTCCGGCGGGCATCGTCGATGAGATCGCCGCCGAGGCGGTCGAGATGACAGCGTTCGAGGACTTCGTCGCCGAGAAGGTTCTGGAAGGGCGCTCGATCCTCGGCCTCTACCCGGCGACCGACCCGCAAACCGGTGTCGACTTCGCCGCCTGGCGCAAGGCGAATGGGCGGTAAAGGGCGCCCGTGAAAGGGACGGTCCTCGGAAACCTGTCAGTGGCAAGTATCAGACTGTTTCGCGGCACTTTTGGAGACGCCGTGATCGCGACGATTGTGATCGTCGTCGCCTTCCTTGCCGCGCTGAATTATCTTTCGAAAACCGGAGTCAGCGAATTTTACGAAATTCTCTTTGCTCCGGCCGTCAATTTTGCCTGCACGGGGGAATACAAAGACGTCGATCCTTACAAAAGGGAACTGGCCCCTCTCCTGCAGTTCTTGAATCGTAAAAGCGAAACGTTCGACTGCAAATCTCTCCCAGGCGATCTGGAGCCGTTTCGCAAACCTCAAGACGCGGTGCAGAAGAGCACGCTTTACTTGATGGGTTCGGCCGCGCTGGTTTGGCGGAATTTCGGTATCTCTTGGGCAGCTCTCGTGCCGCTGGGCGCAGCGCTGGTCGCGTTGTTCTCGGTGTCCGTTTATGCGTTGTCGCGCCTGTTTGTAGGGCGCCTGGTCGCGATCGCCGTCGTCTTGCTGGCTACGCTTTCGCCGCTGCATGTTTCGATGATGCATGCCTTGCGAGACTATTCGAAAGCGCCCTTCATCATCGCGTCCGTTTTTCTGATCGGCGCGGCGATTCTGGAGCGATCAAAAGCGCGCTTTATCGGCTACGCGGCGTTGGCCGGATTGGTCGCCGGCCTGGGGTTTGGATTTCGATCGGACATGATCCTGATCTTCCCTTTCTTTTGTGTCGCCGCAATTCTCGCATTTTTCTTCGAGCGAAAACATTCGCTTTCCGTCTTCATCGGCGCTCTGGCGTCCTTTGCCGTGGCGTTCTTTTTAGCTGCTGGGCCCATGTTCGCCGGTTATGGGACGGGAGGAATTTTAGGGCACGTCGCCCTTCTGGGCCTCGTTGTTCCCTTCAACTCCTCCCTCGCAGTAACATCGACTTTCTACGATATCGGCGGTCAATACCTTGACCGGAGCATTTGGAATTTCGTCAACGCCTACTATGCCATGAGGCACCACACGCCTCACGAAGCGCTCGAGTTCATTGGTGCGGACTATAATAGAGCGGCGTTTCAAGCCTACTTGGCCTATGTACAAATTTTTCCGGCCGATATCCTCACGAGGTCCGTCGCCAGCCTTCTCCGAATTATCAACCTCGATTTCGATCTGCCAAACACTCAGCTCTCGATTTATGGCCTGCCCGGTGCTGTTTTGGCGTTTCTAGCACTCGTTGTGATCGGCGCGCGCAGGGCGCTGCTTGCAGTATTCTTCCTGACGTTCATCGTTTTCTTTTGCGGCACCTCCTCGATTCAATTTCAGCATCGGCACGCATTTTATCTTGAGCTAATCTATTGGCTCTCTCTCGGTATTCTTGTGTCGTTTGCCGCGCGCGTTGCGTGGACGCGCCGGTTTGATTGGCGGCGCTATGTCCTACCGACTTTAGTCCCCGCAGCGTTGATCCTTGTTGGAGCGGGCGTTCTTCTGGGAGTGAGATTATATCAAGAGAGCGGTGTGACGACCTTGGTCCGCGCCTACGAAACGGAACCGCGCGCGCCGGTAACAGTTCAGCGCACCGAGGACGGAAATGATGTCCTTCTGACTCCCAGCGGAATGCTTTATGACCTCGCTGGAAATCGGGTGGATTACGAAAAGCAGGAGAGGGTGGACAGCTATTTCGTCGTGTCGGTGGATTTAGCAAACTGCGGACAGGCGTTCTCGATACGCACCCAATTTATCGCGCCATCGCCGAATTTTGACGATTCGAGAACATATCGCGTGAGCCACGATGAGGCTTCGCAACAGGCAATGATCTTTATTCCGATTGTCTTTGCAAAAGCAGAAGCTCAGTTCTTGGGATTCAAGGTGCGTCGTGAGCACGAGAAGTGTATCCGCCGGATCGAAGTCGTTGAAAAGCCGTTTCATCTGCCGCTGGCTCTGAACCTGACGCTCGCCGACAGATGGGCCGACGAACCGATGTATCAAAGATTGATGGCCGAGCCGTTTCGGGAGGAAACGCGACATCGCGTCATCACGACGACCCCTCCTTCCCTGTTGGATATCGCGAGCGACCAACAACTTCAGATCACGCCTTTTGGGCGGGCGGCCTGGACGTTCGTCGAGAAGAACAATCGGGCGACTGACGACGGGATCATATTTGCGGGGCTGGCGCCGTATCGCCACGGCTATGGTGCGCAAACGAAGGCGATGTGGCTCACAAAAGGGATGATTGTCGCCGCCTCGGGACAAGGCTCAACCGTCGCCAGTATCGGGCTGCTGGACGAGAGTAATCGCCGTTGGGCAGCGATGGCACGAATCCCAACGGGCAGGTTTTTGTCGGCGGTGGAGGTCCCGCATGATGGGATGTACAAAGTGACAATTTCCCAAGAATTGGATGGCCTTTTGCCCTCGGCATCGATCGACTTCGATGATGTCGGGATTTTAGCTTACAGTCGCTCAGCCGACAGGAACAGATAGTAATGCGCGAGCACGCCTGACGACGGAGAGGATAAGAACTTTGCACCTGAATTCGATGAAAGTCGTCATTCTGGCTGGCGGACTTGGCACCCGCATCGCCGAGGAGACATCCGCTCGGCCGAAGCCGATGGTCGAAATCGGCGGGCGGCCGATCCTCTGGCACATCATGAAAATTTACAGCGCCTATGGGGTGCGCGATTTCATTATCTGCCTGGGCTACAAGGGCTATATGATCAAGGAGTATTTCGCGAACTACTTCTTGCATATGTCGGACGTCACCTTCCATCTCGCCGAGAACAGGATGGAAGTGCATCGGGAGACCGCCGAGCCGTGGCGTGTCACCTTGGTCGACACGGGCGAAGCGACGCAGACTGGCGGGCGTCTCAAACGCGTGATGCCGCACATCGGCGACGCCGAGGTTTTCGCACTGACTTATGGCGACGGCGTTGCCGACCTCGACCTTCGCGCCGAGATGGAGTTCCACAAGTCGCACGGGCGTAAGGCGACGGTGACGGCCGTGCGCCCGGCCAAGCGCTTCGGTGCGCTGACTTTGGACGGCGCGCGCGTCACTTCCTTCGCGGAAAAGCCGCAGGATGACGGCGGTTGGATCAACGGGGGGTTCTTTCTCCTGTCGCCATCCGTCGGCGGCCTTATCGAAGGCGATGATACAATTTGGGAGCGCGGACCGATGGAAGCGCTGGCGCAGACCGATCAACTGCGCGCTTATCACCATCCCGGCTTCTGGCACCCGATGGATACGCTGCGCGACCGCACCTTTCTTGAGGAGCAGTGGGTCAGTGGTGCGCCTCCGTGGAGGGTGTGGTGATCAAGGCCGATTTCTGGCGCGGACGCCGGGTGTTTCTCACGGGACATACTGGATTTAAGGGCGCGTGGACGTCACTGCTTCTTCGCCGCCTTCAGGCGAAGGTCATTGGCTATGCTCTCCCGCCTGACAGTCCTAATTCGTTGTTTGACCTCACCGAGGTCTCGGCGGGTTTAGAGCACAAGATCGGCGATGTGCGGGACCTGCCGACTCTTCAGTCGGCTTTGCAGCAAGCCGAGCCGGAAATCGTCGTTCATATGGCCGCGCAGTCTCTCGTGCGGCGTTCATATGCGGACCCAGTCGAAACCTACAGCACCAATGTGATGGGCACCGTGAACCTGCTCGAAGCGGTTCGCCACACGCCCAGTGTTCGCGCCGTTGTCGTCGTCACGAGCGACAAGTGTTATGAAAATGTCAATTGGGTTTGGGGCTATAGGGAAACCGATCATCTGGGCGGGCATGACCCTTACAGTAACAGTAAAGGGTGCGCGGAACTCGTCGTTACATCCTATCGGCGTAGTTTCTTCGGCGAAAAGAATTCTGCTGTGATCGCGTCCGCGCGAGCGGGCAATGTCATCGGTGGAGGTGATTGGGCGCGGGATAGGCTCGTGCCCGACGCCATGCGGGCGTTTATGGCAAACATGCCGTTGCGCATTCGTAACCCGCAAGCGGTTCGGCCGTGGCAGCATGTCATGGACCCGGTGATGGGATATCTCTTGTTGGCTGAACGGCTTTTTACGAGCGGTAAAGCTTTCGCAGAAGCGTGGAACTTTGGGCCATCCGTTGACAGCGAAGTGCCTGTCTCGACGGTCGTCAGCGGACTTGCAGGGTTGTGGGGCTCGGATGCTCGATGGGAACGGGATGGTGGTGAACATCCCCACGAGGCTGCCTATCTCAAGCTTGACTGCTCCAAAGCCTTTGCCCGGTTAAGCTGGCGGCCGTTGGTCTCGCTCGACGAAGCGCTCACGCTCACAGTGTCCTGGTATCGCGCGCTGGCGTCCGGAGCCGACATTCGCGGGCCGACGGAGACGCAAATCGAGGCGATGCTCGAGCGGGCCGCTGCATGCTCTGCGCGGGCATAGTATCAGGCGCAGGGTGAGCCCCGCCTGACAGCGGACGTGGCGGGCGCTCAGGCCGCCTCAGGTAGGGCAAGCACCTGAGCGATGCGTTCCTCGATAGGAAGCTTGTTTCGCAAATAGGCGCCGGAGCGGACGGAGAGAACGGACTTCAATAGGACAATGAGCGCGAGAATGGCCCGCTCAATGGCGGGATCGATTCCCGTCCTTCCAAAAGCGGCGTGCCTGAGATGCGGTTGGTTGTCCATGAAGGTCAACCAATAGAGGTAGTCGTAACCGGCTACGCCCCAAAAGGCGTCTTCCCAGTCAATCACGATGAATCGCGGGCCGCTGCTCATAATGTTTTTGGGTCCGAGGTCGCCGTGGCACAGAGCGCGCGGGAGGGCGTCGAGCGCGTCCTCGAGGGATGTCAGGAGCGTCTCCAATGACTCAGCCGTCTGCCGCGCGAGAAGATGTCGATCGCGAAGCGTGGTGATCGCCTTACGACCGTGTGCAATGTAGTGCTCCAAATCCCAATTCTGCTGCAGGTTGGCCGGCCGGTATCCCTGCAGGCGTTCCGCGTAGTGGGTGACCATCGCTGCGGTCTGGGTGGGTCCCATTGGAATGGTTAAATGCGAAAGCTCGGTCATCAGAAGACAAAGCCGCGCGGCGGCCCCTTCCAACGGCACCTCAACGCTCTCTAGCACCACCGCGTCGCCGTATATCTTCCGGAGGATCTCCGCTTCTTTGGCAAGATTCGCGCGCATTTGGTCGCCAGGGAGATGTGTTTTTAGGAACCGGCGTGTGCCAGCGACTTCCACATGGAAGCACACCCCCAAAGTGCCGCCCTGAGCGGGCGTGACAGATGCGGTACCGTAGTGCTGGGCAATAGCGTCCCGGAGTTTTTTATGTTCCTGAACGCTTTCGGCCACAACATGTGTGGAATTGTAGAACTCAAGCTTACTCAACATCGTACAAGGGACGGAGGTAGTCGATGCGATCGTATCCGAAGTGCCGCGCCAGAGCAGCGGTGCCGTGGGCAATCTGCTTCCGTTCGGCGTCCGAAAGATCCTGGATCACCTCCTTGTTGTAATCTTTCGTGCTCTTCAGCACGGTTCCCCAAGGGGCGATACTGTCTTTGATCTCTGTCCCGTTCCAACTCGGGTACATCATCGCGTCGGCGAACGGCACGCCGATAAACTCGGCCGCCTGCGTCATGAACTTGCGCTTATCCTCCACGAGATCCTCGTAGCGGAAAATGCGAACATTGCGCGGATACATCTTGGCGAACATCTCGACCGTGGAATGATAGATGTTCCAGGTGATGAGATACATCGTGAGCGGCTGGGGAAACGGTCGCCGTTTTGTGTCGCGGTAGGCCGAGAACGGGTTGCGAACGATATGCAGGATCCGGATATCGGGAAAGTCGCGCACCATGCGGTCGGCGTCGATGGCGATCGCGGGCGAGTAGCCCATGTACACCATATTAGGGCGCGGCTTCGTGTAATAGTTCTCCCAGGCGGCAAAGGTGGAGCGGAAAAACGCCTCGATCACCTGCCGACGAAAAAACGGAGGCTGGCCAAGCAGGCGCGTAAACTCGGCAATCCTGTTTTTCTCCGCCATAATGAGATCGGCGTCTTTAAACTTCGACCCGTTGCGCTTGCGCAGGAAAGTCTTCAGTTCTTCGTCGATGATGCGCTCGTACAACTCGCCCGCCGTGAGGCCTTCCGCGAATTCGGGGTAGCGGTACTGAACCCGCTCGACGGACGCGAGGAAATCGTTGAAGTTGCGATTTCCGAGCTGTGACTCGAAGGGATAGACTAGCAGGTCGGGGTGGCCATCGAAATGACGATGAGTCACGTTGCCGCCGTGCTCGAACCCCGCCGAGATCATCGCCAGTCTGAAATCGTTCATAGCCCTTGTGGTCCTTCATCGATCCCCATCCCTTCTCCTTACTGGGGCACGGCAACGATAATCAAGTGCCGCTGGTGGCCGGAGCATCCGCCGACGCAGCCTCTGCCGCCGGAGTGGGGCGGGTCTGGGAGGTGACGGAAAAGTCACCACCGTCGGGTTTCTGTGCAGCGGAGTTGACGAGTTTAATCGGCTTCATTAGGCGAAAAACTCAATGCGTATCTTTGTCACCGGCGCCACCGGCTTTCTCGGGTCATATCTCGTTGCCGATCTGCTCGCGCGCGGGCATGCGGTGGCCGTGCTCGTGCGTCCGCAAAGCGACACGTGGCGTCTGCGTGATCTGCTGCCGCGCCTCCAGGTGACTGGCAGATCCATTGCGGATCTGTCTGCGCTTGCGCCAGCGCTCCGCGCATTCAAGCCCGACGCCATCGCGCATCTCGCCTGGTCGGGCGTCGCCGGCACCGACCGGAACGATCCCGCGCAGGCTCGCAACATCGCCGCGACGGTCGAGCTTGCCGCCCTCGCGGCGGATGTCGGCGTGTCGGTCTTCGTCGGTGCGGGCTCGCAGGCGGAGTATGGCCCGTACGATCGGGCGATCGCCGAAAGCGATGCGGCGCATCCTACAACGCTTTACGGGCTGGCGAAGCTCGCCGCGTACGGAATGGCGGGCGAGCTTGCCGCGCAGCGCGGTATGCGTTTCGCATGGCTGCGGGTTTTCTCGACCTATGGGCCGAAGGACAATCCGGCGTGGCTTATCCCCAGCACCGTCGCCAAGCTGCGCAACGAGAAGCGCATGGCGCTCACCGCCTGCGAGCAGCGGTGGGGATTTTTGCACGCGGCTGACGCCGCTGCCGCCTTTCGCACCGTCATTGAAACACCGGGCGCTGCCGGCGTCTTCAACCTCGGCAGCCCGGACGCGCCGGCCTTGCGCGATACGCTGACGCGGTTACGTGATCTCGTCGACCCTGCCGCCACCCTCGGCTTCGGCGAAATCCCGTATCGGCCCGACCAGGTGATGCATCTGCAGGCGGACGTAGCACGGCTTGCGGCGCTGGGCTGGGCGCCGCAAGTTGACTTTGCGCACGGCCTTCGCGAGACGGTGGAGTGGTATGTCGACAATGAGCGCGGCTGACTTGCGCAACGATCTCGATCCAACAGCCTTCGCGAAGCGCATTCGCGTGCATGCGCTGCGCATGGTGCACACGGCCAACGCGTCGCATATCGGCAGCTGCCTCTCGATGGCCGATGTCTTGGCTGTGCTCTATACGCGCTTCCTGCGTCTCGATCCGAACGATCCGCGGCGCGCCGATCGTGATCGGCTCATCGTCAGCAAGGGCCATGCGGCGGCGATCGTCTACGCGGCGCTCGCGGAGCGCGGCTTTTTCTCGGCCGATGAGCTGATGAAATATTGCCAGGCCGGCACGTCGCTGACGGGGCACGTCAGCCATTCGGTCCCGGGGATCGAGGCCTCCACCGGCTCGCTCGGTCACGGGCTGCCGATCGCCGTTGGGCTCGCTTTGGCGGCGAAGGCCGACAGACAGGCGTGGCGCAGCGTCTGCATTCTCAGCGACGGAGAGTGTGACGAAGGCTCGAACTGGGAGGCGGTCCTGTTCGCGCCGCATCATCGCCTCGACAATCTCGTGGTGGTCGTCGACTACAACAAGATTCAGAGCTTCGGCCGCGTCGAGGAGGTGCTCGCGCTTGAGCCGTTCGCCGACAAGTGGCGCGCCTTCGGCTGGCATGTGGTCGAATGCGACGGCCACGATCGCGCGGTGCTCGAGCGGGCACTGACCGCCGTGCCGGAAAGCGCAGGAAAGCCCACGGTGTTGATCGCCCATACCGTGAAAGGGAAGGGCGTGCGCTTCATGGAGGACAAGCTGGAGTGGCACTACAAGTCGCCGTCGCCGCAACAGCTTCTTGACGCGATCGCGGAGGTCGAAGCCTCGTGAGGAACACCTTCATCAAGACGCTCACCAAGATCGCGGAGCAGCGGCCGGATGTCTGGCTTGTCTGCGGTGATCTCGGCTATTCGGTGCTGGAAGAATTCGCCACGCGCTTTCCCGAACGCTACATCAATGCCGGCGTTGCCGAGCAGAATATGGCGGGCATGGCCGCGGGCCTCGCCATGGCCGGCAAGACGGTGTTCCTCTATTCGATCGGCAATTTCCCGACTTTCCGCTGCCTCGAGCAGATCCGCAACGACGTCTGCGCGCATCGCGCCAGCGTGAAGGTCGTCGCCGTCGGCGCGGGCTACGCCTATGGCCCGCAGGGCTACACGCACCACGCGCTGGAAGACGTCGCCGTCATGGGCGCGCTGCCGCATATGGAGGTGTTCGTTCCCTGCGACCCGATCGAAACCGAAGCGGCGACGCACGCCATCAGCGAGAGCGGCGCGCCGGCCTATCTGCGTCTGAGCCGCTCCGGCGAGCCGAAGCTGCACACGGCTGCGCTCTCCGATGCGCGCGCTCCCGTCATGCTTCGCAAGGGCGGTGACGTGACCATCCTCGCCTGCGGGCCCGTGGTGCAGGATTGTCTCGCCGCAGCCGATCTTCTCGCGGCGGAGGGCGTCGTCGTTCAGGTCGCGACATTGCCCTGCGTCAAGCCGCTCGACGAAGCGTTCGTGCAAGCTGCGGCCGATGCCTCACGCTTGTTGGTGACAGTCGAGGAGCATGTCCTTTGGGGCGGACTGCATGCGAGCGTCGCCGGGTGTCTTGCCGTACATGAGCGGCGGCCACGCATCCTCGGCATCGGTGTGTCGGATGAGATCAGGGCGAGCGCCGCGGCCGGTGATCGCGCCGCGCTTCTCAAGCGTGCGGGGCTCGACGCCGCATCGATCGCGGCACGGATCAGGTCTGCGGCAGGCGCGGCGAAGGCTCGATAACCCGCGCCGGCATCGGCGCCGGTTCCGACGAGGGCGACACATCCTGCCGATCGAAGTTGATGCGCTCGCGTTCGAACACCACCGGCTTCTCGCGGACCTGCGCATAAATCGCGAGGACATACTCGCCGATCAGCCCGAGGAAGAAGAGCTGCACGCCGCCGAAGAAGAACAGCGCGACGATCAGCGTCATGATGCCGGGCGGCGCGACTTCATGATAGAAAAGCAGGCCGATGAGAAAATTCGCGATCGCGAAGGCGATGCTCAGCGCCGCGAGGACGAAGCCGACGAACAAGCCCATGCGGATCGGCGCGGTGGTGAAGGAGACCAAGCCGTTGAGGCCCTGGTCGACCAGCGCCGACATCCGGTTCTTGCTGACGCCCTTCTCGCGCTTGGCCCAGCGATAAGGGCGGCCGACGGCGCGGCCGCCGCATTCGAACGTCATCATCCGCATGAACGGATAGCCGTCGCGGATCTCGCGCATCGCTTCGACAACACGGCGATCCACAAGCTGAAAGTCGCCGACGCCGGGCGGCACGTTGACTTCAGAGAAGCGTGTCAGCACCCGATAATAGATGTGACGCAGCCGATGCATCAGCCACTGCTCCTCGCGTTCGGCGCGGATGCCGTAGACGATCTCGTAGCCTTGCTCCCAGAGCGAAACGAACTCCGGGAGGAGCTCGATCGGGTCTTGCAGGTCGGCGGGAAGGAAGAGGAGGACGGCGTCGCCGGTGCTCGCCATCACGCCGTTGAAAGTGTTGCGCAGCGGCCCGAAGTTGCGGGCGTTGACGATGACGCGCACGTTAGGATCTTCGGCCGCGATCTCACGCAGGATGTCGAGAGTGCCGTCGGTCGAGCTGTTGTCGCAGAAGATGTGCTCGCGCACATAGCCGGGGAGATGCTTGGCGAAGAGATCGCGCACCGCCGCGTAGCAGTCGCGAACATTGAGCTCTTCGTTGTAGCAGGGCGTCACGACCGTGATCGTTTTCATGATCGCTTGCCTGAGAAAACCAGAAAGGCGTTGATGCCGTAAGAGACCGGGACGACGATGATCAGGGCACAAAGCTGTGCCCACAGAGGGTGTAAGCCGAACCTTATCATGACGTCCAGTAGAACGATGTTGAGGCCGAGCGTGAGCGCATATCCGGCGACGAAAGAGGGGAATGCGGCCGCGCGCCTATTGGCGAAGACGATCCGGCCCGTCGAGAAGAAGTTGAAGATCACGCCGACCGCCGTTGCGAGGATCAACGAAAGCCGCGGCGCGCCTGAGAGAAGGTAGAAGGCTGCATAGAGGACGTATCCGACAGCCGTGTTGAGCACGCCGACCACGAGAAAGCGGCCGATTCTGCGGGCTTCGGCATTCTTGATCGGGAGCTGCGTCATCGGTTGCTTAATGCGCGTTAGGCCGGCGTCTCGTCGTCGGTCACCGGCGATGTCACCACGAGGAACACCAGGTCTTCCAGGCCCGTATTGTGGATCGCGTGCTCGACGCCCGGCGGCAGGAAGATGACGTCATGCTTGCGCACCACCCGGCGCTCGTCGCCGATCTCCATCAAGCCTTCGCCTTCCAGCACATGATAGACCTGCTCCTGCACGAGGTGCTTGTGTCGTTCGACATAAGCCATCGGCTGATACATCGAAATGCGATAGTCGATATGCCGTGAGCCCGCCGTCTCCGGATGCACTAGCGGTTTGGAGAGTGCGCCGCCGAAATGATTGGGGAATTGCCGCCAGGGCACTTCGGCGATGGGGCGGACGAAGGCTTTGCGTTCGGCGGCCATGCGATGATCCTTTTGGCGGGCGGGTTTCACTAGGTGGCGCGCTAAGCCAACATAGAGCGGGAAGATTGATGCTCAAGTGCTGCTGCGCACGCTTCGCCTGACCTCATCCTGAGGAGCCCGCGTAGCGGGCGTCTCGAAGGATGGCCAGGAATCCGACGCCATCCTTCGAGACGCGGCCTGCGGCCGCTCCTCAGGATGAGGCGCGTCGCGCTCGGCGGCGTCTACGCGATGACCGTCACCGCGTCGCGCTCTCAATTCAGCTGGTTCTTGTAAAAGCGCCCGCCCTTCATGATCGCGGAGAGATGCGCCCCGGCGTCCTGGAAGAGACCGAAGTCTTCGTACGGGTTCCCGTCGACGACGAGCAGATCGGCGTAGGCGCCGGGGATAAGCTCCCCAAGCTCGCCCGGCTTCTGCACGATCTCCGCATTGATGATCGTGGCGGAGCGGATGATTTCGGCGGCCGGCAATGCCTCGCGGCGGATGAGGAACTCCTTGCTCTGGTCGTCCTGCAGTTGTCCGAGCAGATCCGAGCCGAACCCGATCTTGACGCCGGCGCTGCGTGCGATTTCGAGCGAGCGTAGTCCGGCGTCGAGCTTCACTTCGTTCTTTGCCAGGCTGTATTCGGTGAGCC
>JAFKKS010000264.1 GCA_017304555.1 Hyphomicrobiales bacterium
GCAGGAACCTCCATATCGGCGCAGGTCGGCGTTCCACCTGGCCGCACCATCGGCTCAGGGACATTGAGGCTCAGCCGGACAGGTGAGGACATCGGCACCCCCGCGAACGACCCGGCCGCGCAAGATGCGCTCCGTCAGCCCATGCTAATTTATGATCATCGCGACGGTTTTGTAACTGTCCCGCGCGTTCGTCACAGGTTGCGACATCAATGGTCTTTTCGAGCGCAACGCGAAGATTTGCGAAGCGCGGAAAAGCGATCCTTCGGCAATAAAATTTCGCTGAGGCGCGAGGGCGCCGCTGGTCAGCCGACCAAGTCGCGAGCGATTCTACCCACGAACGCGTCACGCCCCGGCCGGCCGGCGAGAAGACACCCCAACGGAAGGCCGTTTGCAGACTTCCCCGCCGGCATCGTCACGATCGGCCCGCCAAGTGCGGTCCAGGGCGCGATGTAGCGCGGGTCGCCGGTCCATCCGATGCCTTCCGGCGCCGGGCCCGGCGCCGCCGGCCAAAGGAATAGCGTGTCTTTGTCGAACGCTTGAAAGAATTTCCGCCGCAGCAGGTCGGCTTCCGCGCGTTCGCTCCGATACTGCGCGTCGGAAATCGCCTGCCCCTCTCGGATTGCTTCGGAAAATTTTTGTCCGACGATGCCAGGAGGAAGTTTGAGCAATCGCCCATAGGTGCGCGACAACTCGTAATGCATGATGGATCGGAGAAGATCGAGAACACGCGTCATCAAAATCGGCGCCGGCCGGGACTCAATGACGCATCTGCTGGCAAACGACGCGTGCAGATTCTTGTATGCGCGCATCGCCTCGTCCGACGCGTCGTCAAGCAGAGGATCCTCGATCAGGACGACTTTCGTCTTTGACAACGCCGGCTGCAAGTCATCGCGTATATAGGCCGGCTGTACGGCCTCGTAAAACGACACCGCGTCATCGACCGACCAGCCGAAGAACCCGACGGTGTCGGTATAGGGCGCCAAGGGATTCACGCCGAAGGTGCTGAGCGAGCGTGTGCTCGGCTTGAATGCGGCAATGCCGCAATAGGCGGCCGGCCGGTTCACAGAGCCGAACGTCTGCGTCCCAAGCGCAAGCGGCACCATGCCTGCGGCGACGGCCGCGCCGCTGCCGCTACTCGATCCGCCGGGCGTGTGATTCAAATTGTGCGGATTGCGCGTCGGCGGCGCATCGTAGAAAGCGAACTCCGTGGTGTGCAGTTTGCCGAGAACGATCCCACCCGCCGCTTTGACCGCCGCGACGACCTCGGCATCTGCGCCGGGTCTGGGCGCGCCGGTTCGACTGCGGCTGCCACAAAGCGTCGGCAGCCCTGCGACATCAATGACGTCCTTCACACCGAAAGGAATGCCGTGCAGCGGTCCGCGCAGCACGCCCTTCTGCGCCTCACGCTCACATTCCTGTGCTTCGCGCAAAGCGCGCTCGCCATCGACTTCGATCCACGCGTGGACCTCGCCATCGATCGCGGCGATCCGATCAAGATATCTTTGCACGAGATCGACTGGCGACAGCGCCCTGTCGGCGATACGCGCCGCCAGATCTTTGAGTTGGCCAGGATTCTGAACGAAACGATTGTTTGCCGACATCCGAAAGCCTCGATTGCCTGACGGCAAAGATGCCGACGTTCGTCCGTCGGTGCAACTCGCGTTGGA
This sequence comes from Hyphomicrobiales bacterium, assembly GCA_017304555.1. Lineage (GTDB taxonomy): Bacteria > Pseudomonadota > Alphaproteobacteria > Rhizobiales > Xanthobacteraceae > JAFKKS01. The sequence goes on from JAFKKS010000264.1 coordinate 1,668, forward strand.
GCCATGCCCTCAACATCGGACGGCGGCACCTTACGGCAATCGTGCTAACCGGGCTTGTTCGCAAGCGCCCAGATCACATCCACCAGCACCTTCGCTCCCGCCGTGATGTGCTGCGGCTCCGCCCATTCCGCCGGATTGTGCGAGATGCCGCCGCGGCAGGGAATGAAAATCATTCCGGCCGGGCAAACGTAATGCAATTGCCGTGAGTCATGGCCCGCTGCAGAATAGACGTCCATCGCCGGAATGGCGTTGGCGCGCGCCGCGTCCGTTATCAGCGCGCGGATGTCTGCGGAAAACGTCAACGACGGCGAGTGCTGAATCTGCTTGAGCTCGACCGTACACGGGCCGCGCTCCGCTTCGACGATACGCCGGATGGCGCCGTCCATGCGATCGACGATGGCGTTGTCGGGATGACGCAGATCGATCGAGAAGAACGCCTCGGACGGAACGACTGACGGCGCGTTCGGCGTCACCTGCAGCATCCCGACCGTGAGTCTGGTGTCGACCGGCTCCATCGCCTCCCGGTCAATGGCGGCGATCATCCGCACGGCGGCCATCAGTGCATCGCGACGCTCGGCACGCAGCGCCGTCCCGGCATGCGCGGTCTCGCCTTGAACCTTCACGCGATAGCGCCGCGTCCCCTGAATGCCGGTGACAACCCCGATGGGAATGCCGCCGGCCTCGAGCACCGGCCCCTGCTCGATATGCGGCTCGACATAGGCTGCAATCTCACGCCCGAATGCGCGCAGTGGAATGTCACGATCGCGCGACAGGACGTCGTCGATCGCGTCGCCGAGCAGAATGCCGTCGGCATCGCGAAAGGCGCGGACTTGATCGAGCGTCTTCGTGCCGGTGAAAACATCGGACCCGGTCATCCCCGGCGCGAAGCGCGAGCCCTCTTCGTTCGTCCACGCGACGACTTCGATGGCGCGGAGCGGGCGCTCGCCGGCGGCGACAATGGCATGGACTGCCTCGAGCGCAGCCAGAACGCCGAACACGCCGTCGAACTTTCCGCCCGTCGGCTGCGAGTCGATGTGCGAGCCCGCCAATACCGGCGGCAAATTTGGATCACGCCCCTCGAGGCGCAGAAAGAGATTGGCGGCTCCGTCCGTAAAGGGAACGAGACCGATCTCCCGCCCCCAAGCGACGACCTGCGCACGCGCCTCGCTCTCGATCGGCGACAATGTCGGCCGGTCGACACCACCATCGGCGCGCCCCCCAAACGCGGCGAGCGCCATATGCCGCGCCCAAAGGCGATCGCCATCGATGAGCTCGGCCAGGCGCTTCGTCATCGTTCCGCTCAGTCCGTGCGCATGATCTGCGACGGGTTAGCGCGCGGATCGCGCGGCTTCCATCGCCCTGCCTCGACCTGGCTGATGAAGTCGGCGACGAGGCGGTTGAACAACTCGGGCTCTTCGAGGTTGAGCGTGTGGCCGGACTTCGGGAAGACGGCGATGCCCGCACGCGGGATCGTCCGCTTGAGAAAGAGGCCAGGCTGAATGCAGTGATCGTCCTCGTCGCCGGTCATGATCAGCACTGGCGTGTCGAGTTTGCGGAACTCGGCCTCGAGATCGTAAAGCGAGGGCCGGCGCATCTGTACGCCGCGCATCGTATTCGCGGCGCCAAGCGGGTCATGCTGCGCAAGCCGCTCGGCAAAGAGCTGCCACCCGCGCGGATCCTTTTCCTGGAACTGCACGCGTGACGCGCCTTCGGCATAGGTCGGCGCGAAATCCTTTGCGCCGCGCTCCTGGAAATTCTTTGCGACTTGCTCGGAAATGCCCTTGAAATAATCTTCGTGCGCCTTCTCCGCGCCGTAGCCCGCGCCCGCCGCGACGGTTGAAAGCACCCGTTTTGGATGACGCAATGCCACGTGCAAAGCAGCGAAGCCGCCCATCGACAGCCCGACGACATGCGCCTTGTCGATGCCGGCCGCATCGAGCACATCGACGATATCGTCGGCCGCGCGCGCCTGCGAGTAGCTGTCGACCTCGGAGGGAATGTCCGATGGCGGATAGCCGCGCGCCGCGAAAGTAATGACGCGGTGCCGCCGCGCGAAGAAATTGAGCTGCGGCTCCCAGCTCCAGTGGCTGCCGCCGAACTCATGCACGAAAATGATCGGCGTGCCCTCACCTGCGGCTTCGTAGAACAGGCGGATGCCGTCGGTGGTCTTGGCGAAACTCATGCGCCCCTCCTCAGATCACGGAACGGCGAGAGGTGATGCCGCCATCGACGGTGAAAATGGCGCCCGAGGTGTAGCCGGAGCGGTACGAGGCAAGGAACAGGATCAGGTCGGTCACCTCATAGAGATGCGCCGGCCGCTTCAGCGGATAACGTTCCTGCAACTCCTTGTAACGCCCTTCGTCGCCAAGCCAGTCCTTCGCGCGCTTCTTGAGCATATTGTAGATGCGGTCGGTGTCGACCGGTCCAGGGTTGACGCCAACGACGCGGATATTGTCGTCGAGCGAACTGCCGCCCATGGCGCGCGTGAAGGCCATCAGGCTCGCATTCCCCGCCGTGCCGGCGACGTAGTTCGGGTCGAAGACTTCCCCGCCATTGCCGATATTGTTGATGATGACGCCGCCGCCGTTCGCTTTCATGCGCGGATAGATGGCGCGCGTGAGGTTGATGTAGCCGAAGACCTTGAGTTCCCAACCCGCGCGCCACTTCGCCTCGTCGATATCCCAAAGCGAGCCGCTCGGGATGACGCCGGCATTGTTGACCAGCACATCGACATCGCCGACCGCCTCGATCAGCGGCTCGACGACACCGGGTTCCGTCAAGTCGACGGCGTGAATGGTGACCTTGATCCCGTTCGGCGCTTCGATCTCGGACTTGATCGCAGCGAGCTTGTCCTTGGACCGCGCGACGAGATGCAGATCGCACCCCTCCTCCGCAAATCCACGCGCCAGGCCTTCGCCGATGCCCTGCGATGCCCCGGTGATGAGCACCGTCTTGCCTTTCAGCCCCAAATCCATTCGGACGTCTCCTGCTCTGACCGGTGTTTGTTCAGAAGAGCTTGACCGGTTCGTTCTGGCCTCGTGCGCGTTCCACCGTCGCGGGGAGGAGTTCCACAAATTCCTCCGCCCATGCAGTGGGAACGCTGGTGCTCACCTTGATGAAGCGGTCCCCGAATGTCGGCGTGTGGTAGGCGCCCTGGCGGATCATGATCCCGCGCTCCTGGAACGCCGCGACCAACACGTCCGGCCGCACACCTGCCTTGCCGCACTCGATGATGATGAAGTTGCCGTTGGACGGATAGACCGGCATTTCCAATCCGGGGATCTTCTCAACGGCGGCGTGAATGAGCTTCTGGTTGGCGCGCTGCTGCGCCAGCACGCCGGGGAACCATTCGGCTTTGATCGCGAGGCCCGCCGCGGCGGCGCGTTGCGACAGGATGCTGGAGCCGAGATTGTTCGGCGGCGCGCCGGCGAGGCGGTCGATCAGATCGGGGTGAGCGACGACGGCGCCGATGCGCAGGCCTGCAAGTCCCAGCCACTTCGAGAAACTGTAGATCGTCAGCGTCCGCTCGGGGGCGTGCTTCGCCGCCAACTCGTGCGCATAGGCGAAGTGCCGATACGTGCAGTCGTGAATCAGATACGCACCTGCCTCCCGCACCACGGCGGAGATCGCCTTGATCTCCTCCGGAGTACAAGCGGTGCCAAGCGGGTTGTTGGGATCGACCAGATAAACGATCTTGGTCTTCGGCGTGATCGCCGCCGCAAGCCGCTCCGGCGCAAGGCGATAGCCGTGCTCCTCGCCATAGATCGGAATCTGCTTGACGGTCGCACCGACCGAGCGTGCAAACGCCATCGGCCAATTCCACGTCGGGTCCGTAGTGATGAACTCATCGCCGGCGCTCAGAAGCGAGTGGCACACATGGTAGAGCGATGACACGGCGCCGTCGGAAACGAGCGCGGCCTGATCTGGCAGACCGAGATCACGCACGATGCCTTGCCTAACCTCCTCAAGCCCCGCCGGCGGCGCGTAGATGTGGAACTCCTCGTCCCGAATACAGCGCTGCATCGCCTCGATGACGGCAGGGTGTGGAGTGGCGTGATTGGTGTTCTGCCCCATCCATCGCAAGTTCGGCGTATGCACCAAGCGATCGAAGTGCGCGTTGCGGATTTCAAACGGTTTCATGCCAGCTCCATACGCCAAATTGCATGCCAGTCTTATCGTGTTGGTACAAAAAACACAAAGATTCACATTTTTCGCATCCATTGATCGCACATGAATGCCAAAACAATCTACAATCGGCCTCTTTTACATGCAGAATTGATTTTTTGGCATAACGCCCCCTTGCGCATCGGTAGAAACCGGATGAAGCTAAAAAACGCACGAACGCGTGCCCACGGCCTACAGCCACATAGGGGAGAGAGGCGATGTTGATTTCACGTCGGGGAATGATGAAGGGTCTTGGTGCAGCCGGACTCGGCGCCGCAGGCATGCGATTGGCGGCCCCCGCTGTCGCCCAGGGCTCCAGCAAAGTCTCCTTCACGACATCGTGGATCCCGGAAGGGCCGAACCTTTTCGCCTACGTGGCACGCGACAAGGGCTTCTGGAAGAAGGCAGGCCTCGACGTCAGCGTTGCCCGCGGCTCCGGCTCGGGCGCTGCCGCGCAGGCGGTGAGCGCCGGCACTTTCGATTTCGGAATGGCGGCGACGCCGACGGTGATCGTGCAGGCTGCGAAGAAACTTCCCATCACCTGCATCGGTCAAATCAACTATGACGCACTGATGGGCATCGGCCTGCTCGCCGGGTCGCCGATCAAGACGCCGAAAGAACTCGAGGGCAAGAAGCTCGGCGCCAGCGTCACCTCGGGAGAATATCCATTCCTTCCGCTCTATGCGGACAAAGCGGGATTCGATCTGGCCAAGGTCCAGATCGTTCAACTCGACGGCAAGGTGCGTGAACGCTCGCTGATGGAGAAGCAAGTCGACGCGGCCTCCGCGTTCGCGACCAGCACCATTCCTTCGCTAGCTCCGCTCGGTACCGATGTGCGCTTCATGCTGTTCCGCGACGTCGGCATCGAATTCTACGGACAGTCGCTGACAACGCAGCCGCAAAAGCTCAAGGACACCGCGCTTTGCACGGCTTTCGTCCAGGGCGCCATGGAGGCCATTCGCTTCACGATGACGAACTTCGACGAGTCGATCGACATCTTCCTCAAGGCCAATAGCGAAGTGGCAATGTCGTCGACCGGCAAGGAATACTCCCGCATCGGGCTTGGCCTTACCAACCTCACCAACCTGGTGCCGGAAGTGAAGGAGCACGGTTTGGGCTACGCCGACCCGAAGAAAGTCGCGACCATGGCCGACCTCGTCGTCAAGTATGCCGCGGGCGAAGGCGCAACGCGTCCGGACGTGAATGCGCTGTTCACCAACGCCTTCGCAGGCAAGCTCAAGCTGAGCGAGAGCGAACTCGCCGCGGCGGAAAAGAATGCAGCCGCGTTCCGGAAATATGTCAGCTGATCGTCTCAGCGCGGCGGCGGACGCCGTAATGCCCCAACCGACCAACGCGACGGCGGCGGCTGGTGAGTCGCCGCTCGTCTCCGTCAGCAAGGTCCAAAAGACCTACCTGACGCGGCAGGCGCCGGTTCACGCGGTCGCCTCCGCGTCGCTCGATGTCGCACGCGGCGAATTCGTCTCGCTCCTCGGGCCCAGCGGCTGCGGCAAGAGCACGCTGCTGATGATGATCGCCGGGCTCGAAGCGCCGACCGGCGGCCTCATCACCCTCGCCGGCTCCGAGGTGAAGAAGCCGCGACGCGACATCGGCATCATCTTCCAGGATGCGACGCTGCTGCCGTGGAAAAGCGCGCTCGACAATGTGCTGTTTCCCATCCGCATCTTGAAACTGCCGATGGAATCTTACCGTCAACGCGCCCGCGATCTGCTGGCGATGGTCGGCCTCACGGATTTCGAAAATAAGAAGCCCTCCGAGCTTTCCGGCGGCATGCGCCAGCGGGTGGCGATCTGCCGTGCGCTTATTCACGACCCGGAAATCCTGCTGATGGACGAGCCGTTCAGCGCGCTCGACGCCATCACGCGCGACCAGATGAATGTCGCGCTCTCCGAAATTCTCGAAACCTATAAGAAGACCGTGATCTTCGTGACGCATTCGATCCGCGAAGCGGCGTTCTTGTCGGACCGCGTGGTCGTCATGGGGGGACGCCCTTCAACGATCGTTCTCGATATGAAGATGCCCTTTCCGCGGCCGCGCCGGTTCGAGATCGAGGAAACGGCGGAATTCACGTCCGTCTGCCGCAAATTGCGTCTCACGATCGAAGAAGCTCACGGTCATCCGCCCGCAGCATCAAACGCTTCCTCCGCTTCACGCGGGGGCGGTGTGATCGAATAGAGGCACGCTATGGCAACTACAGGCGTCGGCACGGAGACGGGCGCGGTCATCGCCGGCTCCGCCGCGGCAGACAGAGGCGGCTTGTCCAACCTACGCAGCATTTCGCTGCCCTTGGGTCTCGCTTTCCTCGTGCTTGCCGGCTGGCAGCTCGCGGTGACGATCGGCCATATCGCGCCGGTGATCCTCCCGTCGCCGATCTCGATCGTGCGCTACATCATCGACCGCTACGACATCCTGCTGATGCACGCGATCCCGACGACGCTCGAGTCGGCGGTCGGCTTCATCCTCGCGACTTTGCTCGGCGTCGCGCTCGCCATCATCATCACCTACTCCAAGGTCGCCCGCGAGGCGCTCTATCCCAATCTGGTCTTCTTCCAGCTGATACCGAAGATCGCGCTGGCGCCGCTGTTCATCATCTGGCTCGGCATCGGCTCACAGTCCCGCATCGCCTTTTCCGTCTTCATCGCCTTCTTCCCGGTGGTGATCGCGACGACGGCCGGCTTCATGAGCGTCGATCGCAGTATGCTCCGGCTGTGCCGCGCACTCACGGCCTCCGAGTGGCAGATCTTCACAAGCGTCCGCTTCCCGTCCGCTCTCCCCTATATCTTCAGCGGCATGAAGATCGCGATCACGCTCGCGATCATCGGCGTCATCATCGGCGAATTCATCACGGCGCAGGCCGGCCTTGGCTATCTGATCATCTTCGCCACGGCACGCGCCGACACCGAAGTGTCGATGGCCGCCATCGTCGTATTGTGCGTTTGCGGCTTGCTGCTGTATGGAATCGTGGCGCTTGGCGAATGGATAGCCAACAAATTCTACGCGGCGGACACCGAATGAAATCATCATTGCGCTCCGTCGCCGAAATTCCCGCCGAGAGCACGGAGTCGCTCTCGGCCAATGTCGTTCATCGGCTCGAAGTCGAAATCCTCAAAGGCCAGCGCCGCCCCGGCGATCGCCTCGACGAGCGCCAGCTTGCCGAGCAGTTCGGCGTCTCGCGAACGCCTGTACGTGAGGCGCTGCAGCGGCTCGCCGCCAGCGGCCTTGTGGTGTCGCGAGGCCGCCAAGGCCTGCAAGTCGCGCAGCTTTCGCTTGCCGACCTTCTCGACGCCTTCAGCGTCGCGGCAGAGTTAGAAGCACTAGCATCTGCGCAGGCAGCGCGGCGCATCCGCAGCGAGCAGCGCACGCGCCTCGAGGCTGCGCATGAAGTTTGCGCGGCCGCAGCCAAGGCGCGCGACGTCGACGCCTTCTACGAAGCCAATCTCGAATTCCACGAAACGATTTCCGTCGCGAGCCACAACCGCATCCTGCACGATGAGTTGCGGCGATTGACGGTGAAGATCTCGCCGTATCGGCGGACGATCACTTATCAGCCCGGGCGCATGGATTCATCGATCCCCGAACATGGTCAGGTCATGGACGCCATCTTTCGCGGCGACGGCGCCGCAGCGAGCCAAGTGATGCGCGCCCACGTGACATTGTTGGGCGAAGGCCTTTCCGACCTGCTGCATTTCTTGCGGATGTCGGGCGACGAGAACATCATCGCCGAACTCACTTGATCGCTGCCTCGCGCTCAGGCGCTTGGGTCCTTGACGATCACCTTGTCGTCGTAGAGCGCGCGAATATCGTCGCCGCTGAGCGACAACAAGGTCTGCAAGATCTCATCGTTGTGTTCGCCCAGGCGGTCGGCGTTAAGCTTCTCCGACGGGGTCCAGCCGGAGAACTTCGCCGCGAGGCCGGGAATGTCGAATTCGCCGATATCCCGATCCACCACACGACGTACCGTGCCGCGCTCACGCAGATGCGGATGCGTCATGGCCTCCTGCAAGGAGAGCACCGGTGCGCAGGGAACACGCTCCGCTTCCAGCGCTTCGATTGCCGCATCCCGGCTCGGAAAGCTGCCAAGCCACGTCTCGATGACGTCGCGCAGAGCCGCATTGTTGTCGCGCCGCGCACGCGGATCGCGGAAGCGCGGGTCGTCCGCCAGTTCCGGTTGCCCCATGGCCTTGACCATCTGCGGCCACTGATGCGGCATGACCATGATGGCGATGAACGTGTCGCCCTTACATCGGAAGACCCCTGTAGGCCCACCATCGGGATGCAGCGAGCCGCTGCGAGGCGGCGCAAACTGCGCGCCGCGTAGCGAAGTCTTCGGGATATTCACTTCGTGCATGTTGAAGTAGGTATCGACGAGCGAGCACTCGATATATTGCCCCTCGCCGGTGCGCTCACGGTGCAATAGCGCGGCGTTGATCGCCATCGCCGCCGTCACGCCCGTCGCATTATCGCCGATGGCGATTGGCAACTGCGCCGGCCCGCGATCGCGCTCTCCGACCGCCGCGGTTATCCCAGCGAAAGCCGCGCCCATATAGTCGAAGCCCGGCTTGTGGCTGAGCGGGCCATCCTGCCCCGCAAGGGAGATGGAACACATGATCAGCTTCGGATTGAGCTTGCGAAGATCATCGTAGCCAAGGCCGGCGCGCGCCATCACGCCCGGCGCGAAGTTCTCGACGACAACATCCGTATGCGGAATGAGCGCACGCACAAGCTCGCGCCCTCGTGCATGCTTGATATCGACGGCGAGGCTCTTTTTCGAATGGTTATGCTGGAAGAAATACGTGCTCTGCGACTTCGCCCGCGAAGGGTCACGCGCCTTGTCGCCCGACATGCGCCCACGATCGCCGAAAGGCGCGAGTTCGATCTTGATCACCTCCGCACCGAGCTCGGCGAGAAGGCGCGTGCACGTTGGTCCCGCGACAAACTGCGTGATGTCGAGCACGCGGTATCCCGTCAGCATGGGTCGGCCAGAATGCATGTCGTTCCCCCGCTATCGGCTGCCGAAGAGCGCGCTCACGATGCCGCCCGCGCGAGCGCGTTCTCACGCTTGAGACCAGCCTCGGTCAGACGCGCCTCCAGCATAGGCATCCGGTCGTAGCCCCAGAACGGCTCGCCGCGGAAATAGAATATCGGGACGCCGAAAACCTGGTCGGTCACGGCCTCTTCCTGCACGCGCTCGTAGTCCGCCTGGCCTTCGCCCGCCAGGTAGTCGCGGTAAGCCTGCTCGGTCAGGCCGATGCGTGGCATCAAGGGCGCGATCGCATCGGCCTCGTCCGCCGCCAATTCGCGCTTGAAGAACAGGTCGAACACGAGGTTGCCGTATTCGCGAATCTTTCCGTGCTTCTCGGCAAGCAAACCGCCGATCAAAGCCGGTGTCGTGTCAAAGATCTTCAGCGGACCACGGATCATCAGGCCGCCGCGCATATTGGCCCAGCGTCGCGCGTCCATGTACGAGTACTTGATCTTGTATTCGGAGTACTGGCTGCGCTGCCCCTTGCCCTTGAGGCGAAGCTGAAACGGCTTCCATTGCAGCCGAACATTGTACTTCTCCTCCAACGCGAAAGCCGGATCGAACGCGAGAAACGCGTAGGGGCTCTTGAAGTCGGTGTACATCTTCACTTCAGCGCGGTCTTCGTTCGGCATCACCATTCCTCCGCTCGTTATCACCGTTCATTCACGCGTTCGCCTACGTCCGCCCATCGCGCATCAGATCACGCCTTTCGCCGTGAGGTTCGCGATCTCGGCATCGGACAGACCAAGCATCGCGCCATAGACCTCGTTGTTGTGCGCGCGCGGGATCGGGGCCGGCGTTTCATAATGCGTGCGCGCGTCGCTGAATTTCAGCGGGAACGCCGCCGCAACCGGTCCCTTCAGATCGGGAAAGGCCGGATGCTGCAGCCGCAGCAGCATGTTCCGCGCCTGCATGTGCGGCCACGCAAGAATGTCGTGGATGTCGCGGATGGGGCTGCAAGGAACGCTTCGCGCGTTCAACCGATCGATGATCTCTTGCGTCGTCAGTCCCTGCGTCCAAGCCCGAACGACCTCATCGACCTTGGCGTTGTTGCCGATCCGCCAGCTCGTATTCATGAAGTCTTCGGACTCGAACAGGTCCTGCCGCCCCATTTCCTCGAGTAGCTGCACGAGATCCGGCCGTAACCCGATGCCGATGGCGACGACTCCATCCTTCGCCGGATAGGTGTTGAACGGCGACACGCGCGTCATCCGGTTGCCCTGGCGATACGGCAGACCGAGGCCCTCGAAACAATCCAACGGCTCGTCGAGAATAAGCGCGAGCAGGCAATCCGCCATGGACACGTCGATCCACTGCCCTCGCCCCGTCCGCTCCCGCTGATACAGCGCGCTCAGAACCCCCGACATCGCGAACGTGCCCGCAACGCTGTCAGATATCGGCGAACCGGCCTTGCTCGCGGCCCCCTGCGGCTCGCCGGTGATGCTCATCAGCCCGGTCGCCGCCTGCACCATCAGGTCGAACGCCTTCAGGCTGCGGTCCGGCCCGGTGCTACCGTATCCAGTGATCGAACAGTAGATAAGCCGCGGATTGATGCGGCTGAGGCTCGGATAGTCGATGCCGAGGCGTTCGGTGACGCCGACGCGGAAGTTCTCGACGACGACATCCGCCGTCTTCACGAGTTCGAAAAACAGTTCCTTGCCGCGCTCCGCCTTCAGGTTCAGCGTGATCGCCTTCTTGCCGCGCGAGCGCTTCAGGTAGGCGATCCCGAGATCATCCTCCGTCCGCCGGCCGAGCGAAACGCCGTCTGGACCGAAGAAGGGCGGCGCGTCCGCCGTAGGGTCGCCTGTGACCGGATCGTCGATACGGATAACTTCGGCGCCGAGCGCCGCCAGAAACAAAGTCGCCGTCGGGCCGGAAAGAAACCGCGTCAGATCAAGAACCCTGACGCCCGCGAGAACCTTCTCGCCACGCGATATATCGTCCATTTCGCCTGCCACCTCACATCGAATTCGATGTCGAAACGCTGCGTGAGGACGCAAGCATTTGCAAGTCGCTATCCCGCCTGAATTCTTGTTGTCATAGCGGCAATGTCAATATGATATGGATTACGAAATGTGATGCAGATTCCGCATAACGCCGGGTGAGCAATGAGCAGCCTTGCAGACGTTCCAAATCTTTCCGCGAAACATTTGCGCGCCATGGCCGTCCTTGCGCGGTTTGGCAGCTTTATTGCGGCCGCGTCTTATCTGCGGATATCGCAACCGGGCCTCAGCCGCATCATTCAACAGGCCGAAGCGTTGCTCGGATTGAAGCTGTTCGAACGCCGCACGCGCGGCGTTTCCCTCACCGAGGCAGGTCGCGAGTTCATTCCAGCCGCCGAACGCTTGCTGGAGGAGCTTTCACAACAGTCCCGGCGGGCGCGGGCGCTCGATGGCGAGATGCACGGGCAGCTCATCATCTCCTGCCTGATGTCGATCTCTCATCGCCTGTTGCCGGAGGCGCTTGTCGCATTTCGCAAGCAGCATCCCAAGATGTACGTGCAGATCAAGGAGGGGCTTGCGAGCGCCGTGCATGAGGATGTGCGCAGTGGTATCGCCGACTTCGGCATCGGCAATGCCACGGGGCTTGGCGAGAGCATCGTCGCCGATTCGATCACGCAGGAGCCGTGTTACGTCGTTCTGCCGCGCCGGCATCGGCTTCACCGCTCAGCCTTCATCAGCCTGGGCGACATCGCCGAAGAGCCGATGATCTCGATGCCTCCGGATTCCGGGCTTCGGCGAACTATCGACGTCTACGCCAACGAACGCGACACTGTGCTCAACCACAGCATTATCATCAATCAGTTCGGCTCGCTGTTCGACTTCGTGGCGCGCGGGCTTGGAATATCGATCGTTCCCGTCACGGCCCTGCCGCCATCGAGCGAGTACCCGATCGTCGCGCGGCCGCTTCGCCCCGGCATCAAGCGTCGGACCGGCGTTCTTCGCCTGGCAGAGCGCCCGCTGACGCGCGCATCCGAAGCCTTCCTCGATATCTTCCGTCCGAAATTCCTCGCGGCGATGCATTATCGCTCCCGCGGATGAGGCCTATTCGACGAGGTGGCACGATGCCAAGCGGCCGTCTGCGGTGGGAACAAGTTGCGGCGTCTCCACCTTGCAGCGGTCGAACGCCTTCGGACAGCGCGTGTGAAAAGCGCATCCTGTCGGCGGGTTGATCGGCGACGGGATATCGCCTTGCAGCACGACGCGCTCGCGCTTCGCTCGCGGATCCGGCAGTGGCGCGGCGGCGAGCAGCGCCTGGCTGTAGGGATGCCGCGGGTTTTCGAACAAGGCGTCCTTGGTCGCATATTCGACGATACGCCCGAGATACATCACCGCCACGTGATGACCGATATGCTCGACGACACCGAGATCGTGCGAGATGAAGAGGTAAGCGAGCCCAAGCTCCTCTTGCAGGTCCATCATCAGATTGAGCACTTGCGCTTGCACCGAGACGTCGAGCGCGGAGACCGGCTCGTCGGCAACGATCAACGCCGGATTGAGCGCGAGCGCCCGCGCGATGCCAAGCCGCTGCCGCTGCCCGCCGGAGAACTCAAACGGGAAGCGCTGCATCGCATCCGGCCGCAGGCCGACCTGCTCGAACAGCGCGGCAACGCGCTCCTTGCGCGCCGATGCGCCGATGTCCGGATAGTTCTCAAGCGGCTCGCTCACGATCTTGCCGGCGGTCATGCGCGGATTGAGCGACGCGTACGGGTCCTGGAACACCATCTGCGCGCGCCGCCGATACGGCCGCATGGCATCCGGACCGAGATGCGTGATATCCACGCCCTCCAGCCTGATCGTTCCCGCCGTTGGTTCCGTCAGCCGCAGCACCAGCTTGCCGACCGTCGATTTCCCGCTGCCGGATTCGCCAACCAGGCACAGCGTTTCGCCGGGCGCGATCGTGAGGTCGACGCCGTCGACCGCGCGAATAGCAACCACCTCCCCACCGAACAGCCCATGCTTCAGCGGGAAATGCTTCTTCAATCCCTCCACCTGGAGGAGCGGCGCCGCTGCGCTCATGCCGCCACCATGGTTTCGCGCATCACCTCTTCGGCGCGGTGGCACGCCGCAATGTGATGATTGCCGAGCCCGCGCAGTTCCGGCGCTTCGGTGCGGCAACGGTCGATGGCATAGCGGCAGCGCGGGGCAAAGGCGCAGCCGACAATCGGCTCACGCAACGACGGGACAATGCCCGGAATTTCCGTGAGGCGGCGCTTTCGCCCGGCGCCGTGGAAACGCGGAATTGAAGCCATCAAGCCACGCGTATAGGGGTGCGCCGGCCGGTCGAACAGCTCGAGGATCGGCGCCTCCTCGATCTTTTGCCCCGCATACATCACCATCACGCGCTGGCACGTCTCCGCGACGACACCGAGATCGTGCGTGATCAAAATGACGGCCGCGCCGGTCCGCGACTTGAGTTCGAGGATGAGGTCGAGGATCTGCGCCTGAATGGTCACGTCGAGGGCTGTCGTCGGCTCGTCCGCGATCAGAAGTTTGGGATTGCAAGCAAGCGCCGTCGCGATCATCACCCGCTGCCGCATGCCGCCGGAGAACTGATGCGGATAGTCGTCAAGCCGCCGCACGGCGTCGGGAATGTGGACAAGCCGCAGCATCTCCGCTGCGCGCTCCCGCGCCGCCGTTGTGCTCGCCCCGGAATGGATGCGTACGGCTTCCGCGATCTGGTGGCCGACCGTGAGCACGGGATTGAGGCTCGTCATCGGCTCCTGGAACACCATCGCCATGGCGTTGCCGCGGATGCGCCGCATCGCGGCCTCGTCGAGCGGAGCCAGGTCGCGGCCCTCGAACGACACCGTGCCGCCGACAATGCGCGCCAGCCGATCCGGGAGGAGTCGCATCACAGAAAGCGCCGTCACGCTCTTACCGCAACCGGACTCGCCGACGATACCAAGCGTCTCGCCGGGCGAGACCTTGAAAGACACGCCGTCGACGGCACGCGTCACGCCGTCGGCGGTGAAAAAGTGCGTGCGCAAATCCCGCACCGCGAGCAAAGGAGCTATGGCGGGTGCGCCGGTCATCACATCCGCCTCGCGAGCCGCGGGTCCAGCCGGTCACGCAAGCCGTCGCCGAGAAGATTGACTGCAAGCACGACGAGTGCGAGCGCGACGCCGGGCGCAAAAATGGTCCACGGCGCGCGGCTGAGAAACAGCCGGCTCTGCGCAATCATGTTGCCCCAGGTCGGCACCTCCGGCGGCGTGCCGGCGCCGAGAAACGACAGCGACGCCTCGATCAGGATCGCGGACGCGCAGATATAAGTCGCCTGCACGATCAGCGGCGCCACAGTGCTGGGCAAAATGTGGCGCAGGAGGATTTTCCAAACCGGCGTTCCGCTCGAAACCGCCGCTTCGACATAGGGCGCTTCGCGCACGCTGAGTACGACCGAACGAACGAGCCGCACCACGCGCGGCACTTCGGGAATCGTGATCGCAAAAATCACGACCGTAACGCTGGCGCGCGTCAGCGCCACCAGCGCGATCGCGAGCAGAATGCCGGGGATCGCCATCAACCCGTCCATCAGCCGCATAACGACCGCATCGGCGCGACGGAAATAGCCGGAGACAAGACCGATCACGAGGCCGAACAGGATCGACATCACGGACACGGCGACACCAACATAGAGCGAGACGCGAGCGCCGAAAATCGTGCGCGCGAATACATCGCGACCGAGGTGGTCGGTGCCGAGCCAATTGGTGCTGGATGGCGGCCGCAATCGTTGCGCCGGGCGCATACTGACGGGGTCGCCCGCGAACAGCGGTGCGGCAAGCGCAAGAATGGCGACGAGAAGGAGGATCAAGGCGCCGATCGTCATCGTCGGGTTGCGTTTGACAAAGCGTAGCAGCGCGGCGCCATGGCCCTGCCGGTCACGCGCCAGCGCGGCACTCTCTTGCGTGAAATCGGCGGCACTCAATAGCGGATCCTCGGATCGAGCAGCGTGTAGGTGAGATCGACCAGGAGGTTTACCAGCACATAGACGCCGGAGAAGATGAGGATCACGCCCTGAATGACGGGGTAATCCCGCTTCTGGATGGCGTCGACCACGAGGCGTCCGACACCGGGGATATTGAACACCGTCTCGGTGATCACGACGCCGCCGATGAGGAGCGCCACGCCGATGCCGATCACGGTGACGATCGGAACGCCGGCGTTCTTCAGCGCATGCTTGAGCAGCATCGGCGCGGTGGCGACGCCCTTGGCGCGCGCGGTGCGGATGTAGTCTTCGGCAAGGACCTCAAGCATCGAAGCGCGCGTGATGCGCGCGATCAGCGCGACATAGGCAAGTCCAAGCGCGATCGACGGCAACACCAGCCGCTCGATCCAGGGCCCGACGCCCTGCTCGATCGGAACGTAGCCTTGCACCGGCAGCCAGCGCAGCGTGATCGAAAAGACGTAGATCAGGAGGTATCCGACGACGAACACCGGCACGGAAAAACCGGCGACGGAGACGGCCATCAAGCAACGATCGATCCAGGTTCCTGCCTTCCACGCCGCCAGCACGCCGAAGCTGACCGCAAGCGCGACCGCCACACCGATGGTGGTGAGCGCAAGCGACACCGTCGGCTGCACACGCTGGCTGATGAGGCGCAGCACCGGCTCGTTGGAGAATATCGAGATGCCGAAGTCACCTTGAACGATGCGCCCGCTCCAGCGCAGAAACTGCACGATCAGCGGCTCGTTGAGCCCAAGGCGTTCGCGGATAGCCGCGATCTGCGCGCTCGTCGCATTGTCACCGGCAATGATCGCCGCCGGATCGCCCGGCGAAAGATGCAGCAGCAGGAAGACGAACACCGCGACGATGCCCATCACGAGCACCGTCGAGGCCAGCCGGCGCATCACGTAAGCGAGCATCGCACCTCCGCGCAGGGTCGAAAGCGATCTATGCCATCACGCGCGTAAGGCACGTCACCGCGCGTTGTCTCCTCACGTCTTCTCGATATTCCAGAACGGGACGATCTCAGGAATTTTCAAGACGCCGCGAAGATTCTTCCGGTACGCGACCGGCGAGAGGAATTGGCCAAGCCAGACATGCGGCACGAAATCCCAGTCGTGCTTTTGCATCTCGCGCGCGACCGCCTTCTGCTCGTCAAGCGAGCCAGCCGCGGCCCATTTGTCGCGCAATTTCTCATGCACCGGATCATCCGGCCAGCCAAACCAGCCTTTCTCTCCATTGGTCTGGTGGCCGACATAGGCAATCGGATTGCCGACCGACGCCGCGCCCGACCAGGTGATGAAGATGTTCCAGCCGCCCTGGTCCGGTGGCGACTTGACGGCGCGGCGGGTGACGACGCCGCCCCAGTCGGACGACGCGAGGTCGACGTTGATCCCGGCATCGCGCAGACGCTGTGCCAGAAGCTGCGCCGAGTTGTTCATGAAATCGATGTTGGTGGCGTGCAGCAGTACGACGGGGCGGCCGTCATAGCCGGATTTCTTGAAGAGTTCCTTCGCCTTGGCGAGGTTCGGCGCCTCCTTGAACCACTGCGTATTCTCGTCGTTCTCCATCGGCGTGCCGCAGGCGAATTGCGACGGGCACTTCCTGTAATATTTAGCGTTGCCGAACGACGCCTTCATGAACTCTTCCTGATCGATCAGGTAGAGCATGGCCTTGCGCGCATCGACATTGTTGAACGGCGGATACAGATGGTTGAGCCGCGCGATGCCGGAGTTGCCCAGATTGTTGAGCCGGCGGAATCTCGAAGAAATCGATCTCGGCCGCCTGCAATGCCTGCAGCGCCGTCTGCGAATCCGGCATGTTCTCATAGATCACGCGGTCGACCTTGGCGACCTTGCCGCCGGCCATGCCGCTCGCCGGTTCCGAGCGCGGTACATAGTTCGGGTTGCGGTCGTAGACGTAGCGCGTGCCCTGCTGCGATTCGTTTCGGTTGTAGATGAACGGGCCCGATCCGATGTATTCGGTGATCTGCTGGTTCGGATCGGTCTCAGCCTCCTTCTTGCGCATGATGTAGAGCATCGGCGTCGCCGTCTTCGCCATCAGGTCGGCGATGAGGCCATAGGGCTCCTTCAGCGCGATCACGAAGGTCTTGTCGTCTTTCTTCGAGATGTCCTTCACGCGCTGCATCATGTGCTGCCCGCCGCCGTCGCGCGCCGCCCATCGCCGGATCGACGCAACGACATCGTCCGCGGTCACAGCCGCGCCATCCGAGAACTTCAGCCCGTCACGCAGTTCGAATGTGTGCGTGAGCTTGTCATCGGATACGCCGAACTTGCCGACCATCTGCGGTTGCGTCTTCAGATTGGCATCGAGCGCAAACAGCGTGTCGTAGATCATCGCGCCGTGATAGGCGGTGATGTTCGCGGTGGTCCAAACCGGATCGAGTGATCGCAGGTCCCCCTGCATCACGGCGCGGATGGTTCGCGCGGCGCTTGGCTGCGCCCGCGCGAGGCGCGGCAATCCGCTGAGAGCGGTACCTGCGGCAATGGTCGTTTGAAGGAAAGCACGTCGCGTCGTAGCCATGGCTTCGAACTCCGTGAGCGGATGGCCGGGCAACACGCGACGGCGCGCATACGCGGCCTTCGTCCTATTTACTCATGAAAGCGGGCGCGCCTTCAAGCCACCAAGGGGCCATGCGCATCCACGCGTGGCCGTCATGCTTGCGCGGGATGTACCGCAAGTCGATGAAATCGTTCACTATCGGACGATTGCGCATCCTTCCCCGGGACTATCCTTGAAACGCTCCCTGCCTCGGCCATCGCTTTGGGTTGTCGCGTTGGCGACGACTCTCGGCATGCAGATCAACGCATCGATGCTGGACCAAACCCTCGCGATTGTCGCGCCGCTGCTGACGCGAGGGCTCGGGATTGCACCGGAGCGGATCGGAAATCTTTCGTCATTGAGTTCGCTTGGGACGGTGCTGTTTCTACTGTTCGGCGGTCCCATCCTGGCACGGCTCGGCCCCGTCCGGATGCTGCAGCTCGGCGCGCTCATCGCCGTTTCAGGACTGATGCTGGCAGCATCGGGCATATGGCCGTTGATTCTTTGCGCCGCCGTGATGATGGGAATCGGCTACGGACCCTCCCCGCCGGCGGGCAGCCGCATCCTGGCGGCTACCGCGCCACCGCAACATCGAACGTTGATCTTCTCGGTGAAGCAGGCCGGCGCACCGGTCGGGGGCGCTTTAGCTGGCTTGATTCTGGCGCCGATCGCCGCGGCCTGGGGCTGGAGGGTCGCGGTTTGCGTCGCGGCAATCGTCGGCATCGCGGCGGCTGTGATCATCAATCCCGTTCGCCGGCAGCTCGACGAGGAAAAACGTAGAGAACAGTCGATCGGCTTTGCGACGCTCTTCTCCCTGCAAGCCGTCGTCGAACCGTTCGCGGCGCTCGGCGCCAACCGCGCGCTGCTCGCCGTTTCATCGCTCGCGTTCTCGTTCGCCATTGTGCAAGGGTCGCTGTTTTCGTTTTCCGTGACGTACCTCGTAACCGACCGCGGATTGACTCTGGGCAATGCCGCCTTTGCTTACGCCTGCCTGCAAGGCTCCGGCGCTATCGCGCGCATCTTTCTCGGTTGGCTCGCGGATCGGACCGGCCGCCCCGCGCGCAACCTCGCCATCCAGGCGATGGTCGCCGCGGGGCTCGTCGTCGCTTACGGTTCCTTGCCGACACTCCCGCCGCTATGGCTGGCGGCCCTAATTGCCGGCACGGCCGGATTCTCCGCAGCAAGCTGGAACGGTATCTTCATGGCCGAGATCGCCCGGCTCTCTCCGCCGGATCGCGTGGCGGAAGCGACCGCGAGCAGCACCCTCTGCGCGTTCCTTGGCTATGTAACGGGCCCTTCCCTCTTCTCGCTGTTGGTGACCCTGAGCGGCCGATATCAATTGGCGTTCTGCGTCGTGGCCGCGCAGCTCCTCTGCATGGCACTTCTGCAATTCACCCCGATGGCCCGAGCGCCCGCGCCACGCATGCAGGAGCCTTCTGCAGGCTGAAAATTTCTCACTCCCGGGTCGCGTTCGAGCACCGCCATCCGCTATGCTCCCCGCGCTCGATCGATCGGACAGGAAGAACAAGATGTTGGCATCCCAGCGCACGCTTTTCGATATTCCCCGCGACGTTTGTTACCTGAACGCGGCGTCGTGGAGCCCCCTGCCGCTCGCGGTGCAAGAAGCGGGGCATACGGCGATCGGTAACAAAGGGCAGCCGTGGAAGCTGCCGGACGATTTTGCCGTCACGCAGAACGAACGTGCGCGCAAGGCGGCCGCGGCCCTGCTGAACGCAGACCCTTTCGATGTCGCGCTGATTCCGTCGGTCGGCTACGGGGTCGCGACAGCCGCGAAGATTCTGTCCGTCCCTCGTGGCAGCCGGATCATCGTTCTCGAGAATGATCATACATCGCCGGTCTTGGAATGGATCGGGCGGGCGGACGCGCAAGGCTTTACCGTCGATACCATCAAGCGGGGCGATGACGGCGACTGGACCTCGGCAGTCCTGGAAGCCATCGATCGCAAAGGCGCCGCGCCGATCGCCCTCGCTTCGATCTCGTCGGTGCATTGGTCGGACGGCGGCGCGCTCGACATCACGCGCATCGGCGCGGCCCTGAAGCGGCACGGCGCCGCTTTGCTGGTTGATGCCACGCACGACGTCGGCATCCGTCGCATCGACGTCACGACACTCGACCCGGATTTCCTGATCTTCCCGACCTACAAATGGGTGCTCGGCCCCTACGGGCGCGCCTTCATCTATGTTGCGAAACGCCATCAGAACGGCGTTCCGCTCGAGCAGACGGCGGGCGGCCGCAAGCACGTTGTCGCCGAGGACACGATCTATTTCCGTGACGTCTCCTATCGCGAGGACGCACGGCGTTACGACATGGGGGAACGTGACTTCCTTATCTCCATGCAAATGGCGGCGACCGGCATGGAAATGATGGCGCGCTGGGGCAACGACGCGATCGTCGGCCGGCTCTCGATGCTAACCGGGCGGCTGGCCGATGGCCTTCGCAATCTAAAGGTCACATTGCTCCCTCAAGAATTTCGCGCACCTCACGTCTTGAGCATTGGCTTTCCGAACGGCATGCCGGACGGACTGCCGCAAAAGCTCGCCGCACAACGCGTTTACGCGGCGGCGCGCCTCGGCCGAATGCGCCTGAGCCCGCATGTCTATAATGACGAGGAAGACGTCGACCGTTTCGTCGAGGCGTTTCGCGGCGCGATTGACGCTTGATTCCGCTCGTGAACGAAGAACGCCGCTAGCCGCCGATACGGCTCGGCGCGCGATTTGCGAAACCGACAGCGAAGCGATTGGCCGCGACGACCACGATGGTCGTCAGCAGCACCATGCTGAGGCTGAGAACGGCGATCGCGCCGACGTCGCCGCTTTCCTTCAGATCAAAGATGAGCACCGAGAGCACCTTGGTCTCCGAGGTAAAGAGCACCACGGCGGCGGAAAGCTCGCGGATCACGCCGACGAAGATGAAGCACCACGTAGCGATGGCGGCGGAGCGCAAGAGCGGAAAGACGATGTCGCGAACGGTGCGCAGCCGGGTCGCGCCCAGCATGCGCGCGGCCTCCTCAAGTTCGGGATGCATTGCGTGAAAAGCCGAGTTGATCTGCTGATAGGCCGCCGGCAGTTCGATGGTGACGAAAGCGATCAGCAGGATCCATAGCGTCCCGTACAGCGTGAGCGGCGGGCGCGTATAGGCGAGGAACAAGCCGACGCCGAGGACGATCCCCGGGATCGCGAGCGGCGCGGTGGCGAGAAAGCTCAGCCAGCGATATCCGGGAATCGCTTTACGCGCGACGGTATAGGCGATCAATAAAGCGAGCAGCGCCCCGAGCGTCGCTGCCGCGACAGCGAGTGTGAACGTGTTCTGCAGCGCCGGCATCGTCGCGCTCAACTCGCCGAAGGTGAATCGAAAGTTCTGCAGCGTGAATGTTTCCGGGCCGACCAGGCGCGAAGACATCTTCGAGAACGCGGTATTGAACAGAGCGAAATAAGGAAGGAACAGCGGCATCGCCAGCACAAACATGGCCAGCGCCGCCGCCGGGTAGCGCCACACACCGAGCCGGATGAGGCGCGGCGCACCGTATTTTCCGCCGAGAACCGCGTACCCGCGCCGCCCAAGCACGGCCGCTTGCGTACGCAGCAGCACAATCGTCAAGACCAGCAGCGGCACCGCTGCAGCCGCTGCCAATTGCGGCTTGGGCGGAAACTGAAAGAGACTCCAGATTTTCGTCGTCAGCGTATGGAAGCCGGCCGGAATGGCGAGAATGGCGGGTGACCCGAACAGGTTCAACGCCTGCAGGAATGCGACAAGAACGCCCGCCAGCAACGTCGGCAGCGCCAACGGAATGGTGATGCGCCGCGCCGTCGCCCACGTTCCCGCCCCGAGCATCGACGAAGCGTCCTCGAGTTCGCCCGGCATGCGGTCGAGCGCGTTTGCCACGAGGATGAAGACGTAAGGAAACGTGTAACAGGCGATCACAAAGATCAGCCCACCGAGACTGTAGATATTGATCAGCGCTTCATCCGCCCCCGTGAGCGCGCGCCAGAACTGGTTCAACAATCCCGAATTCGGCGCCGCCAACATTTCCCAGGCGATGGCGCCGACGAACGGCGGCGTCACCAGCGACGCCATCACCAGCGTGCGCACGGTCCGCGCCAACGGCATGTCCGTGCGCGCCACAAGCCAGCCGAGAGGCGATGCCACCAGCCCACAGATCAGGCTGACAGAAACCGAGATAGTCAGCGTCGTCTTTAGCGGCTCGACGAAGGCAGCATCGGTGAACAGAGTCACGAAATTGGCGAGCGTCGCGTGGCCATCACGATCACTGAGCGCATAGACGACCAGCCACCCCATCGGCAGCACGATCATGGCCGCGAGGAGGAGCGCAACGCCGATGAGCGCCGGCCGGGTGATGTCGAACCGCGGCGTATGGCTCCGTACGGAAGCGGACGGCTCGGTGCGCCCGAGGCTCATTCGTTAAGATTCCGCGTGGGCCGGACGGCGGTCAAAGCCCTCTATACCTTGAAGTACTTCACGTACTGCGCCTTGATCTCATCAGCCTTGTCGGCGACGACATTGGCTTCCTCGCGGAGTGTCTTGATGTCCGAGAACTTGCGCACGCCGGCCTTTTCCTTCACGGCCGGATGCGCCGAGCGCAGCCCTCCGGCATCGACGTTGAGCTGCTGCGCTTCCGCCGTCATCGACCAGGCAAAAAAGAGTCGAGCCGCGTTCGGATTGGGCGCGTTCGCCATGATCCCCGAAGGGCCGGTGACCAGCGGCGTCCCCTCGGTCGCGTAAACGGGCTCCACCGGCTCGCCGCGCGCTTTCAGCGAGAGAACGAGATATTCGCCGCCGTCCGCCATGACGGCGCGTTCGCCCTGCGCGATCTTCTTCGGCGGCTCCGTCGCGGACTGGACCTGCATCACCTTCTGCTTGGCGAGCTTCTCGAACCAGGACCACCCGAGATCGCGGCTGAGTTGCTGCGTTGCCGTCATGATGGTGCCGCTATAACCGGGATGCGCCTTGACGATCTTTCCGACCCACTTCGGGTCCAGAAGATCGGCGAAGGACTTCGGCGCCTCGTCCGCCTTCACGAGATTCGTATTGTAAGCGATCGGCGACAGCGTAATCCGCCATGACGCGAACATGCCGTCCGGGTCCTTATGCGTCGCGGGAAAATCGCGCGCGACATCCTCCGGCACATAAGCCGCGAGCATCTTCTCGCGCTTCCAGATGATGAGGTGAGCGGCGTCAGAGCTATTGACGACATCGCAGTTGTAAATACGGCTCGCATATTCTTGCCCGATGCGCTGGAAATTGCGCTCGGCGCCGGAGCGCTCGACACGCAATGTCACACCGGGATACTTCGCCTCGAACGCCTTGCCGACCTTCTCCGCCAACGGCAGGTCGACGGAGGTGTACCACGTGACCTTGCCCAGCCAAGACGTCACGGCGTGTCCATTTTTTTGTCATGCTTCATTTCCTCCTGAAAGCGCCTGGCAGCGGTCCGCGGGCAGGCGCAACCAAACATGCTGGCCCGGATCGATCTCGCGATCGGCCGGCGCTGTCAGCCGCAATTCGCTCTTGTCCTCGAGCGTCAATGTGTAGTCCCGCGCGGAGCCGAGAAAAACGCAACGCGCCACCACGGCGCGCAGGACGTTTTCAGACTGCTCAGGCTGCGCGGCAAGAAGAGCGATCTCGTGCTGCCGGATCGAAATCGGCACCGTCTCGCCCGTGCGAAGCGCCCGCCCATCCGTAACGAGAACGCTGTCGCCGACGGCGACGCGCCGAGCATCGAGCGCCTTGCCGGTCAGGATGTTGCTGCCGCCGATGAAGCGCGCGACGAAGGCGGAACGCGGACGTTTATAGATTTCCTGCGGCGTCCCGACCTGCTCGATGCGCCCACCATTCATGACCGCGATAAGATCGGCCGTCGTCATCGCCTCGGCCTGGTCGTGCGTCACGTAGACGGTCGTGTAGCGGTAGCGATCGTGAAGGCGGCGGATTTCGAAGCGCATCTCCTCGCGCAGATTGGCGTCGAGGTTGGAAAGCGGCTCATCCAGCAAGAGCGTTTCAGGCTCCACGACCATGGCGCGCGCGAGCGACACGCGCTGCTGCTGACCGCCGGAAAGCTCCGCCGGATAACGATCCGCCAACGCTTCGAGGCGCGCCGTCGACAGAATCGTCTTCAGCTTCTCGGCGATCGTCTCGCGATTCATCTTCCGTATCTTGAGGCCATATGCGACGTTCTCGGCCACCGTCATGTGAGGCCAGAGCGCGTAACTCTGGAAGATCATCGACATATTGCGGCCTTCCGGGGCGACGGTGCGCGTTGTCGACGACAAGACTTTGCCGCCGACGACAATCTCGCCGGCCGTCGGCTCGATGAATCCGGCGATCAGACGAAGCGTCGTCGTTTTTCCGCAGCCCGATGGCCCCAGCAGGCATACGAGTTGCCCATGCTGGATATGCAAATTCACATCGGCAAGCGCGACGGCGTCACCGTACCGCTTCCCGAGGCCTTTCAGTTCGACTGAGGCCACATTTCCTCCCTTTCCGATACCTTATTCAAATCGCTCCGCGCACGCTATAGTCAACGCCTCATCGGAGAAGCGCCATGCAAGAACAGAAGATCTATGGCCGACGCGAAGGCGCGGTCGGTCACGTCGTTTTCAACAATCCTGCAAAGCTGAATGCCGTTTCGCTCGACATGTGGGACGGCTTCGTCCGGCTCATGAAGGACTACGCGGAAGATTCGGCAATTCGTTGCGTCGTGGTCAGCGGCGCAGGCGGCAAAGCGTTCGTTTCCGGTGCGGACATTTCGAAGTTCGAAAGCGAGCGCGCGAACGCCGACGCGCAGGTCCGCTACGATGCGATCTCGAAAGAGGGCTATGAAAGCCTCTACAATCTTGCCAAGCCGACCATCGCCATGATCACCGGCTATTGCATCGGCGGCGGCATGAATCTCGCGGCATGCTGCGACATGCGCTTTTGCAATGAGGGCGCCCGCTTCGGCATTCCGGCGGCAAAGCTCGGCCTGGGTTACGGGTTCCTGAGGATCGAGCGGCTGTCCCGCATCGTCGGCCTGCCGCGCGCGATGGAGATCCTCTTCAGCGCCAAGCAGTACTCCGCGAAGCAGGCCTACGACATGAGCTTCGTAAACGAGGTCGCGCCCGACGGAGAACTCGACGCCGTGGTCGGCAAGATGACCGACGCCATCTCACAGAACGCGCCGCTGACGATCGCTCTGGCAAAAGCGGCCGGGCGCGAAATCGCGAAGCCGGAATCGCAGCAGGATCACGCCAAGCTCGAGGCAATGACGAAGGCCTGCTTCGACAGCAACGACTACAAGGAAGGGCGTCGCGCGTTCATGGAGAAGCGCAAGCCGGTCTTCACGGGCCGATAACTGGACGCAAGCCGTTATCGGCCGCTGTCACTCCGCTTCGACGCGCAGGCCGAACTCCTCGGCGCTTTCCGACAGCCAACTCCAAAAGCTGCCGCACAGGCTTCGGAACATGGCGATGTCGAAACTTGAATCGGCATCGCTTCTCCACAGCATGATGCCGATATGCGAGCAGACCGTGACTGCAACGTCATCGGCAGCGAAGGCACGAGGGTGAAGATCGATCGGCACGCCCTTCGCCAAAAGCGCGCGCACCTTCGCCCCCGAGACGCGCAAGACGCCGTAACCATCGGACTGGTCGGCGACGGCCGCATGCTCGCCAAGCGACTGTTCAAGGTCCGAGGCCAGCGGCCGTTCGCCCGCGCGGAGGGCGAACCAGGCTCGCGGTCCCGTGCCGAGTAATGTTATCTCATGGACGACGATACGCTTCGGCCCGCTCGGAAGCGCAATCCCGTACGCGGTCTTGATCGCCTCCGCGAATCCGGAGGAGCGCGCGATAACCGTCGCGATCTGCAGGTCTTTACGCTCGGTGACGACGATACCGGCGTCTTTCGGCCCGCCTGGCACGAGAAGGCCGTCAAACGCGCTGCGCGCCTTCAATTGGAGAGCTGCATCAGCCACGGAGACGCACTCCTTCCGGGTCGACGAACACTGGCGAACAAATCACCACGTCCTGATCATTGTTGCGCATCGCGTCGAACGCGTGCACGCGTTCGCCGTGGCGCGCCGGCCCGTTCACCACGAGCGCAAGGCCGATCCAGCCCTCGCATGTCGGCGAGTAGGCGACCGATGTGACGTAGCCTTGATCGTTGGCGGCGACGGCGGCGGCGCCGCCTGGGAGGATATGCGCGCCAGCGGTCAGACGCCGCCCCTTCTCGACCGGGCGAATGCCAACGAGCGTCGGACGGTCCGGCGCCATAAGCGCCGGACGGCCGGCCATCACCCGGCCGATGTAATCCCTTTTCGTCGACATCATGCGGCCGAGCCCAAGGTCGCGCGCGACCGTTTGCCCATTCAATTCGTTACCCGCGACGTGCCCCTTCTCGATCCGCATCACGCTCTGCGCTTCGGTTCCATAGGGGCAACCGCCAAGCGCACCGCACAGCGCCATGAGAGCTTCGAGAACGGCGGCGCCATAGCGCGCCGGCACCGCGAGTTCGTAGGCGAGCTCGCCCGAGAACGAGATGCGAAACAGCCGCGTCGGTATGCCTCGCAGGGGAATCTCACGGCACCCCATATACGGCAATGCGTCATTCGACAGGTCGACGTCTGGCCCATAAAGCTGCATCAGCAGCTCGCGTGCTTTCGGTCCGGCCACCGCATATTGCGACCACTGCTCGGTGACCGAAACCATGCTGACATCGAGTTCGGGCCACAGCGCCTGATGGCAGAATTCCAGATGCTGCATGATCTTTGCGGCATTCGCGGTGGTCGTCGACATCACATAGTGATCTTCGGCGAAGCGCGACGTGGTCCCATCGTCCATGACGAAGCCGTCCTCGCGCAGCATCACGCCATAGCGCGCCTTGCCGACGGGGAGCGTCGAGAACGTGTTGACGTAGACACGATCGAGAAATGCCGCAGCGTCTCGCCCTTGGATGTCGATGCGGCCCAGCGTCGAGACGTCGCAGACGCCGACGACCGAGCGAACCGTCCGCACTTCCCTCACAACGGTCGTGAGCCAGTCCTTCTCCCCGGATCGCGGAAAATATTGCGGTCGAAGCCACGGGCCGGCCTCGACCATGACGGCGCCATTTTCGAGCGCCCAGGCGTGCCCCGCCGTATGCCGCGTCGGCCTGAAATGCCGGTCGCGATGATGTCCTGCAAAGGCGCCGATCGCCACCGGCTGGTGTGGCGGGCGCGACAGGATCGTGCCGACATCGCTCATCGCCTGCCCTGTCAGGGCCGCCATCATCGCGTGGCCGTTGAGATTCGATGTCTTGCCCTGGTCGGTCGCCATGCCGAGCGTCGTGTAACGCTTCAAATGCTCGATGGAGCGAAAGCCCTCAGCATGGGCGAGCGTGATATCATCGGCCGTCACGTCGTTCTGCAGATCGACAAATGCTTTGTGGCGGCTCTCGGCAACGTGCCATAGCGGCGCGACGGCGGTCGGCTCATCCTCCGCGCGTGGTTGCGGCGCAGGCGCGGCCGAGAAACCGCAAGCGGCAGCAGCAGCCGCGCCCGCTTCGCTTCCCTTGCGCAGGCTTTCCGCCAGCCCGAGGTCACCGTTCGCCGCGCCGGCCACCGTCATGCCGTCCGGCAAATCGCCTGGGACGAACGTCGACAGCGCGTCCGACCAGCGCGGCTTCCCGCCGCGATGCGTGGTGAGCGCAACTTGCGGATTCCAGCCGCCCGATACGGCAACGAGGTCGGCTGTGAGTATCTGGCGTTTTCCGGCAACTGAAACGATGGCGGAGGTCACGCCCCTCGCACCACCCGTGACGTTGACAATGTATCCTCCGAGCAGAACGCGCACGCCGCCGGCGGCGGCCGCCTTGGTGAGGTTCTCGTCGACGCTCGCACGCGGATCGACAACTGCCTCAACCTGCGCGCCTGCGGCGACAAGGTCGGCAGCAGTCCGCCAGCCGTCATCATTGGTTGTGAAGACGACCGCCTTGCGTCCAGGCAAGACACCGAAACGATTCAAATAGGTGCGTACCGCCGACGCCAGCATGACGCCGGGCCGATCGTTACCGCCGAATACAATGGGACGCTCGGTTGCCCCCATCGCGTTGACGCAACGCTTCGCGGCGATGTGCCAGAACCGCTGGCGTGGAACGCCGGCCGCAGGAGCCGTCACGTGGTCCGCAACGCGTTCGAGCGCGCCATAGACTTCACTGTCGTAGGCGCCGAAAACCTGTGTGCGCGACATCACGCAGACATTTGGCAGGCTCCTGAGTTCTCCGCCCGCCGCAGCCGCGAACAGATGCGCGGGAGCGTCATCGATCGTCTGGCGCTCGCTTAGAAGACGGCCGCCCAACTGCGCATCGTCCTCGCAAAGAATGACGCGTGCACCACTGCGCCCGGCCGCGAGAGCGGCCGCAAGCCCAGCGGGGCCGGAACCGACGACCAGGACGTCGCAGAATGCGTAAGCTTTTTCGTAGTGGTCGGGATCCGGGCTTTCGCTTGCCCGCCCGAGGCCGGCGGCGCGGCGAATGAGCGGCTCGTAGACCTTCTCCCAGAAAGACGCCGGCCACATGAAGGTCTTGTAGTAGAAGCCGCCGACGAACAGCGGCGATGCGATCTGATTGATCGCAAGGATGTCGAAGGCGAGCGACGGCCAGCGGTTCTGGCTCGCGGCTTCCAGGCCGTCATAAAGCTCGATCGTGGTCGCTCTCGTATTCGGCTCGCGTCGCGCGCCACCCCGCAACTCGATCAGCGCGTTCGGCTCCTCGGGGCCTGCGCTGAAGATGCCGCGCGGCCGGTGATACTTGAACGAACGGCCGATGAGTTTGACGCCGGCGGCGATCAAGGCCGACGCGAGCGTGTCACCCGCATAGCCGCTGTAAGACTTGCCGTCGAAGGTGAACGCCAGCGGCCGGTTGCGATCGACGCGGCCTTCGATCGCGCCTCCAGCCGGGAGACGATTGGGTTGCGCCATGTCGCTCATGACGTTGCCGTCCACGACTTCGACGTGCGCGTCAGTTTGGCGCCCTCGATCACATGCGTGCGCGTGTTGCGCGTGACCGTCAGCCAGGAGCGGCAGCCGCCCCCGTGATACCAAAGCTCATCGTGCAGCCCTGCGGGATTGTCGCGGAGGTGAACGTATTCGTGGAACCTTGCAGCGGCGTCCGGTGACGCCGGATCCGGCCGCTGCGCGAGAGACGCATCGCCGAGATAGGTGAACTCCGTGAGGTCACGGACGCCGCAGAAAGGGCATGGAATGCGCATGACGTCGTCTCAATGCAAATTCGGTTGGGCGCCCGCGCCCTTCTCGTCGATGACGGCGCCCGAGGCGAAACGATCCAGTCGGTACGCCGCGGCGTTCGGATGGGATTGCCCCGTCGCGATGAGGTGAGCAAAGCACCAGCCCGAGGCGGGGGTCGCCTTGAAGCCGCCATAGCACCAGCCGCAATTGAGAAAGAGGTTTTCGACCGGCGTGCGGTCGATGATCGGCGAGCCATCCATCGACATGTCCATGAGGCCGCCCCACGAACGCAGCAGCCGCACGCGCCCGATCATCGGCATCAGCGCCATGCCGCTCTCGCAAACATCTTCGACGACGGGCAGATTGCCGCGCCGCGCATACGAGTTGTAGCCGTCGATGTCGCCGCCAAAGACCAGCCCGCCCTTGTCGGACTGGCTGACGTAGAAGTGGCCGGCGCCGAAGGTGATGACGCCCGGCACCAGCGGCTTCAGCCCTTCGGACACGAAAGCTTGCAGCACATGGCTCTCGATCGGCAGCCGAAGCCCCGCCATCGCGCCGAGTTGCGAGGTTGCCCCGGCGACCGCGAGACCAACCTTCTTTGCCTTGATATCGCCGCGCGTCGTTTTCAATCCAACAACACGACCGTCTTCGATTGCGAGACCGACGACCTCGCAATTCTCGATGATATCGACGCCCCGATCACTCGCACCGCGCGCAAAGCCCCAAGCGACGGCGTCGTGACGCGCGGTGCCGCCGCGCCGCTGCAGCAAGCCGCCCTGGATCGGAAAACGCGCGTCGTCGAAATTCAGAAACGGCGCCATCGCCTTCACGGCGTTACGGTCCAGCAACTCCGCATCCGCACCGTGCAGCCGCATGGCGTTGCCGCGCCGCGCATAGGCGTCGCGCTGCGCGTCGGAGTGATAGAGGTTGAGTACGCCGCGCTGGCTGACCATGGCGTTGTAGTTGAAATCCTGCTCCAGTCCTTCCCACAGCTTCAACGACTGCTCGTAGAAGGCCTCGTTACCGGGGAGGAGATAGTTGGAGCGGATGATCGTCGTATTGCGCCCGACATTGCCGCCGCCGAGCCACCCTTTTTCGATTAGCGCGACATTTGAAATGCCGTGGTTCTTGGCGAGGTAGTAGGCCGTCGCGAGCCCATGCCCGCCGGCCCCCACCACGACCACGTCGTAAGCGTCACGTGGGGTCGCCTTACGCCACTGCTCGGTCCAATTGCGGTGAGCGGTCAGTGCGTTCTTGGCCAGGGAGAAGACGGCGGAGGAAATTGGCCCGCTCGGCCGGCAAAATGTGCTATCGCTGACCGCGTTTCTTACCTGTAAGCGACGTTTCCATGTCCACAAAGGACAACACAGTTCCAGCCAGACCGAAAACGATCGGATTTCTCCTGGTGGAGAACTTCTCGCTGTTGTCGTTCGCTGTCGCTGTCGAACCGCTGCGGGCGGCGAACGTCCTGAGCGGCCGCAACCTCTACGCCTGGCGCTTCATCGCCCCGAACGAGATTGCGGCGACCGCTTCCATCGGCGTGAAGCTCCACCTCGATGGCGATCTCGCAAGCGACGAGCGGCTGGACATGCTTTTCGTTTGTGCCGGCGGCAATCCGGCGCGCCATCGCGATCCGGCGACGTTTCGCTGGCTGCGCCGCCTTGCACGGCGCGGCACGCCCCTCGGCGGCCTCTCCGGCGGCTCCTATGTCCTTGCGCGCGCCGGCCTCCTCGACAATCGCCGCTGCACGATTCACTGGGAGCACATGGCGGCGTTCCGCGAGGAGTTCCCACACATCGATGTGCGCGCCACCCTGTTCGAGATCGATCGCGACCGCTATTCGTGCGCCGGCGGTATCGCCTCGCTCGACATGATGCATGCGATCATCGAAGGGGATTGCGGGGCGGCATTGGCCAACGCCGTCACCGAATGGTTCGTCCAGACATCCGTGCGTCCCGGCAGCGGCGCGCAACGGATGGAACCGCGCGAGCGGCTCCATATTCTCAACGAGCCGCTGATCAAAGCCATCAAGTTCATGGAGCGGCGCTTTGACGAGCCAATCGACGTCAACGCTCTCGCCAACGTGGCGGGTGTGT
The DNA here is from genome assembly GCA_017304555.1 of Hyphomicrobiales bacterium. Lineage (GTDB taxonomy): Bacteria > Pseudomonadota > Alphaproteobacteria > Rhizobiales > Xanthobacteraceae > JAFKKS01. The sequence continues at coordinate 32,708 of JAFKKS010000264.1, forward strand.
CGGCGCGCCATCTACAACGCCTCTTTGCGCAACATCTCGGAACCACCGTAGAGAAATATCTCTTCTCGCTACGCCTCGATAGAGGGCGCGAGCTCCTGCGCCAATCGAACCTTCCCGTTCTCGATGTCGCGCTCGCGTCCGGGTTCTCGACAGCCGGTCACTTTTCCCGTTCATACAAGGCAAAGTTCGGGTTGGCGCCGCGCGACGAGCGCCGCGCGGCCCGCATCGTCTCCCTCAGCCGCAAGCCTGTACGACCCCGCTGAGGGTCACGTCTCAAACGCGCGTGTTGCGGCCCGAGCCGCTGCCGGGTTCACAGCCGAGCGGACAAGCCGGCCGGCACACTGGGCGACTGCGCCGGCCGCATATCGGCCCACCATCTCTCCACCGCCGCTGCCTCCGCCGGCAGCGAAACAAAGAACGGCGAGGCAAACTGCGCCCACGCTTCGTAGAACGTCGGCGAAACCGCGGTGAGAATGGGCACCTTGGCTTCCATCGCGGCGGCGAAAGCAGGCGCGAGGCCCGCGCGCGCCGCTTCGAGCTAGCCGAATTTGCTCAGGATCACGAGATCGCATCCCGCTGCGATATCGCGCTGGATCGCGTCGCTAGCGGAGACGGCGCCGGCCCCATCGAGGTGACAAGCTTCCGAACCAGGCCCGAGGTCCTGAAAGATCGGATGCAGGCTTCCGTCACAAATGCTTCGCAACCGGCCGGCGCTGCAGGCGCGATCGGCCAGCCCGTGCCCCTCCTCGATAACACCGGCAATGCGCGTGGACGACTTCCGGCGATCGACGAATTCGCGAAACAGGTCTTGAACAACAGCGCTGGGCGCGCCCTGCACGACCGCGATGATCTTGGCGGCTTCACTCATTGTGCTCTCCCGAAGGCGGCAATCCTGCGCCTTGGATCAACGCATGACAATCCGGCAGACCGGCGGGTACTTTTTTTGCGCTAGCGCAAGATCGAACGGCCAAACGCAATGTATCGTGTCCGAGACCATGAAGACGCCCTCACCTACCTATCCGCCGATCCTGCTGCACGCGTTTCGCATCTGCTTCTTGCTCGCGGCGATCTGGGCAGCAGCGGCCGTCCCTCTCTGGCTCCTCTCCTATTCCGGGATCATCAGCCTTTCGAGCGCCTATGGCGATGTGAACTGGCACGCACATGAACTGATCTTCGGCTATGCGGCGCTCGTCGTTTGCGGCTTCCTGTTTACGGCGATACCGAACTGGACCGGCCGCCTTCCAGTCTCCGGTTGGCCCTTGGCCACCCTCGTATTCCTTTGGCTGGTTGGGCGCATCGC
>JAFKKS010000295.1 GCA_017304555.1 Hyphomicrobiales bacterium
TTCTTCGGCGCGAGGTCGCGCTTTGTGGGCGCCGCTTCCGCGACCTTCTTGGTCCTCTCTGGCTTGTGCTCGGCAACGCGCGTCGATGCTGAATGGTGAGACGGCGTCGCCGATGACACGCGCGCAGGGACGGGCTGATAGCTCGGTGTCGGATTGTTGTAGCGCGGCGGAGGATTGTATGCGGCCGGCTGCGCCGGCGGCGGATTATAGGCTGGCGGATTGTAAGCAGGTGGATTGTAGGCCGGCGGCGGGTTGTAGCCCTGCGCGCTCGAAACTTGCGTACCGCCAAGAGGGCGGGACTCGACGCGCGCAACCGGTGCTGATTGCGCCGGCGGAATGGCGCTCGTCATCTCGGGCGCGCCGCCGTTCAGCGAGAAGCTGGGGTCGCCAAAGCGGCCCGAATCCGCACAGCCGGCAATGCCGGCCGACACCATTGCGAGAACCGTAAGACGGGTGAGGACCTTAGCTCGCGATGACGCGACGATGACACGCATGTGTTTACTCGCAACGCTACAACTTGAAACGAGCTTTGAGTAAACATGCCGCGAGTAAATAACGTTTTAATCGTGATGAACGGCCATAAACCTTAACCGTTACTGTCTAGTCCCCTCTTATCCTTTGGCTTTTCCGGTTAACAAAGGAACAAAACGCACCGCGATCAGGTCCTCCCTGGCCAATTCTGTTTGCGATTTGTTAAGCCTGACGAGACGTTGTGTCCCGCCGTGAGGCCCAAGCGGCAACAGCATCACACCACCCTCGGCAAGCTGCTCCACCAGCGCCTCCGGAATTTCCTCCGCTGCGGCGGTGACGATGATGCGATCGTATGGCGCGCCCTCCGCGTGCCCTGACAGACCGTCACCGACAATGATCTCGACATTATCGAAGCCGAGCGTCTCGAGGCGCACACGCGCAGCCTCCGCGAGTTGGCTGAAGCGCTCCACGCTCACCACTTCGCGCGCCAGGCGCGACAGCACGGCCGCCTGATAGCCAGAGCCGGTGCCGATCTCGAGCACGCGATGGCGCGGCTGCAGCGCTAGTTGCTCGGTCATGTAGGCGACGAGATAAGGCTGGCTGATCGTCTGCCCGCAAGCGATCGGCAGTGCGCGGTCGGCATAGGCGCTCTCGACGGCATCGAGGGGGACGAAATATTCGCGTGGCGCCTCGTCCATCGCCCGCAGCACGGCAGCGCTGCCGATGCCGCGCCGCCGCAGATCGAGCAGGAACTGCATGCGTTCTTCATTGGAGCCGGCGGGCGGCATATCGCTCATCGCCTTCTCCTACCGCCACTATCCCCGCGACGCGCGGCGCGCGGTTTCGTCCGCCAACGTCGCCGCGAGCTTGGTCATGAACGGCTCGTCAGTGAGATCGAGTTGCAGCGGGGTCACGGAGATTTTGCGATTGGCAAGCGCCGAAAGATCGGTGCCGTCGCGCGGTTCCGGCCGATCACGGCGGGCGAAGGCGATCCAGTAATAAGGATTGCCGCGGCCATCGACGCGCGCGTCGATGCGCAGCAACTCCTGATCGCGCTTGCCCTGGCTCGCGGCAACGACGCCGGCAATCTCATCCGCAGCGCAGTTCGGGAAATTGATGTTGACCAGCACTTCCTTCGGCACGCCGGCGTCGAGCGCGCGGCGAATGATGTCGGGCGCGAAGGCGAGCGCCGTGTCCCACGGCGGGTTCTGGCGGTTCTCGGCGCCGTAGGCCTGCGACAGCGCGAACGACGTGACGCCGAGCACGGTGCCTGCGACGTTCTGCCCGCGATTGACGCCGGACAGAATGAGATCCGGCGGCCGGTCGAGGATGTTGCGCACGCCCATGATGACGCAGTCGGTCGGCGTGCCCTTCACCGCGAAGTGGCGTTCGCCGACTTTGCGCAGGCGCAGCGGGTCGTTCAGTGACAGCGAATGCGACACACCGGACTGGTCCGTCTCCGGCGCGACGATCCACACATCGTCGGAGAGTTGTCGTGCGATCTGTGCGCAGACGTCGAGGCCGGGCGCATGCACACCGTCGTCGTTGGTGATCAGGATGCGCATATTGCTCTTCACGCCGCTTCTCCGATCACCTTTTTACCGCCCATATAGGGCTGCAGCGCGTCAGGAACAGCGATCGTGCCGTTTTCCTGCTGATAGGTCTCCATCACCGCGACGAGCGCGCGGCCGACTGCGGTGCCGGAGCCGTTGAGCGTGTGGACGAGGCCGCGCACCTTGCCGTCCTTGCCGCGATAGCGCGCGCCCATGCGCCGCGCCTGGAAGTCGCCGCAGACCGAGCAAGAGGAAATCTCGCGATACGCGCCCTGCCCCGGCAGCCAGACCTCGATGTCGTAGGTCTTCTGCGAGGCGAAGCCCATGTCGCCGGTGCAGAGCGTCACAACGCGGTAATGCAGGTCGAGGCGCTTGAGCACCTCCTCGGCGCAGGCGAGCATGCGCTCATGCTCGTCGCGGCTTTTCTCCGGCGCCGTGACCGAGACGAGCTCGACCTTGGTGAACTGATGCTGGCGGATCATGCCGCGCGTGTCACGCCCCGCCGCTCCGGCTTCCGCGCGGAAGCATGGCGTGCAGGCGGTGAAGCGCAGCGGCAGTTCTTCTTCCGCAATAATGGATTCGCGAACGAGATTGGTCAGCGAGACTTCGGCAGTGGGGATGAGCCAGCGTCGATCTTTTTCCGCTTTTCGTGTTGCTGCATCAGCAAAAAAAACGCCATGACGATCTAGAAGACTCTCTAAACTCGAAATACGGACTCGAAAATTCTGCTTAATTAACTCGTCTTTGAGCTTCTTGAACTTTCCATGATCATAGAAAAATTGAAACGTTTCCGTAGAACGCCACTTCTGAGCGTAGTTTTCTTTCAAAAACTCCGTTACCGCGTTCGTAGACGCAACATTTGACATCTCTTGAACATTTTCTGGTTCAAACAAGTTCAGTGAAATTGAGGAAAATTGGTCACTTTTGAATTTTGGTAGCTGCGCTGTACCAAACATTGCGTCGTCATTGACCAACAGTGGCGGATCGATCTCGGTGTAACCATGGGTATCGGTGTGCAGATCGAGCATGAACTGCCCAAGCGCGCGCTCCATACGCGCGAGGCCTTTCTTGAGCACGACAAAGCGCGCACCGGACAACTTCGCGGCGGTTTCGAAATCCATCTCGCCGAGCGCTTCGCCTAATTCGAAATGCTGCTTCGGCGTAAACGCGTAATTGCGCTTGGTCCCGAAGTGATGATGCTCGACATTGCCGCTCTCGTCAGGCCCGTCCGGCACGTCGTCAAGCGGCGTGTTGGGGATTTGCGCCAGCGCGTCGTCTAGTTCCTTGGACGCCTTCTTCTCCTCGGCTTCCGTTGCCGGCATCGTCTCCTTGAGGCTCGCGACTTCGGCCATCAACGCCTGCGCGCGCGCCTCGTCCTTCGCCTTCTTCGCCTCGCCGACCTCCTTCGACGCCGCGTTGCGACGCGCCTGCGCTTGCTCGAGCTTGGTGATCAGCGCGCGGCGGCGCTCGTCGATCGCGATCAGGTCACGTGCCTGCGGCGGCAAGCCACGGCGCTGCAAGCCGCGATCGAACGCGTCGGGATTGTCGCGGATCCATTTGATGTCGTGCATGCGCAGATTTCTCGAAACGCGCAGCGCTTCCTCCGTCATGGCCGGGCATAGCCCGTCGAAGACGGGCGTGAACGCCCTTTTGTCCCGGCCATTCACGTCTTTTCGCTGCAAGAAGGAAGACGTGGATGCCCGGCACAAGGCCGGGCATGACGGCAAATTCGAGCTCGTCTTATACCAAAAGGCATAAGAATCCACCCGCAACGGTGGCCGCATGACCCGCGGCTCGGCGCTTACTCCGCTGGATTGGCCTGAGTGCCGTTGCCGGCCGCGGCCGCAGCCGCCTTCTGCTTCCGTTCCACGACGCGGGCGGAGAGGATCGAGCCTTCGAACAGCAGGATTAGCGGTACCGCGAGCGACATCTGGCTGATGACGTCAGGGGGCGTCAGCACGGCGGCGAGGACGAAGGCGCCGACGATGAAATAGCGGCGCTTCGCTTTCAGCGAATCGGCGGTGAGGATGCCGACCCGCACCAGCAGCGTGAGGATCACCGGCAGCTGGAATGCGATGCCGAACGCAAAGATCAGCGACATCATCAGCGAAAGATATTCGCCGACCTTCGGCAGTAGCGCGATCTCAGCCTGCCCCGGCACGCCGCCTTGCTGCATGCCGATGGAAAAGCGCACCAGCATCGGCATGACCAGGAAGTAGACGACCATGGCGCCGAGGACGAAGAAGATCGGCGTGGCGATGAGATACGGCAGAAAGGCTTGGCGCTCGTTGCGGTAAAGGCCGGGCGCGACGAACATGTAGATCTGCGTCGCAACGACCGGGAACGACAGGAAGGCCGCGCCGAACATCGCCACCTTGAGTTGGGTGAGGAAGTATTCGAGCAGCGCCGTGTAGATGAACTTCGTGTTCTCCGGACCGGCGATCCAGATAAACGGCCAGACCAGCACGTTGTAGATCGTCTTGGCGAACAGGAAGCAGAGGCCGAAGGTCACGACGAAGGCGATCAGCGCCTTGATGAGCCGCGAACGCAACTCGATCAGGTGCTCCATCAGCGGCGCTTTGCTGGATTCG
>JAFKKS010000296.1 GCA_017304555.1 Hyphomicrobiales bacterium
GCCATTCTTTCGCTCGGACAGGACGAGTAGCACCTTTTGGTCGGGACTGAGTTCTGCGCGCAGTCCGTCCAGCCCGAGGCCCTCGGTCACGCGTTCGGCGACCTCGGTGCGATCACCGGTAGCCAGCAGGATGCGGGAGATGCCCTCGCTCCGCAGCCCCTTCAGCATGGCGGCCGTACCTTCACGTAACGGATCCGCCATCACGAGATGGCCCGCCAGTTGGCCGTCCACCGCCAGCGCGACCAGCACCGAACCGGCCGCCAGTGCCGGGGGGTCGCCAATCTCCTGCCCGATGCGCCGAGCCACAAAGCCATTCCCACCGACGACCACTCTGTGGCCCTCGACGATCCCCGAGACGCCTTCGCCAGCGCTCTCCATCGCCTCCGAGGGAACAGGGAGAGACAAACGCCGGTCCCTGGCTGCGGTGACGATTGCCTGTGCGACCGGATGCTTCGACGCTTGGTCGAGCGCGGCGGCAAAGCGAAGGATGTCTTGCTCCGCCATTCCGCAATGGCTGTCGATCGATACGATCCGAGGGCGACCGTCCGTCAAGGTTCCAGTCTTGTCGAGGATTAGGACGCGGACACGCGCCATCGCCTCCAACGGTTTGGCTCCTTTGACCAGCACACCGAAATGCGCGGCCCGCGACAACCCCGCCACAAGTGCTACCGGCACGGCCAGGATCAGTGGGCACGGCGTGGCCACGACCAAAACTGCGACGGCCCGAATAGGATCGTCCGTGAACCACCACGCGGCAAATGCCAGGGTGACGGTGATGGCGAGAAAGCCGAGCGACCAGCGGTCAGCCAGTCGCGACATGGGCGCTTTCGACCGCTGCGCCTCCTCAACCAAACGGACAATACCAGCGTAAGTACTTTCCCTGGCGCGACGGATGGCTGTGAGGTCGAAGGCTTCGCCGGCGTTGGTCGATCCGCTCATCGCCTCGGCGCCTTGCGTGAGGCGAACAGGCAGCGACTCGCCGGTCAACGCCGAGGTGTCGAGGAACGCCCTTTCCGACGCCACTGTTCCGTCCACCGGCACCACGTCGCCCTGCCGGATCAGCAGACGATCGCCTGGCTCCAGATCGTCAAGCGGAACGTCCTCAAGGCCGCCGTCACGATGGCGCGCAGCGGTCCGGGGCACCCGCGACAGAAGGTTGTGCATCTCGCGTCGCGCGCGACCTTCGGCGTAGCTCTCAAGAAAGGTTCCACCGGAATACATGACGGCGACAACGGCCGCAGCCAGTGACTCACCGAAGACAAGAGCCGCCGACATAGACAGGGCCGCAACGATGTCGAGCCCGACCTCGCCTCGCCTCAGGCTGCGTAGGATCTCGGCAACGAGCGCCACGAGAACGGGTACGACGCCAATGTTCCAGGCGATATCGGCTTGCGGGACGCGGCCGGCAAAATGCAGACTCAGCCCCACGCTAAGTCCGCCCAGGGCAGCGATTAGGAGCGCCGTCTTGACACGGTCACTATGCGGGGAGTCCATGCGCTCACACTTCTCGGCCGAAATCATTCCAAAGCTTTTGCAAAAACAGATATCTGAACCGTCGAGGTCAGATACCGGTTTCACCATCGCGTAAGAGAAACAGAGCGTCGGCCTCGCGCCAGTTTCGCCCCTGTCGAAGCGGCCTCTTAGTCAATCATGCCTGTTCTAAGCGTCCGTCGCGAAGCTGGAATATGTGGTCGAAGCGATCGAAGATCTTCTCGTCGTGAGTGACGGCGATAACGGCGGCGTCACGCTCGACGGCAAGCTTGCGCAAAAAATCCATAACGATGCCGGCGCGCTTGGAATCGAGCGCAGCGGTGGGTTCGTCGGCCAGAATGATGCGCGGGCTGTTAGCCAGTGCGCGAGCGATGGCGACGCGCTGCGCCTCGCCGCCCGAGAGCTTAGCAGGCATAGCTTGTCGGCGATGGCCGACCTCGAGATCGTTGAGCAGTTCGCCTGCCCGCTTGCGCGCGGCCGTGATGTCGACGCCGGCCAGTTGCAAGACGACGGCAACGTTGTCGGTCGCATCGAGAAATGGCAGCAGGTTGTGAAACTGAAAGATGAAGCCGATCTTGTCGAGCCGCAGGCGCCGAAGGTCGCCGCGCTGCCACTCGCCATCGCGCAATACGAGTTCGCCGTCGAGCTCCATCGAGCCGACCGAAGGATCGAGAATGCACCCGATGATGTTAAGGAGCGTGGTCTTGCCGGACCCGGAAGGCCCAAGCAGCGCCACCACCTGGCGGGGAAATACTTCGAGAGAGACCTCCCGCAGCGCATCCACACGCGTCTCGCCTTCGCCGAAATGCTTGGAAACGCCCTCAAGCCGCACCAGCGGTTTGTTCGGTTCTGGTCCTCTCATATCAGCCGCCAAGCGCCGTCGCCGGATCAACCCTCAGCGCTGCACGCACGCCGAGACCGCTGGAAAGCAGGCAAACCACGAACACGATGAGGCCGAGAATAGCCACGTTATCGGGCTCCAACACCACGCGCCGCGGGAAATAATCTTTGGTATTGATGATCAGTGTGGCCCCGATGGCGAAGCCGATCAGCCCGAGCGCCAGCGCCTGCTGCACGATCATGCCGACAATGGTGCGGTCGGGCGCCCCGATTAGTTTCAGGGTCGCAATCTGCTTCAGCTTCTCCATCGTCATCGTATAGATGATGAGAGCAATGATGACGGCGGAAACAACCAGCAGAAGCGACGTGAACAGTCCAATCTGTCGCCGCGCGCGATCGACAAGCGAGCGCGAGAGGATGAGTTCCTGATCCTCCTGCGTGATCGCTGCCAGATGCTTCCAGCGGCGTATCGTAGCGGCAGTGGCGTCGGGAGAGGCGTTCGGATGCAGCCTAGCGACGACCGCATTGACGGTATCG
>JAFKKS010000297.1 GCA_017304555.1 Hyphomicrobiales bacterium
GTTTTTTTGCTCGGCGACGGGCGCCATAGAGCCTCTTCTTCGCGCCGCGTCAACTGGAAAAATGCAAAAAGTTTCACATGCGGTGCAGAACCCCTGCGGCGCAGCCCTCGCCGCACTGCGGCCATATTCCTGAGCCGTTGTTAACACGAAGGGAATTCGACCGGCGCCGGGGTATTTAGCTTTATTGCCTACGCGTACGCGGCGGATGCTTCCAAGCATCGATGACGCGTATGTCATGCGTGTGGTGGCGGTCATCACTGAGCTGGCTGTCGAAGAGCCCTGGGGCAGGGATCTGGGCAGGGTCTGACGCGAGGCAAGGGGACGTTGACATTGCAGCACGGTCGGCCGCGCGGCTCTCATCGGACCAAGTCCGACTTCGACCAGATCGATATGGGCAATGAGCCGCCGCTGACTGTGGACGGACGCAATGGCGTCCTGGTCGACAAGCGCCGCGTTTCGACACGCTGGTATTCCGGCACAATCCTGACCGGTCTATGCGGCGCCGCCCTCATGGGAGGCGCCGTTTATGCTTCGCTCGACGGCGAAGCCTATTTTGCCGCAAGCCCGGAACGCGCGGAGCCTCTGCGCGGGTCGCTTGCCAGCACCGAACGCAACGGCGCGCGCAAGACCGACAAGCTCGCGCTCGCCGCCGAAACCCATAGCGCGCGGCAGATCATCCGCATTTCAACGACGACCAAGGTCGGCGACCGCGAAGCGGTCCGGCTGCGCCCTTACGTGCGCATTTCCACGACGCTTGCGATGTCGACGTCGGAACTTTCAGCCAATATTCCGGCCTTCAACCAAGCGCGTATCCAGTCGAGCGCAGCCGACAACAACACGGCGACGCCCGACGAAGCTCCGAACGTCGATGACGCCGAAATCACCTTTGCGGTGCGCGATCTCGGCCCCGCTTTGGTGCGCGCGAAGATCGCCGGAACGCTCGCGCCGGAAGACATGCTCGCGCACATCCGCAATGCCGCGGAATGGACGGCCGGCCCTTCCGCGCCAACGATCGTTGCCGACGGGCAGGCACGGCAAGCTCTTGCCTACGCCACCGACGGCGCTCCCGATCCTTACGCCGGTGTCGAAACGCGTATCGTCCCGGAAAACATAACGCTGCTGCCGAAGACGGCAGCTGAGACGACCGGCGGGAATAACTGGAACGAGCGCACGGTGACCGCCAAGAAGGGCGACACCATCGTTTCCGTCTTGCGCGATCTCGGCGCCACGCAGGATGAAGCCAAGGCCATTGCCGACGTCGCCGGCAAGAAGCAGTTGAAGGAAGGTCAGAAGCTCAAAGTGCTTCTGTCTTCCGTCGGTGATCGCAAGCAGCCGATTCGCGTGATCTGCGCGGGCGACCAGACGACGCCGGAAGCGGTCGTCGCCCTCTCCGACACGGGACAATACGTTTCGGTCGACGTCCAGAGCGCCGAAACGACGCAAGTCACCGAAGCGGAAGAGGATGACGACGAGACGGGCGGCAGCGTTCGTCTCTATGCGAGCCTCTACGAAACCGCTCTGCGCCAGGGCGTTCCGCGATCGATGATCGACGAGATCGCGCGCATCTATTCTTACGACGTCGACTTCCAGCGCCGCGTGCAGCCGGGCGACTCGATCGAAATTCTCTACCCGAGCGACGACGAAGGCGGCGCCGACAAGAGCGAGATCTTGTACACGTCGCTCACCGTCGGCGGCGAAACGAAACGTTACTATCGCTTCCAGACGCCGGACGACGGCACCGTCGACTACTACGACGAGACCGGGAAAAGCGCGAAGAAGTTCCTCGTCCGCAAACCGATCACTGCCGGCATCATGCGCTCCGGTTACGGCTGGCGCCGGCATCCGATCCTCGGCTATTCGAAGATGCACACCGGCGTCGATTGGGCCGCGCCACGCGGAACGCCGATTTACGCGGCCGGCACCGGCGTCGTGGAAAAGGCGGAATGGGAAGGCGGCTATGGCCGCTACATCCGCGTCCGCCATGCCTATGGATATGAAACGGCGTACGGCCACATGTCGGCCTTCGCACGCGGCATTCACGCCGGATCGAAAGTCCACCAGGGACAGTTGATCGGCTATGTGGGCTCGACCGGCCTTTCGACCGGCGCCCATGTTCACTACGAGATCCTCGTCAACGGCCGTTTCGTCGATCCCAACCGCATCAAACTGCCGCGCGGTCGCAGCCTCGAAGGCCCCGTCTTCGCAAGCTTCGAACGCGAGCGCGACAAGTTCGATGCGATCATGAATCGCTCGCCCGGCCGCGTCGCCACAGCGACGAACACCCGCGCCTCCAACTCTGCTAAATCGTCGAAGCGCGTGGAAGCGGCGATTTTCAGCCGCTAGAGTTTTCAAGCAAGCAGCAGCTGCTATGGACCTCTTCCGAAGAAAGAGCGCTTGACCTATGATAGGAAAATATACACATTAGAGCTTGCCGTCTGCTGCACCTCGAGGCAGCGGAGGGCAATCGCGGAATTCTCCCCGGAGGATTTCGCCGATGGAGCGCCGGGAGGCGCTGGGTCTCCGATCGCAAGGAGGCCCGCGCGCCCCGGATCAGGCCTCGCAACCCTGGTCCGAATCCGGCGCGCATTGAGTGGGTCTCGCAAACCCGCTGAGGGGCCTCGCAAGCCCCTGGCGCCTCCCGGCGCTCCATCTCCCTTTTTAGGGAAACGGAGAAAGGGACCCTCGGCGCACCCGGCGCCGTAAACCTCGGGCCGATGACGTGTGACCTCACCGCCGCCGTTCTTCCCCTCTCCCCTTGAGGGAGAGGGTGCCCGAGCGAAGCGAGGGCGGGTGAGGGGTATTATCGGTGAGGCGAGAACCCCTCACCCGGCTTCGTGACCTTCGGTCACTCAGCCACCCTCTCAC
>JAFKKS010000265.1:0-10355 GCA_017304555.1 Hyphomicrobiales bacterium
CGTCGACGACATCGTCGCGACGCCGCCGGTGCTCGGCGTTGCCGAAGGCAAAGCTGCGCCCGCAGCGGTGCTCGTGAAGCCGTACGAAGAGCGCCTCTTGCGGATGACACTGTTTCGCGAGTTCGAGGAGTTGGGTGATTCGGCAGTGATCACGGTCAGCGCCACTTGGCGGACGACGCGCACGATCTGGCCACGCAAGCGGCAGGTCCTGACCAAGATCACGGCGAAGGACGTGATGACGGTCTTGGCGCGCGCGAAGGAATAGGTTCGCGCGTCACCAGCGCAGTATGCGCCTGCCGATCAGCGATCCGACGAGCGTTACCAGCGCGATGCTCAAGCTGTACCAGGTCATCAGGAACAGCGGTGAATCGTCAGGACAATGCGCCGCATAGATGAACGCGCCGGCGCCGCCTGCGAGCAGCCCGGCGACAGCGCCTGCCAATCCCGGTCGGATCGGAGCGCCTTGACGCAGCACGAAAAGAAGCGCGGCGAGGATCGGCGCGGAGAGAAGGGGGACGCAGACAAGACAGAAGGGCGCGAAGCGACCGACGAGGCGCGCGCCCCACATCTCTCGCGGAAAGGCGTTCAACTCGACGATCGCGCCAAGCGCTATCAAGAGAGCCGGTAAAAGGAGGGCGATTGCCCACCAGCCGCGACCGGCGCCGGGGCGGATCGTGCGAAGCAGCAGCCCGCCGGCGGCGATGACGAGCGACAGCGTCGTTAGGAATTTCAGGATCACGCGCGGATCGTGGATCGCGCTCGCAAGTCCGGGCCGCGGGCCGATTGTCGCGAAGAACAGAGCCAGTGCGCAGACGACGCCGATCATCATCGCTTGCGCGATGCTTCGATTGAGGCTTGACGCTTGCGGCGGCGTGTCGGCCGCCAGCGCGCGAATGAGTTCGTCGGCGTTCATGTCTCGCCTCGCAGGATGGCCGCGAGCGACGCCACGCCACGGTGCAGCGCGACGCGCACGGCGCCTTCGGTCATCGCGAATTGCCGCGCGGTGTCGCCGATCGAGCGGCCCTCGATCGCGATCGAACGGATCACGTCGCGCTGCCGTTCGGGCAGGTGCGGCAGATGGCGTTCGATATCACGGTGCGCATCGTCGGGGGTGAGCGGCTCCGTCGCGAGCAGGTTCTCAAAATCCTCGACCGGGAGATGGACGCGATGCCCGCGCCGACGCAGCGCATCGATGGCCTTATGCCGCACGATCGCACGAATCCACGGCTCGATCGGCTGGGTGTCGATCCAAGTCTGGCGTTTCAGGTGGATGGCGATCAGCGTCTCCTGCACGATGTCTTCCGCATCGATATTGGCGCCGACGCGTGCCACCGCACGCCGCGCGAACCCGCGCAAAACAGGCAACAGCGCTTTGAGAAATCCTTCATAGGCTGCGCCGTCGCCGGAATTGGCCGCGCGCATCAGTAGGGCCAATTCCATCTCGGACGGGTCCACCGCTCATCCCTCATTCGCAGCGCGACGCCCGAATGTTACCGCGCGCCGAAAAAAATCACGAGACCGTGTCAGCGCGCATGCGCTCGTGCACATCGCCGTGAGAGTCGGCGCTCGCGGGTAACGCAAGGCTGTGTGCTCTCGAAGGGATGTGCATGGGCCGCCCGGCCCGTCGCGCGTGCGCCGGCACTCTGCCGCGTTCACTGCCGCGCCATCACAAGGGAGATGACCGATGTCGATTGGAAAAGGACTTCTGCTGGCCGTTGGGCTTGCCATGGCAACCGCTGCGCCCGCTTTCGCCGCCGATGGCGGATTGGACGACGGCATGGCCTGGGTGATCAATCCGGGCGGGAAATACACGTCCGGCAAACTCTCCACGAAGGGAATGACCGAAGTGATGAAGACAGCGAAGCCGCTCGGCGCTGGCGTCGTCGTCTTCATGCACCAGGGTAAGCTCTATATGGCGGAAGACCCGAAGGGCACGCTGTACGAGATGCGCCGCGACATGATGATGTCCGGCACCTGAGTGTCTGGTCGAAAATACGTGCCGTTAAATCAGCGGTTTATTGAGGCCGTCATGCCCGGCTTTATGCCGGGCATCCACGTCTTTCTTCGATGACAAGGAAAGCAAGACGTGGATGGCCGGGACAAGAGGGCGTTCACGCCCGTCTTCGACGGGCTCTGCCCGGCCATGACGGAAAACATCGATGCAGCGCGGTCCACCAACGCCCTGAGAAGATCGATTTCATTTCCAGCACGATGCTCGCGCCGGCGAATACCTCAAGTTCTCCGGATCGCCGTAACGGTTTCGTTTCCACCGCAGAAAGGCCCAGGCCGTGCCGCAGCAATTTCACAAAAGGGTCGCGATCCCCCAGCACTCAAGGCCTGCAGGAGGGGGAATCATAGGGTGACGCGAGGCCGGCGCCGGGGGCGCGTGTCGGAGCTCCTACACGCTTCGGTGCGGCTCAATGCGGCTCGTTATCGCCACCGTCGTGGCCTTTTTCTTTTTCCCCTGGTCAGGCTTCCAGGCCTGCGACGACTGCGCGCCGCACAATCCGCCTGCGCCCGTCTGGAGGGTGGCCGACGCTGAGGGCATTGTCGCCGCGCCGACACAGGTGGCGCTCGCGGCGGCTCCCAACCTGACGGAGGTGGAGCTTGATGCGCCGGTGTCTCCGAACGTGTCCATCGACAGTCCCGTCGACGTACCGGCGCTTGATGTGACACGCGCCGTCGAGGCGTTCGAAAACGCGCTTCCGCCGCCCGTCGCCTCGATCGAACAGATCTGCGAGACGCTGATCTCCGCAGCCTCTGCGCATGACCTTCCCATTCCCTTTTTCATCCGCTTGATCTGGCGGGAGAGCCGCTTCGATCCGTTGGCCATCAGCCCAGCCGGCGCACAAGGCGTCGCGCAATTCATGCCAAGGGTTGCCGCGGAATTCGGACTCTCCAATCCGTTCGATCCGGTCGAAGCGCTGCCGCGCTCCGCGAAATTTCTCAACATGCTGTATCAGCAGTTCGGCAATCTCGGGCTTGCGGCAGCGGCCTACAACGCCGGCGCGAAGCGCATTCAGGATTGGCTCGCCAATCGCGGGAATTTGCCGAGCGAGACGCGCGCCTATGTGCTTGGTGTCACCGGCCATGCCGCCGAGCGGTGGCGCGAGGCGAATCTCGAAGAGGCGGAGCTTGATGTGCCGGCGCGCGTCCCGTGCCAGCACGCCGCGACCATGATCCGTGTGCCGCCTGCGGAGCCGCCGCCACCGCCGCCGGAAACGGTCGTCGCCAAGTCCGACAAGCGCGACAGCAAGTCCGAAAAGGCGACCAAGACGGCGGCTGCGGATGAGGCGGACAAGAGCGCGAAGGGCAAGAAAGCCAAGAAGGACGATCTCTCCGACACGTCGGCATCGTCCGAGAAGCGCTGGGTTCTGCAACTCGCGACGGAGAAGACGCGCGAGGGCGCGCTCAAGCGTTTCCATCGGCTGAAGCAGCACGCCAAAGCGCTCAGCAAGCGCGCGGTCGATATCGTCGATGCGAAGCTTGCCGGCCGCCGGACGCCGATGAAGCGGATCGAGGTGGTGTTCGTGTCCAAGGCCACGGCCGAGCAAGTCTGCGACCGGCTGCGCGGCGCCGGCGAGACCTGCAAGGTCGTGCGGGATTAATTCGCGGCGAGCGCTTTGTCGACGAATGCGTTCGTATAGGTCTTGCTGAGATCGATCGACGCTTTCTGCACGTTCGTATCGAATTCCTTCAGCACCTTCAGCACGTTTTCCGGCGTCCCCGGCGCAAAGCGGCCTTCGGGCGAATAGGTCGGCAGGCCGCTCGCGATCGATTTCTCGTAAATACCCGGATTGCCGAGCGCCCATTCCGGCGGCATCAGCTTGACGATCTCGGCAGCCGAATGGCCGTGCATCCATTTCAAGCCGCGCACGAACGCATTCACCAGCGCCTGCGTCGTGTTGGGATTCTTCTCGGGGAATGC
This sequence comes from Hyphomicrobiales bacterium, assembly GCA_017304555.1. GTDB lineage: Bacteria > Pseudomonadota > Alphaproteobacteria > Rhizobiales > Xanthobacteraceae > JAFKKS01. Next base: position 3,929 of record JAFKKS010000265.1, read on the forward strand.
CGCGGGAACGTAGAGGACGGCGGCGGGCACCGGGCCGCCGTACACATCGGTCGCCCCTTTGAGGGTACGCGTGTCGGCGAGGATGCGGATCAATCCTTCACCTTCGAGGACATTGACGACCGGATCGACCGCGACCAGCACATCGATCTCGCCGCGCTTCACCGCGGCGACGGCGGTCGAGGACGTGCCAACGCCGAGAAACGAGGCGTCGCTCGGCTTCAGGCCGGCCTTCGCCATCATGTAGAGCACCATGAAGTGCGTGCTCGAGCCGGGCGCCGACACGCCGATCTTCAAGCCCTTCAAATCGGCGGGCGACTTGTAATTCTTGAGCTTGTCCTTCACACCGACGAGGACGAACCCAGGGAATTGCCCAAGCTCGACGACGGCGGTGATCGGCTGCTTCTTCGCCGCCATCTGGATGGTGTGATCGTAGGCGCCGGCGACGACGTCGGCACTGCCGCCGATCATCGCTTGCAGCGATTTCGCGCCGCCTTGGAAATCCGAGATCTGGACGTCTAATCCTTCGTCTTTGAAGTAGCCAAGCCGGTCGGTGACGGCGAGCGGCAGGTAGAACAGGCTGGGCGCGCCGCCGACGGCGAGCTTGATATGCGTGAGTTCGAGATTGCCGGCACGGGCACTGGTTTGCGGGAAAAGGCCGAACGCGAGCAGAACCGCTGCGAGCGCGGCGACGACGCTTCTGGTCATGGTTTCCTCCGAAACGCCCGGCTATCGCGCCGCCGGTGCCGCTTCGGACCGGCCCGTCCGCGTGCCAAGTCTGTATTCTCGGACCATAGCGTGGCCGGCCTTGCGGCAGAAGTTGCGATTTGCGACAATTCGAGGCGTTCTTCGTCACTCCGCGATTGCGCTCACCGGCATGCCTGCTCTGCGCCCCGCGTATGCGCTTGGCCACACTTTACCGCTTTGTAGGTGCAGGATTTGGCCCGCAGCAACGTTAGATAAATGCGATGCGGCACTGCGGCGTGCTGATTGCAGGGAACTGCATCGGATGGGACTGCGTTTTCGGGTCATGACCATGACTGCGGATAAACTCGGCCGAGGCATCATTGCGGGCTTTCTCGCGACCGTCGCGCTTTCGGTTCTTTTTGATCCGATCACGCTGGCGGCGCGCGCGGCCGGGCTCACCTCGCCGTCCTTGGCGTGCCTCGTTCATTTCATTGTCGGCAGTTTGATCTGGGGCGCGGCCTTCGCCGCGCTGAACGATCACCTGTACGGGCCGTCGTGGCTGCGCGGCACGGTGTTCGGCATCATCGCCTGGGCCGTTGTGGTGCTCGTTGTTCTGTCGCTGCGGCGTGAAGGCTTCGCTCGCATCGACGTGGCGCTGGTGCGCTCGGTGCCGATGCTGGTGCTGCACATGATCTACGGCGCGCTGCTCGGCAGCATTTATGCGGTGCTCGCGCCGGAAACGGGACGCGACGCGCGCGGAGAAGAGCGCACGACTGCGCAGCACGATCCGCACGAGCATCACGGCCTGCGCCCGAGCGTGCGGTAAGCGCAGAAAGTCTGAACGGAGATCGTCATGGCCGGGCTTGTCCCGGCCATCCACGTCTCACTTTCATAACTATCGAAGAAAGACGTGGATGCCCGCAACGAGTGCGGGCATGACGCGTCCTAGGCGCGTGCGTCAGTAAAGTCCTTTGGCGCCGGCCGCCTGCGCGCCTTCACGCATCTGCGCCACGGTTTGCTTCGCCATGTTGGCCAGCATCGAATTGTCGCTGCCCAACGTCACGAACTGATAGCCGAGCTTGATCATCTCTTTTGCGTAGGCCGGCGCGAAGCAGTGGATGCCGCCGACGATGTTGTGCCGCTTGCAGGCCTCGATGATTGTCTTGATCGCGGCGACCGTCGTCTCGTGCGTCGGATCGGCGGCAGCGACGCCGGTGAGCGAGAGGCCGAGGTCGGCCGGTCCGACATAGATCGCGTCGAGATGCGGGGTCGTGAGGATCGCGTCGAGATTATCCATCGCCTCCTGCGTCTCGACCATCGCCATGGTGATGAGCGTGTCGTTCGCGTGCTTGGCATAGTCGGCGCCGCCGTACCAGAGCGCGCGCGTCGGGCCGAAGCTACGCCGGCCGATCGGCGCGTAACGGCAATTGGAGACGAACTCCTCGCATTCCTCGCGCGTGTTGATCATCGGACAGATGATGCCGTAAGCGCCGGCATCGAGCGTCTTCATCATCAGGTCGGGCAGGTTCCACGGCACGCGGGCCAGCGGGACGGTGTCGGTGGTCGAGATCGCCTGCAGCATCGGCACCGCGCTCGAAAAATCCACCAAGCCATGCTGCATGTCGATGACGAGCGAGTCCCACCCCGCATGCGCCATGTTCTCGGCTGACACGGAGCTTGGAATCGCAAGCCAGCCGTTGACCACCGCGCCGCCCGCCTTCCAAATCGATTTCACCTTGTTCTCGCGCACGTCCTTTGTCCTCCCGCAGGGTCGTTATGCTGCTGCGCTACCATGTGCAGCGGCCGCGCCCGCGTCAAATGGATGTTGCAAGTTTCCGGGCGATGGGGCACGAGCAAAGGCCCGTCTTTCGCGGCCGTCCGGCCGCGCTTCACGTCCGACTTCGACCGAAGCGGCGCCAAGGCCGCGGTCTATCAGCACTGGGGAGTGACCATGGCGACAAACAAGAAAAAGATCATCGCCCCCGCCGTTTTGGCGCGGGCGGGCTGGGATGTTTTGAAGGCGCGCGACGATGTCGAGGCGATCGCTTACGACCCCTTGATGCCGACCGTCGATTTCCATACGCTTTTGAAGGACGTTGACGGCGTGATCCTGGCGCTGACGCGCTTCGGCGATGCCGAACTGGATGCCGGGCCGCGCGTGCAGGTGGCGGCGCGCATCGGCGTCGGGTTCGACTCGGTCGATGTTCCGGCGCTGACCAACCGCGGCGTCCCGCTGATGACGGTCGGCACCGCCAACTCGCCGACGGTTGCCGAGCAGGCCTTCGCGATGATGTTCACACTTGCGAAACGCATGCCGCAGAACGACGCCGGCGTGCGCGCCGGCACCTGGCGCGATCAGCTCACCGTCTATCCGGTCGACTTCTTCGAGAAGACGATGCTGATCGTCGGCTTCGGGCGGATCGGATCGCGCACGGCGAAGCGCGCGGTCGCCTTCGACATGCGCGTTCTCGTCTATGATCCCTACGTGAAGGCGGAAGACGTTCGCGCCGCCGGCTGCGAAGTGGTGAAGGATCTCGACGCCGCCGTGGCGCAAGCCGATTTCGTCACCGTGCACTGCCCGAAGAATGCCGAGACCATCAACATGTTCGACGCCAAGCGGCTCGGTCTCATGAAACCGACGGCGGTGATCGTCAACACCGCGCGCGGCGGCATCGTCAACGAGAAGGCGCTGTTCGATGTGCTGGCGGCGGGCAAGATTTCCGGCGCCGGCGTCGACGTGTTCGAGAAGGAACCCGCTCCGGTCGACCACCCGCTGCTCAAACTCGAGAACGTCGTGGTGGCCCCGCATCTGGCCGGCGTGACACAGGAATCGATGGGGCGCATGGGCGTCGCTGCCGTTCGCAACACCCTCAGCGTTCTCGACGGTGCGCCGAACAAGGAAAACGCCGTCAATCCGGAAGTCTTCAAGTAATCTCCCATTGGAGCGCCGCTTTCGCGAGGGCGAGAATTCATCGGTCCAATAGACTTTCGTCGAATGGCTAAGCCTTTGACAAGAAAAGCTGTCTGGGCTCCATTGTGCGCCCAGGGCGACCATCAACGAATGTTCAGGGAGGAAACGATGAAGAAGCTCTCGATCGCCATAACGGGCGCCGGGCTGCTCTTGGCCCTTTCCATGGCGGCCGAGGCCCAAACCGTTCTGAAGGCGTCGCACCAGTTCCCGGGCGGAAAGGGCGATGCACGTGACGAGATGGTCCAGATCATCGCTCGCGAGGTCAAGGCGGCGAACGTCGGCCTCACGATCCAGGTCTATCCCGGCGCCTCGCTGTTCAAGCCGAACGAGCAGTGGAACGCGATGGTCAACGGACAGCTCGACATGTCCTCGTTCCCGCTCGATTACGCGAGCGGCAAGGTTCGCGCGTTCGGTGCAACGCTGATGCCGGGGCTGGTGCGCAGCCATGATCGCGCTGCGCGCTTGAACAATTCGCCGTTCATGAAAGACATCAAGGCGCGGATCGAGAAGGCGGGCGTGAAGGTCTTGGCCGATGCGTGGCTCGCCGGCGCCGTCGCGTCGAAATCGGGATGCATTCGCAAGCCTGAGGATATGAAAGGCCTGAAGATTCGCTCCGCCGGGCCGACCTTCGCGGCGATGTGGCAGCATGCCGGCGCTTCGATCGTCTCGATCCCATCGAACGAAGTCTACAACGCGCTGCAGACCGGCGTTGCCGACGCCACCGATACGTCGACGGGCAGCTTCGTTTCGTTCCGCATCTACGAACAGGTGAAGTGCATCACCGCGCCTGGCGAAAACGCCCTCTGGTTCATGTACGAACCGGTGTTGATGTCGAAGAAGCGCTTCGACAGCCTCAACAAGCAGCAGCAGGACGCATTGATGGCGGCGGCCAAGAAGTCGGAAGACTTCTTCAATCAGGCGACCAAGGGTCTCGACGACAAGATGGTCAAGGCGTTCAAGGACCACAATGTCGAAGTCACGACTCTGACCGCCGCCGAGTATGACGCGTGGCTCAAGGTCGCGCAGGAAAGCTCGTACAAGCAGTTCGCGGAAGAAGTGCCGGACGGCAAGAAGCTGATCGACGAAGCGCTTGCTGTGAAATGACTTTGCGCACGGCGCGTCGTGGGGGACACGACGCGCCGGTTGCGTGAAGTCAGAAGAGGCCGCGTCGGTCGCCTGGAACATGCGCGAGGGGAGGCATGGACCTTTATATCCGCACCATCACACGCATTTCGCAGCTCTGCGGAATCATCGCCGCGGGGTTGATCGCGGCCGGCGTTCTCGTCGTTTGCCACATGGTGTTTGTGCGCTATGTGCTCAATCACAACACGATCTGGCAGACCGACTTCACCACCTACAGTCTGGTCGCCGCGACCTTCATCGGCAGCCCCTATCTCCTGCTCAATCGCGGCCATGTGAACGTCGATGTGCTGCCGCTATACCTGCAGGGGCGTGCGCGGTTCGCGCTCGCCGTCGCCGCGGCGCTGATGTCCATCGCGTTCTGTGCCGTGATGACGGTGCTCACGTTCCAGCTTTGGCACGAGGCGTGGACCCAACGTTGGGTCTCCGACACGATGTGGCGCGCGCGGCTTTGGATTCCGTATGCGGCGATGCCGATCGGTCTCGGCATCCTGACGCTGCAATATGTGGCGGAGATTTATAACCTTCTGACCGGCCGTTCGCCGCCCTTCGGACTCAAGCCGGGCGAGCATATCGGCCATGGCGGTGCCGTATGAGCCCCGCGATCCAAGGCTCCATCGTTCTCGTCGTCACGTTGGTGATCCTGCTTTCGGGCGCTCCCGTCGCCTTCGGGCTCGGCGCCATCGCGGTGAGCTTCCTGGTGATCTTCCAAGGTGCCGATGCGCTGCGCGTCGCGGCCGAGACCTTCTACGGCGGATTGAACGACTTCACGCTCGTCTCCATCCCGATGTTCGTGATGATGGGGGCGGCGATCGGTTCCTCGCCCGCCGGCAAGGATCTCTATGAGGCGCTCGACCGCTGGCTTTACCGCGTGCCGGGCGGGCTCGTGATCTCCAACATCGGCGCTTGCGCGATCTTCGCGGCGTTAACAGGCTCTTCGCCCGCCTGCTGTGCGGCGATCGGCAAGATGGGCATTCCGGAAATGCGGCGTCGTGGTTATCCCGACGATGTCGCGACTGGCTCGATCTGCGCCGGCGGCACCCTCGGCATTCTCATCCCGCCGTCGATCACGTTCATCCTTTACGGCATCGCGACCGAGACTTCGATCGGCCGGCTGTTCCTCGCCGGTGTGCTGCCGGGAGTTCTGCTGACCGGTCTGTTTATCCTCTGGACGCTGTTCATTATCTGGAAGCGCGGTTTTCGTTCCCACGCCCCTGAATTCCGCTTCAGCTGGAAGGAGAAATTCCAGTCGATCCCGAAGATCGCGCCGTTCATCTTCATCATCCTCGGCGTGATGTATGTGCTCTACGGCGGCGTCGCGACGCCGTCGGAAGCGGCGGGCGTCGGCGCCGCGCTGTGTGTCCTGCTCGCCATCATCATCTACCGCATGTGGGCGCCGCATGACTGGTGGCAGATCCTGCGCGACACCACGCGCGAATCCGTGATGATCCTGATGATCATCGGCGCGGCCGTTCTCTTCGGCTACATGCTGACGTCGCTCTATCTCACCCAGACATTGGCGCAGGCGATCGCCGACATGCACGTCAATCGCTGGGTGCTGATGCTGATGATCAACCTGTTCCTGCTGGTCTCGGGATTCTTCATCCCGCCGGCGGCGATCATTCTGATGAC